>CAYLWF010000022.1:0-6941 GCA_964387505.1 uncultured Candidatus Saccharibacteria bacterium
CCTGCCAGCCGTTTGTAGCCTGGTGCATTGGTCGTAATGGTGATTTGCGCACTGGAACAAGCAAGCCTTGTTGCGGGATCATATAGTTCGTAACGAACGGATTCCGTGCCAACATAGCCGTCAACAGGCACGTAGCCGAAATTGCCATTTTCAGTAACCCACCAGTTTGCACCTGAAGCGGTCTGACCACCGCTATGGGCGTAATATTGTCCGCCAGAAGTGTCGTCGTTTCCTGTCACATTTGCTTGAAAAACGTTTCCGGCGGGGTAGTTTTCGCTGAAGACAAGCGTATCACTTCGTGCTTCGCATCCTGCCAAAGCTGCAGCACGCACGGGCAAAACTGTTCCGAGCGCAACAAGCATAGAGGCTAAACTGTAACCAATTGATTTTATACGAGGTAATGCCATTCGACAACTCCTATATTATATTGTATATATTATCACGTTATATCTTCCTGAAACAAGTCAGGTGGGTGAGTCATTGGCCTAAATATTTGTCAGGCTAGTCTGTATTTGGGCGTATAATGAAGAAGGAATGGCAGAGACAGAAAGGCCGAAGGTTGGGGTGGGGATATTGCTGGTGAAAAACGGGCAGGTTTTGTTGGGGCGGCGAAAGAGTTCGTACGGAGCGGGTGAATATGCACTGCCAGGCGGACACCTAGAGCTGGGCGAATCGTTTGAAGATTGTGTACTGCGGGAACTGGCCGAAGAAGCTGGTAGCGACATACGTATCAAACCTCCGAAGTACCTCTGCACGACAAACCTGCGGCGCTACGCACCAAAGCACTACGTGGACATCGGTATGCTGGCCGAATGGGTCAGTGGTGAACCGCGCGTCATGGAGCCAGATAAAATAGACGGCTGGCAATGGTACGACCTAGACGCGTTGCCTCAGCCGCTCTTTGGTTGCATAGAGAACTACCGAGAAGCCTACCGCACCGGCCGCCACTATTTCGCCGAATAGCATAACGAACCTATGTTAACTTCGGATAGATGATTAACAGTGGTGTATTTTACTTCATTTCGCCTGAAATGGTTTGGCGAGGGGGAGGGAAGGGTCGAGTTCGGCTATACGGAGAAGTTCATTGTATTTGGCCATGCGGTCGCTGCGGCTGAGTGAACCGGTTTTTATTTGCCCGGCGCCCGTACCGACGGCAAGGTGGGAAATGAAGACATCTTCTGTTTCGCCGCTGCGGTGGGAGATAATGCTGCTAAACCCGGCGCTTCGAGCGGTGTTGATAGCTTCTATTGTTTCGGTGAGTGTGCCAATTTGGTTGACTTTAATGAGGATGGCATTGCCGGCTTTTTCGTCTATGCCGCGCTGTAGCCGCTGGACATTCGTAACGAAGAGGTCATCTCCAACCAGTTGTATATTTGGCAGTTTAGCGGTAAGTGTTTGCCAGTTTTGCCAGTCGTCTTCGGCGAGACCGTCCTCTATGGAAACAAGCGGATATGTCTCTACGAGGTGGTGATAGCGCTGTATCATTTCCTGGGAGCTAAGAACAGCACCTTCGTGGGCCAAGTGGTAACTACCATCTTTGTATAGTTCGCTAGCAGCAACATCGAGTGCGAAAACAATGTCCTTACCTGGCGTGTAGCCGGCTCGCTTTGCAGCAAGCTCTAGGAGCTGTAAAACGTCTTCGTTGTAATTGACTGCCACAGCAAAACCACCCTCATCGCCAACTTGCGTTGAAAGCCCCTGTTTGGCGAGATATTTTTGTAACGCATGAAAGGCTTCGCTGCCCATGCGAATGACATCGGCAAATGTGCTTGCGCCGAGCGGGATGATCATGCCTTCCTGAAAGTCTGCGCCACCTAGGGCGTGTTTGCCACCATTGACAATATTCATCATGGGCATAGGGAGACTCATGGCGGGCTGGCCGGCAATGTCGTTGAGGTGTTTGTAAAGAGGTAGCTGGCGTTCGGCAGTGGCGGCGCGGGCAACTGCGAGCGACACGGCGAGGATGCCGTTTGCGCCCAGACGGTTTTTATTTTCGGTGCCATCAAGCTCTATCATGAGACGATCAAGCGCAAACTGGTCGTCAGCTGGTTTGCCGTTGAGAGCGGTGAAAATTTCGCTGTTTACGGCCTCCACGGCTTTCATGACAGATTGACCGCCGTAGACGGCGGGGTCGCCATCGCGAAGCTCACAGGCTTCATGTGTGCCAGTGCTGGCACCGCTGGGGACGGCTGCGCGACCCATGACACCGGTGTCGAGTGTGACATCTGCTTCCACCGTAGGGTTCCCGCGGCTGTCTAATATTTGTCGTGCGTGTATAGAAGATATATTCATGCTTCCATAATATCACAATGCTTACGCTTCCGCCACTTTCATTGAGGTTTCGTAATCTCACTGTTGCCGCAGGCATCGCTGCGTAGCAGCGGCGTCCCGCCGGTTCGAAGAGAGGCGGGACGGGAGGGTGCGGGATACTTATGAGCGAAGCGATATGAGTACCCGAAGGGAGGTGAGTCTCCCTTTGAAAATGAGAACCCGCTGCGTAAGCAGCGCATTTTGTTCTTTGTTTTGAATGCGGGCTTTCGCGCCCGCGCGGCGACTTCTCTTTTGTTCCGACAAAAGAGAAGCAGAAAAACTCGGCCAAAGGCTCCAGCTCTTGGTGAACTGTCTGTCAGTTCTACAACCGTCAGACACGAACGCTTCGCTAAGTGTCTGCCGATCCGCTGTCCAGCGGATGAGTTGTAGAAGCTGACAACATTTTAGCCATGAGCTTACGCATGGCCTTCACTAGTTATGTCCTCCTTCGCAAAAGCTGCGGTGGACGTATTAATACGGTCTGCGGCCGGATCGTCCGTCTCCAGTCTTGTCTCTTTGACGCTGCTGACTCTATGTTTTCCATTCCGCTTATGCCATACTAAGAACATATGGCACTCATCTATTTTTACGACTCGTCAGAGCTGGACAAGCGGCAGCTTGAAGACGGTCTCAAAAGCACTGACCACCGCTGGAAATTCGTCAAGGAAAGCGTTGCGCTTGATAACCTCGATCCGGAAACCGAAGTCATTTCTGTTTTTGTGACCAGCCAAGTTACGGCCGAAATGGTCGAAAAATTACCCAAACTCAAACTCATCGCTTGCCGTTCTACAGGGTTCAATAACGTTCCACTGGCTGCCACTGACACTCGGGGCATTACAGTTGTGAATGTGCCAACCTACGGGGAGTCAACCGTTGCCGAGTACACGTTTGCAATGCTGCTTGCGCTTACGCGAAAACTTGTACCAAGCCTCGGCTTTTTAAACCGAGAAGTCGATGTCAGTACGCTCATGGGCGTAGATCTGCACGGTAAAACAATTGGCGTTGTGGGAACGGGCCACATCGGTCAGCATGTCATAAAAATCGCCAAGGGTTTTGAAATGCGCGTGGTGGGCTTTGATCCATACGGCAAGGAAGAGGTGGCGCGCGAGCTTGGGTTTGAGTACGTTGAACTCGAAGAACTGCTGAAAATCAGCGACGTGGTGAGCTTGCATGCGCCGTTTACTCCAGAAAACAAACACCTTATAAATGCTGAACGCCTCGCCCTCATGAAGCCATCTGCCGTGCTGGTAAATACCGCCCGCGGCGAGCTGGTCGACGCTAGCGCGCTGGCCGATGCGCTCATGCATGACAAACTTGCCGGTGCGGCACTGGACGTCTTGGAAGGCGAACAACTTTTCAAAATGGAAGAAGAGGTTGGCCTGCTGCGCAGCCATGCGTTGCCGACAAACACGGGCGAACAAAGCGTAGCGCTTATGGCGCTCAACAAGCTTTCAAACGTCATTCTTATGCCGCACAATGCCTTCAACACCGATGGTGCCATTGGCCGCATAAACGCGACAACCTGCGAGAACATTATCAAATTTTGGTACGGCGAAGTACCAAACAAAGTAAAGCCGCTCAAACCGTCCACCGGCAAACTCATGCTGGTACGTCACGCCGAAAGCGAATGGAATGCCACGGGCAAATGGACTGGCCTGACAGATGTACACCTGAGCGAAAAAGGTTTCCATGAGGCATCACTACTGGGCATAGCTCTGCGTGAACTCGACGTGAAGCTCGACAAAGCGTACTGCTCGCAGCAAGTCCGCACACTTGAAACGCTTGAGGGCATTCTGAACGCCTCGCAACAGTTCGACGTACCTTTTGAGCGTGTGAGTGCCATAAACGAACGCGACTACGGCGAATACACTGGCAAAAACAAATGGGACATGAAAGAGCTCGTGGGCGAAGAAGAGTTCAACGGTATTCGCCGCGGTTGGGACCACCCGGTCCCTGGTGGCGAAACGCTGAAAAAGGTGTATGAACGCGCCGTGCCATTCTATCAAAACGAGGTTGTGCCGCAGCTGCTTGCGGGCAAAAACGTCATGCTGGTCGCTCACGGCAACAGTCTCCGCGCCCTCATGAAGTACGTAGAAAACCTTAGTGACACCGACGTTGAAAGTCTAGAAATGCCCTTTGGCGGCATCCTCCAGTACGACACAGACCCCGAAGGCCACATCCAGAAAAAAACCGAAACCCGCATAGACACCGTAGCTCCCAACGCCTAGCAAAATCCGTATTCCACTCATCTGTTACAGGCCTGTCCTGACATTCTCTGTCCTGATATTCTCTGAATCTTTTTATCTCGCTACCGTGCATACTTACAGTGCATATATCAAATATTTTGAAACGTGGGGGGACGGGGGTATAGTAAAAGCATAAGAATAAAAAAGTAAAAATACTTACTAGTTGAAAGGTGGGAGCAGCATGTACAAATACCTCAAGTTTTTCGAAGAACTTTCCATAGGGGACATTCCTCAGGTGGGCGGCAAAAACGCCAGTCTCGGCGAGATGTTCCATCACCTAAAACCGCAAGGCGTAAACCTGCCAAATGGTGTGGCAACGACAGCTGACGCGTATCGGTATTTTCTACAGCAAGCAGGACTGAGCGACGGAATTAACCAGGCTTTGCAGGGGCTCGATGTCACGAACGTCCACGATCTTGCCAAGCGCGGCCAAGCCATACGCGACATGATTGTTGCAGCCGAAATGCCGCAAGATTTCCAAGACGAAATCCTCCGCGCCTACCAGCAATTGAGCGAAATGTGCGGACACCCAAAGGGTGATTTGGTAGTTGCCATCCGTAGTAGCGCTACGGCTGAAGACCTGCCAAACGCCTCGTTTGCCGGTCAGCAAGCGACGTTCCTGAACATTTCTGGCCAGGCTGATGTGCTGCGTTCAGTGAAAGAGTGTATTGCCAGTCTCTTTACCGACCGGGCCATTGTGTACCGCGTGACAAATGGCTTTGACCATATGAAGGTTGCGTTGAGTGTGGGTATACAGCAAATGGTGGCCGTGCGCAGCGAGTGTGCCGGCGTGATGTTTACCATAGACACCGAAAGCGGTTTCAAAAACGCTGTTATCGTCAGCTCCATTTACGGCCTGGGTGAAAACATTGTGCAAGGGCATGTAAGCCCAGACGAGTTTACGGTCTTTAAACCGACTATGGCCATACTCAAGCGCCATCTCGGTACCAAGAAGATGAAAATGATCCCCATAGGGAACAGCCGTACAAAAAACATAGACGTCTCTGTGCACGATCAAGAACGGTATAGTATTACCGATGACCAGGTGAGGACGCTTGCGCACTGGGGTATGCTTATCGAACAACATTATGGCCACCCGATGGATATAGAGTGGGCGCTCGACGAAGACGACTCACAGCTTTACATTGTCCAGGCCCGTGCGGAAACCGTGCAGTCACGCCGAAATGTAAATGTTATAGAAGAGTATAAGCTGAAAGAAACAGGCAAAGTGCTTGTCACCGGTACAAGTGTTGGTAACAAGATTGGTCAGGGCAAGGCCAGCAAGATTATGAGCGTCAAAGACATAGACGACTTCAAAGAAGGCGATGTGTTGGTGACTGAAATGACTGATCCGGACTGGGTGCCTATTATGAAAATAGCCAGCGCCATTGTGACGGACAAGGGTGGGCGTACCTGCCATGCGGCTATTGTCTCGCGCGAGTTGGGTATTCCGTGTGTTGTTGGTACGGGAAACGCTTCTGAACTCATTGCAGACGGTCAGAATGTAACGGTGAGTTGCGCGGCCGGTGGTGACGCCGGTGTCGTGTATGAAGGCATTGTGCAGTACGAAGTCGAAAAAACTGACATTACTCACCTGGAACGGCCAAAAACGAAGATTATGATGAATATTGGCGAGCCAGAGCGTGCGTTTGCATATTCGCTCATACCAAATGATGGCGTTGGGCTGGCACGCGAAGAGCTCATCATCGACACGCACATCAAAATTCACCCAATGGCGCTCGTTCATTTTGAGAAGGTTAAAGACAAGGCGGTGCGTGCGCAGATCAACCAGCTGACGAAGGGCTATACAGACAAGGCACAATATTTTGTTGATAAACTTGCAGAAGGCATTAGTATCATCGGTGCGGCTTTCTACCCGAACGATGTCATCATTCGTTTTAGCGACTTCCGTTCAAACGAGTACGCCAACCTGATTGGTGGTGCGCAGTTCGAAGAGGAAGAGCGTAATCCAATGATTGGCTTTCGTGGTGCGAGCCGGTACTACGACCCCAGGTACAAAGAAGGGTTTGCACTGGAGTGCCAGGCATTTCGTAAAGTACGCGATGAAATGGGACTTACGAACATAAAGGGCATGATACCTTTCTGTCGCAATCTTGAAGAAGCCGACAAAGTGCTTGCTATTATGGCTGAAAACGGGTTGAAACGCGGCGTCAACGGTTTCCAGGCGTACGTGATGTGTGAAATCCCAAGCAACGTTATTTTGGCCGAACAGTTTGCTGAACGCTTTGACGGCTTCTCGATAGGTAGTAACGACCTAACGCAGTTGACGCTTGGTGTTGACCGCGATAACCACATGGTCGCGCATGACTACGACGAAAATAACGAGGCTGTGAAGGTTATGATTCGTGAAGTTGTGCGCGTGGC
>CAYLWF010000023.1:0-2341 GCA_964387505.1 uncultured Candidatus Saccharibacteria bacterium
TTTCGCTTGTCGATCGTCATGGATGCGAAAGATTGTACCGAAATTGGGCTTTGTGTGTACTGTCATGGTCTGATTCCTGTTTTGGTTTTATGTGCTACAGGAACATTTTGAGCTAGATGGGGTTATATGGCAACGGGTTTACTATTAGTCTTAGACAGCCGGCCCAGACCTGTACAATAGTATGTGATGATTACCACTATTCGCCTGCAGCAATTTCGTTCGTACCGCGACGCATCGTTTGAAATAAGCCCTGGTGTAAATATTGTGGTTGGACCAAATGCCAGCGGCAAAACAAATTTGCTTGAAGCGGTGTTGCTGCTCGCCCGAGGCGGTTCATACCGTGCAAAAGACGGTCAGCTGGTGCAGTTCGACGCATCGTGGGCACGGCTCGATGCTGACCTGCCGTCGCACCACCGCACCGTGAAAATAGCTGGTGAAGATGCGGTGAAAACGTTTGAGATAGACGGACAAAAACTGGCTCGTTTGCATCACAGCCGGCTCCTCCCGACCGTGCTTTTTGAGCCAAACCATCTTTTTCTTTTTAGTGCGACGCCAGATGCACGGCGCGCTTTTTTGGACGACCTCATAGAACAAACTGACCCTGCCTACGCAAACATCCGCAAACAGTACCGCCGCGTTCTGGCGCACCGAAATGCGCTTCTAAAACGTTCGCCGCGCGATATCTCCCAGCAACTATTTGTGTGGAATTTGCGGCTCAGCGAGCTAGCCGGACAAATGGTACGCCAGCGCGTAGCACTGGTAACACTTTTTGACACAGAGGCTCCCGCCCTCTACACCTCACTCGCAAATGACCAGAAAAAACTGGGCTTTGCGTACTTGAGCCGTTTTCCGCTAGAAGGGTACGAAACGGCGCTTTTGAAAAAACTCGAAAGTTCGGTAGAACTGGAAACGGCACGAGGCTTTACGCTCTACGGAGCTCACCGGGACGATTTGTTGGCAACACTTGACGGGAAACCGGTAAGCGAAGTGGCTTCGCGCGGTGAAATCCGCTCCATACTTTTGGTCCTGAAAATCATGGAGCTTACCATACTAGAGCAAAAGACTGGTCAGCGACCGCTACTACTGCTCGACGACGTGTTTAGTGAACTGGACGCCCGCCGGCGCCAAGCACTCACAAAACATGTTGCCAACTACCAGACCTTCATCACCACCACAGACGCTGATGTCGTCATCCAGCATTTCACCAACTGCAATATCATTCCACTCAATGCAGTATAAGTCCGCCCAAGCCACATAGAGTCGACTCTGAGACCGGTTTCAGGTGCTATCGACTCAACGGAATATTAAAGACGGTTCCACTTCCATTCGTATAGGTTGGTAGTTTGCCGTCCCATTTGTCGATTGCTTGTTTTTGCAGCACTTCGGGCGTGATTGTTGTCTGAATCAATCGCTGTGATTCTGCCTGGCCACGAGCTCGATTTATATCTGCTTGCGCGTCGGCATTTGCTTTTTCTGCATTGTATTTCGCCTGTTCAGCCTGTTGGGCGGCGACCTGTTTTGCCTCAATTGCACGTGTAAATTCAGGACTAAAGCTAAAATTCACAATGTTCAAATCTTCAATTTTGACACCATACGGTTCTAGGCGTTTTTTTATAGCACTCAGCGCTTCATTTTTGACTTCAGCACGCCTCGTAAGAAGCTCGCTTGCCGTATATTTCGCGCTTGCTGCTTTAAAACTTTCCTGTACGGTCGGGGTGACGACTCGGTCGTTATATTCAGGACCAATATTCTTGAAGACCTTTAGTGCTGAGTTTTTATCTAGCGCGTAGTTCAGGGCAAGAGTGGCTTTTACGTCTTGGAGGTCTGACGTTGCAGCCGTAGTATCCTGCTGTTCTTTTTGAATGCGCGTGTCTAAGCGATAGATCTTCTCAATTGGCCACGGAAGTTTCAGTGCTATACCGCTTTGCGCTTCTCGGTTCACCTCACCAAAACGAGTTATAATACCGACCTCGCCGGCACCAATCGTACGAAAACACTGCGTAAATAAGAAAAACAATGCGGCCACTAACGACGAAACAATAATCACCTGCCTCGACGGCTTATACTGTCCAACTTTGTATGCATTTGCGTCTAACTGTGTTGCCATATCACTCCTTGTTTCCTTCAGATTACTCTGAAAGTCCGTTTTATTCAACATGAGTAGCTTAAGCGAACGACGCAATACTCGAGCAATAACTTCAGACTACTACCCTGGCTGTTGCCGGCCTCACCGCCATCCTCACCTCAAAGCTGTAGTTTGGCATCTGGCAAATAGCTTCACAATCTGCTACAATCTACCCTGTTCTTTGCGGCGGGGTAGCTCAGTTGGTTAGAGCGCAGG
>CAYLWF010000024.1:0-34753 GCA_964387505.1 uncultured Candidatus Saccharibacteria bacterium
AACCTGAGTCTCAAAACCCTCCTCGCTAACGAAAACACGCATCATTTGCTACCTTGTAAGTGTCAACTAAACAAAGGAAAACAAATATGCGTGTTTTACGTGCTCATCATATAGCAAAACTAGTCGCTCTTGTAGACGAACTATTCCCAAGGAGGATAGCTAACCCCCTTGGAGGACGACCTGTTGTGCTCCATCAGAATGAAGTAATCTCACTACTTATCTTTAGTGGACTAGTCGCCCCTCAGCGCACACTCAAAGGCATCCTCGTTTGGGCACAAACTCATTATTACAGGAGGTTCTCCTTGCCTAGTTACAAATCATGGATCAGGAAGTGCCATACGGCACTTCCTGCGATGATCACCCTTCTATGTCGCCTCCTGAAGACGGATGCACCCCTCAGATTCATCGATAGCACCATGCTGCCGGTATGTAGGCTCATTCGAGCAACTGGTCATAAAGTCGCCAAAGGCGCTGCTGACTTTGGCAAGAATTGGCAGGGCTGGCACTATGGTTTTAAACTCCACGCAGCATGTAATGAAACAGGCCAGCTGGCTGCCATCTACTCCACTCCAGCCAACGAGAGTGATAGTCAACAAATACCACATCTCATCAATGACCATACAAGACTGGCAGTTGGTGATGGAGGCTATGCTGCGTCCGTCATGGGGCGGAAGATGTGGCGAGAACATAAAACACTGATCATCACCCCGCCACATCCAAAACAAACCAAGAAGATCGCAACTCATTGGCAAATAGCCATCATACAACAAAGACCAAAGATAGAGTGTGTCTTTGACTACCTCAAAGAGCATCTCCTTCTCGTTACGTCGTTTCCGAGAAGCGTGAACGGCTACGCCGTTCACTACATACGAACCCTCCTTAGCTACCAGGTTATGTGGGGGTTTTGAGACTCAGGTGTAATAGTCTACAATTGGCTGTCGAAAAGGTACACCTACAAGGTCTTTTTCTATTTGACCACATACTTCGGGCTTAATTTCTGGGGCTGACATAGTTCCAACTGTTACATTTTATTTTGCAGTTTTACTATGCAAATAGTAGCAAAATATTGCTCATTTGTCAAGTTGATTTTTATAGCTCTTCTCTGTTACACTGGCCTCATGAGCTCATTGCAAATAGCGATACAAGAGACACAACACAAGCAATTAAACAAGGACAGGTTGGGTTAAATGTTGAGCATTGGGATTGTTGGGTTGCCGAATGTGGGAAAGAGCACATTGTTTAACGCGCTGACGGATAGCAACATTCTGGCGGCAAATTATCCGTTTGCGACTATTGAACCGAACACAGGCATTGTGCCGGTACCCGACGAGCGGCTCGTAAAACTAAGCGAGTTGTACCACAACGCACCCGTGAAGCCTGCGACAGTAACGTTCGTTGATATCGCTGGCCTCGTCGCTGGCGCGAGCAAAGGCGAAGGACTGGGTAATCAGTTTCTCTCGCACATACGTACCTGTAACGCCATCGTCCAGGTCGTTCGTGCATTTGAAGACAGTAACGTTACCCATGTCGACGAAACCCACAACCCCAAGAAAGACATAGACGTTATAAACACAGAGCTCGTTCTAGCCGACCTTCAGACCGTCGCAAACCGTCTGCCGCGTCTCGAAAAAGAAATGAAGGCAAATCCAAAGCTCAAACCACTAGTAGACTTTGTGCAGCAAGTCAAAGCAGTGCTGGACAACGGAAATCCTTTGTGGAGCGAGCCTGAAGTCATGCGCCATGAATCATGCGAATGGCTTCGCCGTGAGCTTCAGTTGTTAACCCTGAAGCCAATAATTTACTTGTTCAACCTCGACGAAGTGAAGCTCACAGATGAAAAAGTACAATCCCAGTTGAAATCACTCGTTGCACCCGCCCCCGCACTGTTTGTCTGTGCAAAGCTAGAAGACGAGCTTCGCAGTCTCGACGAAAACGACCGCCTCGAACTCCTCGAAAGCTATGGAGTTCATGAAAATGGCCTCGTTCAACTCATACATACCGCCTACGAAACACTTGGGCTGCAAAGCTACCTCACCGCGGGCGACAAAGAAGTACGTGCCTGGACCATCTCACGCGGCGCAACTGCCCCACGGGCCGCAGGAGTTATCCATGGTGACTTTGAGCGCGGCTTCATTGCAGCCGACATCGTGTATTACCCCGATTTACTCGCTGCTGGCTCCCTCGCCGCGGCGCGTTCAGCCGGCAAAGTTCGCACTGAAGGCAAAACCTACGTAATGCAAGATGGCGACGTCGTCGAATTCAAATTCAACGTCAGTAAATAACCCAAGTTCTACTGAAATGACAAACCAGTGCTACATTCGGTTCATTTGGTCGTGTATCTGCCGCGCGGCATCAGCTATCTGCGCCCACGAACTCCCCTGCGACAAAATAGTCAGGGTGTACGTTTTACTGCCATATACAATTGCAGCATCGTGCAACTTGCCATCTAAAAATCCAACCTTATCCGCCACCGACACCCGAACTCCAGCTGGTATGCCGGCGCGATAAATTTGTCGTTTCATGACATCAAGCAAGCGATCGCGTTCGGCAGATGCAAGAATATTTCCAAACTGAAGCTTGTGCAAAAAGAGTGTTTCGTCATCTGACGTCGAGTACATCTTTCCCCTGATAGTACTCGTATCGCTCAGACCGAGCGCACGCACTTCATTCTGTATATTTGACCAGCCTATCTTGTCGCCAAGCCACTCTGCGCACGTATTGTCAGAGTTAATGATCATCACATCAAAACACTGGCTCATGGTTTTACCTGCTGTCGCGGTATCTTCCCATTTTATCGAGCCATTTTCGATTCGCTTCAAAAAACTATAGGCAACGTACATTTTGTACGTGCTGGCCGGATGATATCGCTTTGTACCGTTCGCACTCACCGAAGAACCGTCGCTGAACCGCACCGTGATAGCATAGTCTCCCTTGTCCTTTACAATGTCACTCAGTAGAGCCTGCAAACCAGCTCTTGTTGATGAGTACGAGCGTTGGTACGCAACGCGGGGCGGTAGCGTCATGATTTCGCCCGCAACGGTTCCGTCACCGGCTAGAAGTTGTTTTTTAAGAGCATCAGCTGTAGCGGTAAAATTAAGCCCTCTTCCGGTTGTCCCTTCAGTACGGTCAGTTTCTACGCCGTCAACAGTACGAACAGTCGTTACACCGGGCGCAATATATATTTTTTTCTGCATATCGTTCAGATACTCTCGAATTGGCTTAGTGTCGACATCGACCGTTAGCTTCCGTTTGTCTTGTGTGTCTTCAGTAATGGTAAGCCACGACGCAATCGTTGCTTTTGCGACCGAATAGTTAGCGTCGACAAGATTAAGCGCCAGTTTTCGGTCGGTAAGCGCCTGCGCCTCTTTGAGTTTGCTGTCAACATCTTCATTTGAGCGGAGCGGCTTGACTGTCTCGGCGACTAGGTAGGCATGGACGCCTTTTGGCTCAAGCGACAACTTTCTGAGCTCTTTTCGTAATGCTTCAGCAGAGCACATTTGCCCATTCTGAGCCACATCGAGCACCACCGATCCATCTCGAACCATTACACCGGCATTTTTTGGCTCGACTTTGCACGCCTTTACTTCACCGTTTGCGTATTCCTTGAAGCGTTGTTCGTCAAACATGACGCGAATTGGCTGGTTTTTCGTGAGCCCCTTCACGACACTGCTCAGTGGAACCGCGCGCTGCCACCACGGATAGTTTTTCAATTCGCCTATAGTTCGCGTGATATCCGGCTGCAACCCTGCAGGAGCAACTGTTGTTTTTCTCGACATTTTTTGGGCTACCCCATCTACATGCAACGTCAACGGCACGTTGCTATACGTGTCTATGAGCATCTGGCTAATCTGTTTTTCAGACTGAGACCCAACTGGTTTTCCGTCAAGTCGCACAAAAGGGAGCATACGATTTGATGGATAGACGCATTGCACTGTAACAATCAAGAGCAGCACACCACCTACCACGGCAAGTAGCTTTGGATAGCGTCGTACAAACAACCTAAACGGCAATACACCACGCGCAATTCTTTGTCTCATACTTCTGACAAAAGTATAGCAAATTCTACTGCTGCTTATAAATACGCATGACTATTCAGCTAGTAAAAGCTTGGGTAGCGGCGGCGGCGAGCCAGCAATGGCATCTTGGTATAGGGGTTCATCATCGGACGAACCGGGGGTCGATAGGCATCAAATTCTGATGTTGGCATCGAGTTCGCGGCAGGAGTTGGTACCATTTGTGGCACACTTTGTCGTTGCCACATTCTGCCCGCGGTCATTCCCCTGTCTTTGGCTGATTGCTGTTGCGGGAATTGACTCACAAGGTAGTCGTTGTTGCGCAACTCCATGACCCGCTGCTGGACGTAGTTCATAGACTTACGCAATTTGCTCATACTCCAACTCGTAAACACAATGGTACGCATGGGCGTAAACAAATGCAGCGCAGAGGTAAATATCCGTGAGTTATAATCTGCTTCAGCAATCATGTCATATCGCAAATCCTCGACATTCAAAGCCAGTGGCTTTTTATCGACAATCAGTACGCGGTAATTCGTCACGCACAAAAGCGCAAACCCGCCCTCATAGTAACCGTTGACCGCCTGTATCATCTGTTCATCATCCATAAGGATGTTGGCGAGTTCATGTATTTCGCTTCGGCCCCACACGGCATAGTCGCAACCAATCTCTCGTAGTTGTTTTGTGACATTCTTTGCGCTCACCATATTGCTCTCCTGGAGAGTCTCGGTCTATTGACCGGTAATTCTCACATGCCTGCTAGTATGGCGTAAGGAGAAATAGGCCGCAGTACACTTCATCACAATCCGCCTGAGATTTTTATCACAGAGGCGAAACGAAACAGTGTGAAAGATTATAGACAGAGGTGGCTTATCTGTGGGATAATGTACGAATGCTAGCCAATACACCACAGCTGGCGGCGCTCATCGACTTATTCAAGACGGGCACCAAACAAGAATACTCCAAAGGAGAATTCATCATACGACCAGGGGGGACACTACCTGGCGTTTATTATATTGAGAAAGGCCTTGTGAAGGCCTACGATATAACGAAATATGGTGAAGAAAACCTTTTGATTATTCGTCATGACGGCGAGCTCATTGGTCTTACCTGGGCTATTGCCGGACGTGAACGTGAAATTATATATACGACACTTGCACCAACTACTCTGTGGCTACTGCCCAAAGACAAGTTTGTCGAAGCGCTACACACCTCGCCTGAAGCCGCCGTTCAGGTTGTCGGTATACTGGCTGATATGTTCCGCCTGCACGGTGAACGTATTATGACACTCGAATACCGCACCGTTCGCGAGCGGCTCGCTTCATTCCTACTTGGTATGGCAGACCGTTTTGGTGTGAAAACACCCAAGGGCATAAAAATAGACGTGCCCCTGCGGCATCAAGACATCGCAAGCTCCATCAGTGCCACTCGTGAAACAACCAGTCGCACCCTGTCCGAGCTAGAGCGAAAAAACATTCTCGTTAGTGAACAGTCCCGCATAACACTTTGCGACATAGACGCTCTTGAAGATTTTCTTGAATAGTCTACGGGTTTGAACTCTCGCTTACTTCCATTGCAACACAATGTTCTCGAGCACCCGGACAATTTCTTCATGAGGCGGCAAGCTATTATCATCGTAGTAGTGCTCGATCGATATAATGTCCTCAATTACATTCAAACAAACAATCTCGTCTGCCAAAATATGCATTTGGTCTACCGCAGACACACTTGCAAACGGCGCAACCATAATCAGTTTTTTTACGTTTATCGGCTTGAGAAAGTCAGCCGCAGCACGCATAGAAAAACCATTATTTAGCCCATCAGAGACAACTATAACATTTCTGTTACGCAATAAATCCGGCTTCAAGACACCGCCGTCACCAAGCAGCTCGTTCATCTCAAAAAGTTTTTGCAGCTTCTGCTGCTCAATGTAGTTAAAATAGTCCGCCTTAATTTCCTCCAACTCGCCTGGGCTATAGGACGGGTTATATGTCACCCCGCCAAAGTTATCTATGGTCGCAAGCACTTCAAGCTCTTTCGGTAACTGAATAGCGGACGAGAGCAACATGTTTATCACGCAGTGCAACCGAGCTGCAATCGCTGCACCAACCACGACCGCACCATCACTAAGAGCCAACACAGCGCAATCTTCGTAGCGATACGTTTTTTCAAGCTGATCTGCTATCAACTCACCGGCTTTGGTCCGGTTTGGAAAATAATACATAAGCAGTATTGTAGCAAATAATGAGGAGGGGTTTCTCCCCTCCTCGGTTGTTCGAAATGAATTCGACCAACCTCTCCACCTCTTCCTACTTCAGTTTTTGGAGGAGGTAGAAGCGCTCTACATTGCCTTTACTACCAGCAATGTCTGAGTCTTTTTTATCGACAACAACAAATGCCTGCCTTACCCATGTTTCAAAATCTTTTAATATCTTACGGCGCATCTTGTCATTTTTTATCACGCCCTTGTGCTTCAGGCTACTCTGCCCGGCTTCAAACTGCGGCTTAACCATTGCTATGAGCATAGTCTTTTTTGTCATCAAACCTGAAACATGGGGCAAAATCTCGCGCAAACTAATGAACGATACATCACCGACGACAATATCAATGCATTGCTTCGTATGAAAGTCGCGAATATCTGTTTTTTCATGCAGCTCAATCCTCGTGTCTTCTCGCAAGCTTGGGTGAAGTTGGTTGGTGCCAACATCGACGGCGATAACCTTTGCCGCACCGTGCTGGAGGGCGTATTGCGTAAACCCGCCCGTACTGCTCCCTACGTCCAGCACCGTTTTCCCTTTCCAGTCAATCTTAAACGCCTCATCTGCACTCTTGAGTTTCAGTGCCGCCCGACTGACATACTGTGTCTCTACTTTTACCTCAATTTTGTCATCTTCAGATACCATTTGCCCACTTTTCACCGCGGCTTTGCCGTTCACATACACATTTCCGAGCCGCACATACGACTCCGCCTGGCTCCGACTTGCCACTAACCTCCGCTCCGCCAGTACAACATCCAGTCGCATTTTCATAAGATATCAGATGTCAGACTCCAGATGTCCGACGAGCACGATGTGCTCTTAAAAACCCATTCATAATTCTATGAAGCTCATGAGCCTCAGCATCTAGCAGAGAAAAAACTTCAGGTGAAATATACCCTAGGTCACGAGCCAAAATTAAATGATCACGACTTTCAAAAAGTGATCCATTTGCCTGTACATAAAAATGTTCTTGATCTTTTAGCGTTACGCGTCCGAAACCTTCTGCGATATTTGCCGTAAATGATGAGGCTGATTTTCGAACCTGGCTTTTAAGCCCATATTTTTCTTCCGCCGGAAAAACTTTTGAGACCTTGTACACCCCCAGTCTAAACTTGTGTCCTTTTTGCCAAACAACCAGATCAGTAAAATCACGAACATGCAGCTTATCTGACGTCTGACATCTGGCGTCTGACATCTTTGTTACTCCTTCACGCGCTCGCGGTATGCACCGTTACTTGTGTCTACCGAGATGAGGTCGCCCTGTTTTATGAACGCGGGGACTTTGATAGTTATGCCCGTTTCAAGTGTGGCATCCTTCGTGATGGCACTGGATGTATCGCCTTTCACCGCATTTTCGGTATAGGTTACGAGCAGTGGCACGTTCTTTGGTAGCTCTACGTTTATCGCTTGGCCATTGAAAAACTGCAAACTAACCATATCACCTTCTTTTACGTAGCCGGCACCATCACCCATCAGTTCGTCGCTTACCTCAAACTGCTCAAAGGTTTCCTGGTTCATAAAGTGAAACACGCTACCATCGCTGTATAGATACTGCACCGTCTGATTGGTAACGTCAGCTGTTTCGAGCTGCTCGTTTCCCTTAAAGGTCTTTTCCAGCACCTTGGCGTCCAACAAGCTTCGTATGCGTACATTTACGATGGAACCGCCGCGACCCATCACCTTCTGACTGTACTCAAGTACTCGCCATGGCTCACCGTCCAGCTGAAACACCACCCCTTTTTTAAGATTTGTTATTGATAATCCCATCTTATTCTCCTATTATTGCTCGTCTACCCATATCCATTTCATGCCCGGCGTTCCAACTTTTCTCCCGGCAAAGCGTCAGCAAATTTTGCCTAAATTGCTCGTACGAGTCAGTCTCAATCACGGACGAGACAAGCCTGTTTGAGCCAAAGTTATATACCTCGCCCGTGTGCTTTACAACGTATGTAACGCCTGGCCCTCTCAGCCCCTGCGGGTATGTATAGCACCAGTACTTCCAGCTGTCTTTGCTCAAACTTTCCGCTTGACTCTCTGGCGCCCCATGCTTTCGGCATTCTTCACGAAAATACTCAGCCGCACGCTCTTTCGTTACCATTGCACTACCTCACGCACAGTATATCACCCCTGTTAGGGCTTGGCTACTCCAAGGATGCTTGCAAGCTGTCGATGTACGCGCCACATTCGGCAATGTCGGCTGGACCGAAGATAGCGCCCAGTGACAGCAGTAGCTTGTTCAGAGCTAAAAGATTGTGTCTGCCAATCTTTGCCCATTTGAGCTGCTCGGTGCGCGTTTCGGCGTACTCATAGTCGCGCACGTCTAGTTTCACTTCGTTGCACGCTACGCGTATCTGTTCCAGTGCATGCTTTTCAACCTGGGTTAGTGCCTCGGTATCGACGCCACGAACAATACCTCGTATAAGTCTATCGAGTTGCTGGGCAGTGTTGGTTGCGCTCGCCACGTGCAGTTACGTTAGAACGGGATGTCGTCCAGGTTGATAGGCTCATCGCCCACGTCTTCTATGACAACGTCATCCTTCTTTTTCGAACTTGACCCTGCACTCGACGATCCATTGCTCTGGTAGCTCCCGCCGCCATTACTGCTGTCTCCACCGCGTCCACCAAGAAACGTAACATCTTGCGCGTTCACTTCTACCTTACTACGCTTCTGCCCGTCCTGCTCCCAGCTCCGGCTTTGCAAACGGCCGTTCACGAGACACTGGCTGCCTTTGTTCATGTACTGGGCGACACGCTCCCCTAGCGGCCCCCACGCCACGATATCCACATAGTCGGTTGCTTCCTGCCACTGGCCATCAGCACCCTTGTATGCCCGATTGAGCGCAAGTGAAAAGCTACAGACGTTCTGACCGTTTGGCGTCTGCCTAAGTTCAGGGTCTCGAGTGAGATTCCCCATAAGAATTACTTGGTTAAAACTACGTGCCATATGGCATTTCCCTCCTTACGGAAACTACGTCCGTTTGTTACTTTGTATTACCACGTTACGCCCGTCCTTGACCCGCGTCAAGCAAATTGAGCATTTTGCATTGAACTTTGAGCATCGATTGACCCTGTATCTTTGATACATAGCCCACATATCAACAATAATGCTACATGAAAAAAATAATGATCAATGGTCAAAGATCAAAATATGCGACTAAGCCGTTGCTACAAAAGGCAGCAGACCTATATGCCGCGCCCGCTTAATAGCTACTGCCAAATGGCGCTGCTCTGACTCGGTGAGCCCTGTTTTTTTGCGACTTTCAATTTTACCGTACTGGTCTATATAGCGCTGTAAAGTCTTGAAATCCTTGTAATCAAAATAGGCAACATCTGTTCGGTGTTTAAAAATCTTCGCCATGGTCTATTCCTCCTCTTCCTCTTTGTCTTCGCGGTCACCGCGTTTTGCTGCTTGCTCGGCTTTGCGAGCTTTTTCAGCCTCTGCCTTGGCAATCTTTTTGTGGTCTGGACGAACAATCAGGAAGCGTATGACTTCATCAGTGATATTGAGCGTGTACTCAACTTTGCGCACGCCCTCGCCTGGCATATCGACTGTGTAAAAAACGTATACGGCGCTATCGTGCTTCTTTATCACGTAGGCGAGCTTTTTCTTGCCCCAGTTGTCAACACTAACGACCTTGCCGCCATTGTCGGTAAATATTTTTTCGACCTTTTTGGTCGCTGCATCCAAGTCTACTTCCAGACCTGGGTCAAAGAGAATTGCAATTTCGTAGTTGTTCACGAAACACTCCTTTGGTTAAAGCCTACACTCCTAAAGACGTAAGCTGAGTTGATAGTGAGTAAAATTATAGCGTAAATACGCTTTCTGGTCAAACAAAAAACCTGCCGCTGGCAGGTGTTCGTTATTTGAGCCTGGAGTGAGATGATGGTGGCCATATGTAGTCTCTCAATACATACGGTGAGTTCCACCACCTCGCTCCCTTTGGCTTGTTTGTTTTAACTCCATGGTAGTCCTAGCAAAAGTAAAACGCAAGCAAAATGTGTAGTAAAATTCTCTATCCCAATCTGTTATTCAAAACTAAACCGTTGCATCTGCCACAACAAAAAATATTTTTCCAAAACCTCAAAATGAACACATTTTTTGTGTACACATACTGTGGCCTGCCGGTTATTTGAGCAACAAAACATTAACGGGCGAGGTATTCGTCGCGGTCGGTTGGTTCTACGGGCACGCCGTAGTCATCTAGGTCTGCGCCAGAATCGCTCACAGCCCCACCACCGCCAAACACTTGGTCGAGAGAGCTCACCAGCACATCACGCGGACGAGAGCCGTCGGCAGCGCCTATGATGCCCTGTTCTTCCATTTCCTCCATCAGCCGCGCTGCGCGGCCATACCCTATGCGCAAGCGCCGTTGCAGCAGTGAGGTTGAAGCTTTGCGGCTTTCTATCACTACACGCACCGCGTCACGGAACATGTCTTCGTCTGCATTGCTGCCAGAACTGCCATCATCACTCACAACCACGCCGCCCTCGCCAATCTGCACTGGCTGGCTGACCACTTCGTCATTGTAGTCAGGTGCGCGCTGCTCGCGTATAAAGTCGTTTACCTTCACGGTTTCTTCGTCGCTCACAAATGCCGCCTGAACACGCTTCGGCGCAGGCATTTCAGCAGTTATATAGAGCATGTCGCCGCGACCCAGCAGCTTTTCAGCTCCCATTTGGTCTATGATGGTGCGGCTGTCTACCTGGCTCACTGTCGTGAAGGATATACGCGCCGGTACGTTTGCCTTGATGAGACCAGTTATGACATTTACGCTTGGACGCTGCGTGGCAAGTATGAGATGTATGCCGGCCGCACGAGCCTTTTGGGCTATGCGAACTATCAGTGCTTCTACGTCACGCGCCGCCATCATCATCAGGTCGGAAAGCTCGTCTATCACAATGACCACATACGGCATTTGCTCGCCTGGTTTTACTTTATTGTACTCTTCTATATTGCGCTTGCTCACTTCCGCCATGGTACGCAGGCGGCGTTCCATTTCTGCCACGGCCCATTTGAGTGCAGAAATACACTTTTCCGGCTCATGAATCACGGGTGTGAGAAGGTGAGGTATGTCGTTGTACGGCGTCAGCTCAACTTGCTTCGGATCAACCAAAATAAGTTTGAGGTCTGAGGGCGAGTTACGGTACAGCAGGCTCGTCAGGATGTCGTTTATCATGACGGACTTACCAGAACCGGTCTGACCGGCAACAAGAAGGTGCGGCATGCGCGCCAGATCTGCCACTACTGCATGACCTACAATGTCCTTCCCTATAGCAAACGTCAGCGGTCCAGTGCTTTCAGTCCACTCGCGCGACTGAATGATGGAGCTCAGACGCACCGTCGCGCCCTTCACATTTGGCACCTCTATGCCCACTGCTCTTTTACCAGGAATAGGCGCTTCCATACGTATACTTGTGGCCGCGAGGTCGAGTGCGAGGTTATTTTCGAGCGCCGTAATCTTCGTGAGCTTCACACCCGTAGGTGGACGCAGCGTATACTGCGTGACACGCGGGCCAATGTTTGCCCCTTCCATCTCCACATCTATAGCGAAGTTGCCAAATGTCTCTTTTATAATGCGTGCGTTGCCCTCCACGTTGCCAGCATCTGCCTTGTCCTGCTTTTGGTCGAGCAAGTCTACACTTGGCAGCTTCCAGTCTGGGTCACCTGCCGTCGTAAGCGCCTCGTGGTTTTCAGTGGCAGCCAGTTTTTGGGCAGTATTACGGAAGGTCGAGTGGTGAATTTGCTCTTTCGCGACATTTGCTTCACTATGCCGTACCACAGGCACTCCTTCGTTCAGCTGGAAGCCGTTCTCAGCAGCCTTAGCTTTCAGCGCAGCCAGTTCGCCTTCAGGCTCTTCGGTTTCGCGGCGGCGGAAGAGCCTTGTAACGTTCAGTAAGATTTTTGGCGAAACACCAAAGGCAAAAAAGAATGTCAGCAGTCCAAACGCAAAGAAAAGCAAGCTTGCCGGAACCTTGTCAAGCGCGCCCAATATGGCTGAGCCTACAACTCCGCCAGCTTCTCCGCCGTGACCGCCAGTCACCGTGCCGGCAGGCGTCCGGTTACTGAAGGCCGTAAAAAACCACGCCGACATAAGGATGAGGAACATATACATACTAAAGACGCGGCCGCGCGGCACCCGATGGTCATCATTGGTAAATTTGTAGTAACCCCAGTAAAGCAGTGTGATGGGCACAAGCCATGCCGCCCAACCAAACAGCCAGCTTACCGCTCCAAAGAGGCCTTTCGGCAAACTCCCGCCAGCGTGAAACCCGCCTAAGAAGATGAATATTGCGGCCAATATGCACACGACGGCCAATATGTAGCCCATCACCGGTGAAGGTACTTTTTCTACCGGAGCCGCTTTCTTTTTACTCTGTTTTTTCTTTTTCGCCATACTGCTTTTGATTATATCTCGTATTGATGTTATCGTCTAGTTCTTTGTTCCTTAGGTCTTTGGCCAGTGCTAATATAGTTCATAATTCCGAGGATTGCCGTATTTGCCCACTCAAGCCTTGTCTGATTGTCGTCAACAAATGCCGTACGCTGTCTCTCTAGCGCAGCTATTAGCTCCTCCTTCACTTCCTCAGTGCGTAGCTTCTGCTCAACTGCATTATTCATGCCAGCAGTAACTATCTCCTGCTCTACAACCGGCAAAATCTCCCCAATTTGAGACGGCCCCGTGTCAGGGCTTTGTCGAGCACCGTTTGGAGTCTTCGTTTCATCCATATGAATATATTATAGCAAAAAATACAACTTGTGTCAATATCGCTAATGCTTAGTCAACGCGGGGGTCTTGGTTCAGGAGGTCTTCACGCCTGGCCTGGAGGCGGACTTGGGCTAGCTCTACCTGTTTGGAACGTCTAGAAGCCAATCAATAGCATTTATCTGGCGGATTCCTACATCTGTGTACGTGCCATCGTCCAAAGTAAGCACAAACTTTGGAAAGTGATCTTTGACAGACTTGAGCGGTGCAACTTCTCGAACCCGCGTTTCTTCGCCCAGCAGCGTTTCAGCAACCTGATAATATTCTGTATCACCATTGTTTGTCTGTACTACAAAGTCTATTTCAGCATCATTATACTTCCCTATCCACACATGGCGATTACGACGTAGCAGCTCAAGATACACGATGTTTTCCAAAATGTGTCCCCTATCTCCACTGAGCGTCCGGCCGAGCACCATCTGTCGTAAACCAAGATCAACGAGGTAGTATTTGCTGTAGCGCTGGAGCAGCTTTTTGCCCTTTATGTCGTACCTGTCAGCCTGGTACAGCAAAAAGCCTTTGGTTAGCGCTGCAAGGTAGGTGTCAACTGTCGGGTGTGATATCTTGTCACCATAACTAGTCATAGTGTCAGATATTTTACGGGGTGAAGTCATATTGCCAATATTGTCCATCGTAAATTTGACAAGATTCAACATTTTCGTCTCGTCCTCAGCCCCCACCCGAGCTATCACGTCTTTATAGAGAACAGAGTCGTAAATTGCTTCTACATAGCTACCGACTGCCTCCGTCCCCTCTTTTAGTAGCGTCGCAATGTAAGGAAACGAGCCGAAATTGACATAGTTTTGATACAGTTTATGGCGATCCGTTTCACCAGGGAAAGCCGTTACATACTCTGCGAACGAGAACGGTAACATCCTAATTTCTACATACCGGCCAGCAAGAACAGTGGAAAGTTCTGAGGAGAGAAAATTTGCATTTGACCCCGTAATATACAGGTCAATATTATCTTCGATATATAGGCCGTCAACTAGCTTTTCAAAATCTGGGACTGCCTGCACCTCATCAAGGAACACGTATGCCTTTTTGACGCCTTGTAACTGTCTGACAATATTCTGCCACACCTTACGCCAGTCGGCGCGCTCCAGCAAATAGCGCGGAGACTCAAAGTTCATAGCGATAATCTGGGAGTTCTGGACTCCAGACTTACGCAGTTCATCCTGAAACATTTTAAACAGCGTGGACTTACCACAACGCCGCACCCCCATAGCAACCTTTATGACGTCTTTGTCTCGAAACTGGCGCAGTGTACGGAGATATTGTTCGCGGCTAATCATGACTACAGCGTACCATACATAATATACTTTGTAAAGTACAGTTTCCAAACTTACAGAAAATCCTACATTTGGAAAATGACATGCTGATAAACAGACAGGTTTTGTTAGTCAACTCGGGGGTCTTGGTTGTGAAGGCGTTCACGCATGGCCTGGGTATTTTCCTACTAAGATACACCCCACTCAGCCTGCTCACTACTCACTCAGTAGATAGCTTGTGACACTAAGCCACTGCATTCGTAATATCTGCCGGCTGCACACTATCTGTGCGATGTGAAATAGCATTCATATCTGTATACGTTACAGCTACATGTATAAAGTCTTTTACCGCAATACCCCGAACAGTTTCCACTCCAGCCGCCCGTAAGCCCTCCATAACACGCAACTTGGTGTCTTCGTCACTAACTACAATGCCCGTGACTTCACTAGGCGGTATGCCAGTGGCAAACATCGCTTCATTATTGTGCTCGACTCTGTTTACGCCGTTTGTGTCTATGTACCGAAACAAACTCCCAGGTGACAAGCTATCTCGCAAATCGTCTGGTCTCGTTGAGCCATAACGATCAGAGCCATAGGCATACCAGTCTGTTCGGTCTAGTACTGTTGGCTTCAACACAACTGCAAGCCCCCCATACTGATCCAATGTCTTCCCATTTTTAACACTATTAGCAGTTACCATACGCACATAGGCGCTATCTGCGCCACCATACTTCAGATCGCTCAAGACAGATAAACCGCCCGCCAAAACACCTCGGTCTGTTCTCTCGCGGGAGGCGAGCAGGCCATTTTTCAAAATCCCTGCCACGTCATCCACTGAGGCAACCTCGTGAAAGACGAGAATATCACCATGCGCCGCCTCATACTCACGGTGCTTACCAGGGTCAACAAGTGCTAAGTGGCCAGGAAAAACCTCCTGCCGTACAAGTCCTGCTGTAAGTGCTTGGTCTACATCTTCCAGCTTGTGGTGCTTTTTGTACGCTTGTGTTTTCTGCGCCGTATCAGCCATTTCACTCGGCGGCATAAAAGCATCGTCGATATTAAAAAGTACTTGACATGCTCCCTCAACTTGCCGAGCAGCCTCCTCTGGGTCGGCGCCAATACCCTCAGATGGAATCATCATAGTCACTAAGCCGTTCAGTGCCTGCCAGTCTGGATCATAGTGAGACACGTCTACCGTAACACCGCCAAGTTTGTACCGCTCAGCCAATCCTGTCTTTCGCACGCTTTCTCTGGTGATAACTTGCTGAGTCTCACTATCATACGCCAGTAAGAACTTATACGGCTGTTCGCGCTGAACTGTTCCGACGCTCGGTGGCAAATCATTGCGACTCGCAAGCTCGGCATACGCCTCATCGGTGAGCTTGAATGATACCAAAAGGCCAACATCACTCTTTATAACACCGATCTGCCCATCTCGTATTTTTTCGCTGCCTGTTGCAATTGCTTCTTTTGGGAACAGCGTACCGGGTGTTATTTCTACGGAGCTTAGTCTTTCGAGCGCCTCAGTGAAGCGGCCCAACTCTACAACAGGGAATCGTGCAGAATAATCTCCGCTCAGAGGTTGGAGAAGTTGGCCGTCGGGAGAGTTTTCACCAAGTATCAACCCACTTGGCTCAGCTTGGTTCAATATTTCAGTCATAGTGTTTGTTATAAATAACCATAAACACTATAGCTTATTTTTGTATATTAGTCAACTCGGGGGTCTTGGTTGAGGAGGCGTTCACGCATGGCTTGGAAGCGGGCTTGCTGCTCGGCAGCAACTTGCTCTGGTGTCTTCTGTGGTTCAGCTGGTTTTTCACCGCCCTTTACATCACCCTGCTTTTCACTCTTCCCGCCAATGATATTCACCACCGGAATCACAATGGGACTGCGCCCCGTCTGCTCAAACAAATAGTGCGTAATGTGGTCTTTCAGTTCGGCTTTGAACCGGTCTATATCTATGCGCTTGAACCGTTGCTGCACCGCTCGGCGCACTTCGCCCCGCAGGCCGTTCATAATTTCTTCTTGTTCGCGCATGTATATAAAGCCGCGACTAATGATGTCCGGGCTCGTCAGGAGACCGCCAGACTTCTTGTCTATGGTTAGCACCACGGCCACAAGGCCTTCCTCGGCTAAGAGTACACGGTCTTTCACGACCACATTGTTTACAATTGCCCCCGTTTGGTCAACGAGAATCGTGCCAGATGGCACCTCGCCGATGACTTCCATTTTGTCAGGGGTCAAGGCAATGACTTCGCCGTTCAGCGCGTTTAGGCAGTTTGCCCGCGGTATGCCCTGCTCTATCGCAACGTCTATATGGCGCTGTTTCACACGGTACGCACCGTAGATTGGTATGAAAAACTTTGGCTTCGTCATTTGAATCATTTCGGCATATTCGTCGCGGCTAGCATGACCAGAAACGTGCAGTGGGCCCACGTTATCGAGGTCGTGGTTGCGGTGCTCAAAGACATGCACGTTCTTTTTCGTGAGGTCGTCGACCATTTGGCCTATCAGCGCATCGTTGCCACTTTCCGGAATGGGTGTACTAGAAAGGATAACAGTGTCCTGCTCTTTGAGCTTAATGTGTTTGTGCTCGCCATTTGCCATACGCTGAAGCGCAGATGATGGTTCTCCCTGGCTACCCGTACATATCACGACCAGTTTGTCGTCGCCCATACCCGGCACCGAGGCAATGGGGATGAACGTACCTTTTGGTATACGCATAAAGCCGTGGCGTACCGCCATTTCCAGCGTACTCACCATGCTGCGACCGTCTATCGCCACCTTGCGGCCATGGTGTACGGCAGCATTCACAATCATCTGTATACGGTTCATGTTGGTGCTAAACACCCCGACGAAAATGCGCCCTGGCGCCTGATTCATAATGTCTATGAAGCTTTGTTCAATAGTGCTTTCGCTGGGCGTGCGTCCCATGCGTTCTACCGTGGTCGATTCGCTCAAGAGCGCAAGTACACCCTCATTCCCAAGCTCCATGAGCCGCTCCATGTCAGTGCGTTCGTGGTCAAGCGGCTGCGGGTCAAAGCGGAAGTCACCAGTGTTAATGATGCGCCCAACTGGCGTGTCCAGCACCACAATGGTGCTACCAGGTATAGAGTGCGTCACACGCACCAGTTCTACGTAAAACTCGCCGATTTTGAGGCGTTCGTGCGTGTTTTCGTTCATTTCTACGGTTTGCAGCTCAAAACCCTCGGGCATAGGCAGGCCAAAGTTTTCAAAGATTTCATGTACGCGGCCAACCGTAAACTTACTACCGTAAATTGGCGCTGGAAACTTCGGTACAATGTGCGGTAAACCGCCTATATGGTCAAGGTGCCCGTGGGTGATGATGTACGCCCGCAGTTTATGACGAATCGTTTCCATGTACGCCGTGTCGGCGATGCCGTAGTTTATGCCCGGCAGGTCAACACTCAGGTCGTTACCGGCGTCTATCACGACCGCGTCGTTTACGTACTCTACAAGCATCATGTTTTTACTACCGCCGCCGTCCATACCGCCCAGGCCGATAATCTTCAGGCGCGGCGAATCGTCTATGAAGTTTGCCCGCCTGGTTTCGTCTACCTGTGCTGGCATCCACTGGTTCGCTACGCGCTGTGCATCCATTTGCGTCCGCTTTTGCGCCCGTACAGCAGCACCGCGGCTCACCGTCGGCCGCTTTTCAGTCCCTAGGTTCTGACCGTCGCCGTTCTGTGCTGGCCATCCTTTCTGATTTGATCGCCTAGGGCCACCACCCCCAGCTTGTCGTCCATTTTGTGGTCTTTGCATTCTTCGTTCTCCATTATTGTTTCTCGGTTTTTTATCCATATGTTCTCCTTTTCTTTGGTGCCGTCATTCCAGCGTAGGCCGGAATCTAGTTTTCTCTGGATCCCAGCCTTCGCTGGGATGACAATTAGTCCTTATATTACTCTTTAATCTTCTCCAAAATCGTTGGGATAAGCGCAAAGTCTTCGAGGAGAGTTTCGCGCATACCGCCGTTATATAGCGCTGCGGCCGGATGATAGAGCGGCAGTATCACAACGGCAAAACTCTTCGTTTTGTCGTCATGAAACTGCAGCTTTATGCGTTTGGGTTTGCCGTGATCTTGGCTAATGTGCAGGTCAGGTAAAAACGCTCCGCCGCTATGCCTACCGAGCGTTACGATAACCTTCGGCTGAATAATCTCCAGCTGCTCCTGCAAGTACGGCAAAAAGGCTTTCTTTTCCTCTGGCAGCGGGTCGCGATTGTTCGGCGGGCGGTATTTCACAATGTTCGTTATATATATGTCTTCGCGCTTCATCCCTACGCTCGCAAGCATTTCATCCAGAAATTTCCCGCTCGCCCCTACAAAAGGCTTTCCCTGTAAATCCTCGTGCTTCCCCGGTGCCTCACCTATGAAAAGTACCTCCGCGTTCGGATTCCCCTCCCCAAAAACAAACTGCGTCGCCTGCGCTTTCAGCTCTGGCACGATGCCAGAAGCTTCAATCCTAGCCTTCAAATCATCAAGTAAGGTCTGGTTTTGATTATCCATTAGCGATTGGCCATTTCCGATGAATTAGCTTTTGGCAATTGGCGATTCGGCTCACGAGAAGTATTTACGATTTTTTGGAGCATCATGACATATCGTTGCGTAATTGAGCTTAATTCCAATATAGCGGGGCCTTCGCCCGTCAGCTTAGCAATGACCGCTAACCAATACTTTGTTTCGGAAGCTTCCTTTTTAGCGATATATATCTTGTTTAGGAAATCCTTTTTGGATGACGCGTCTTGGGCTTCGGTAAAGTTAGCGCCAATACTTGTTACGGAGCGTGTTACCTGGTCCACTACAGAACGGGGGAGCGATACGCGTTGGCAAAACGATATAACATCAACACTCAGCTGTATCATTCCCTCAATCACTTCACTGCTTGTCTTATTTGCCATGATTATTCATCGTTAATCGCACATCGCTCATTCATTGCCAATCGAAGATAGCTAATCGTAAATTTATTTCTTTTCTAGTTCCCGGGTGGCGGCTTTCATGCTGAGTTGCAGGCGGCCGCGGTCATCGATGGCCACGAGTTTTACAGTGACGAGATCACCCTCTTTTACCACGTCACTTGGTTTCGCGACACGTTCTTCACTCATTTCGCTCACGTGCACGAGACCATCTTTGCCTGGGAGAATCTGCACAAACGCACCGAAGTCCAGGACTGATACAACTGGCCTATCCACATAAATCTTCCCGACTTCTGGTTCTTCCACGATGCTCGCAATCCAGTCCTTCGCCTTCTGTATGGCCGCACCATCTGGGCTGGCTATCATCACGGTACCGTCGTCTTTGATATCGATTTCCGTACCAGTTTCGGCCGTAATCTTCTGTATAGTTTCGCCGCCCTTACCAATGATTTCGCGAATCTTGTCTGGGTTAATCTGGATAGACTCAACGCGCGGTGCATACGGGCTCATTTCGGCACGCGGCTCAGCCAGCGTCTCAAGCATGTGCTTGAGTATATACGCGCGACCTTCTTTACCTTGGTCAATCGCGGCCTTCAGGGTCGAAACTGGCAAACCATGCACCTTCATATCCATCTGAAGCGCCGTAATACCCTTTTCGGTACCAGTGACCTTAAAGTCCATGTCGCCCGCAAAGTCTTCTGCGTCTGCAATGTCAGAAAGCACGTAAAACTTGTCGCCCTCGGTCATTAGCCCCATGGCAATGCCCGAAACCGGCGCCTTCAGCGGCACCCCCGCGTCCATGAGCGCCAGGCAGCTGCTACACGTCGCTGCCATAGAGGTTGAACCATTCTGGCTCATAATCTCGGTAACACTCCGAATGGTGTACGGAAAGTCTGCTTCACTTGGCAGTACCGGCATAAGGGCCCGCTCTGCCAGATAGCCATGGCCGATTTCGCGGCGACCTGGTGAGCCTAGGCGACGTACCTCACCCACGGTAAAGCCCGGGGCATTGTAGTGGTGCATGTAGCGGCGTTCACCGCTTACTTCCATAGTGTCAACCAGCTGCGCATAGCTCAACGGCGCGAGCGTCACAATGTTCAAGCCCTGTGTCATACCGCGCGTAAACAGGCTGGAGCCATGTGCACGCGGCAGTAGTCCTACCTCTGAGCTAAGTGGCCGAATCTCATCGAGCTTGCGGCCATCTGGGCGGACACCGTCCTCTACAATACCGCGGCGCACGTCTTTATGCAGCGCCATTGTGAATGCTTCGTCGTACTCATCGCGTAGGGCAGCGTAGTCCTCGCCTACTTTCTCGGCAAATGCCTCGTGGAAATCCCACCGAATCTGATTCACCAACTCGTTGCGCTCTGGGTACGCTTTGCGAATCCCCTCGCCCAACTTGCCTTTTACCCACGCGTCGACTTCCTTCTGGATATCTTCGTTTGGCAGCACAAGCGTGTATTCCTGAGCAACTGGCTGCACTTTCTCGGCCAGTTCCTTTTGCAGCGCAATGGCCGGTTGGTACATCTGGTGCGCCCACTCAAGCCCGCCCACAACAACGTCTTCAGACACTTCGTTTGCACCGGCTTCTACCATGGTGATACCGCTAGCAATACCCGCAACCACGAGGTCAAGATCACTCGCTTCGCGCTCTTCTGGTGTAAGGAATGCCTTGTACTCACCATTTACCCGACCAACGCGCAGCCCGGCCACAGGGCCATCAAACGGCGTACCCGTGAGCATCAGTGCGGCACTTGCGGCAATCATGGCAATAGCATCTGGGCGAAAGCCAGGGTCTAGGCTCAGTACACTCGCCACCACTTGCACTTCCTGTCGGTAGCCCTTCGGGAACAGCGGTCGAATGGGGCGGTCTATCAGACGGCCAATGAGGATAGCTTCGTCACTTGGGCGACCTTCGCGCTTGATAAACCGGCTGCCACTTATCTTGCCGGCTGCATAAAATTTTTCTTCATAGTCGATACTTAGCGGAAAGTAGTCGAGCTGGACTGGCTTGCTGCCAACCATTGCCGTACCCAGCACCACCGTGTCGCCGTAGCGAGCCAGCACACTGGCGGTCGTGCGGAACCCAACACGGTTCACTTCCAGCGTCAGCGGTTTACCGCAGAACTCAGTTTCTACAACCACAAGCGCTTTGCCGTATGGGTTGATTGTTTTAGTAGTAGTTTCGGCCATTGTAGCCTCCTTCTTTCGTGTTCGGAAATAAGAGTCAAGTTTCCTTCGGCCATCTGCCGAGAGAGGAGACCTGCTGTCCTACTCCGAACAATTATATTGGCCTCGCTCTGTCATCTCGACCGTAGCGAAGCGAAGTGGAGAGATCCCGTTGTACTGTACCGAGATTCCTCGACTTCGCTCGGAATGACACCCTGTCAACCAAAGCCAGTTGCTTATATGTACTAGAATTTTGATTCTAGAGGATGGAATCTAGTTTTTCGCTAGATTCCAAATTCCAAGCTCTAAATTCTAAAAGTTATCGTCGAATGCCAAGTTTCTTGATAAGAGCCAGATACGCCTGACCGTCCTTGTCGGCAATGTACTGAAGCAAACGCTTGCGCTTACCGACGAGCTGCAACAGCCCGCGGCGAGCTGCAAAGTCTTTCTTGTTTACCTTGAGATGCTCGGTCAGTTCCTTAATACGCTCGGTGAATATACCAACCTGCACGGCAGCGCTACCAGTATCAGTTTTCCCTGCCTGCAAATCACTCACAATCTTCGCTTTTTTCTCAGCTGCAATCATATAGTTACAAAATCCTTTCAAAACTCTTAGAGACTACTAGATGGCGTTACATGGGATTATATCAGAGTGCGACCTCTATTGCAATGTTGTTTAACAGATTTTCACAAACTTGAAGGTAATAATTAGTGACCGTAAGAATATATACTTGGCCACTTTTCCAAAAAAATATCCTCTACTCTACGCCTTGTTTGTATTGCCCTTAGCATTTTATGTTCGCCTGTAGACACTTTGAGTAGCGCAGAATCCACATTTATTAAAACCTCTGTTACGACATCATCAGACACTTCTTCTGTAAATTGCTGCGACCTATCTTGGCCAAACCCAAGTTCACATATTAGATACTTTTGGAAAACCGCCCTACTAAGCAGTGCTTGTGGAATCTCATCTCCATGACGCAGCAATTCTATTGCCTGATCAACATAACCATATAGCGGTAAGAGCGGCTCACCCGCACGCGTGGGCTGGGTAGTGTCTATGCCGATAAAAGTTTGAGCTGACTCAGCAACTTCCGATATCTGGTTATATACTGGCGTGTGTATATACCCCATCATCACACCAATGTTTTCAGGCGAATGACCCAGTGCCGCCAATTGCTGCGTCATTTTGGCTTCGCGAACATCAAAACTCTTTTTTGCTGCGTATATATGCAAACTTAGCAGTCGACTCACAACATCACTTAGTTGTCCCATTTGTATGGCATCAATGTACCCACGCTGGGTATCCCAGTACTCGTCTATGGAGGCGTGTTCTGTTTCGGTCGAAAGAACGTCTAGAAAGACAACTGTTGCATTTGATGCTGCAAGCCCTTGTGTTAATAGATCAAAGAACCTTCTATACGGATGACCGTCCATAAGGTGGCTAAATGCATCCTTTTCATCTTGGCTCACACCAGGTGCAAGCGCCCGAGACATAGCTGACTGCCATTGCTGGCGCTCTTCTTCAGAATCAAGCCCGCTACATTCAATGGCAATAATGTCGTACCCTCTTAAAGCATTAGCTATTTCTGGCGCATACTCAGGAACATGTTTACAGAATACAAAGTCATAAGTTGCATTAAGCCTATCCTGTTCATGCAACTCAGGAGACGCTGGCAACGGAGTTATTTCTGTATTTATAGTCATGCATCTATTATATCAATCCGTGAATTACTGGCGCATTTTTGACATTATATGCGTTTTGCGAGAGCTTCGTCGAAGGTTTTTACAGAAGTCACCGTGCCGGATTTCTTGAGGGCGAGCAGCCAGCTGTCTTCAAAACTCAGCGGTTTTTCGCGACCAAAAATGTCTACCGTGAGCCCAACAATTTCTCTGTCGGGTATGTACATCCGTTCGTCGGCCAACATCGAGTGTAGCCAACCTACGATTTTTTCCTTCTCATAACCATAATGCGACCGGAGGACGTAGCTGCACTCTTCGAGAATAATCCTATCAATGTGCAGCGACGCTGGTTTTGCTCGTGCAATAATTGCCCTTGCTCTACTCACCAACTCGCCGCCATCTCCCACCAATGCTCGAAGTAGGATGTTACTATCCAGCGCTACCACGTGCCGCCCTGTTCATAGAACTTGTTACGAGCATTATCATAATCTGCTTGCGTCGCTGGGGACATGTTACGCGCTTTAAATTCTGCTTCAAACTCGGCTGAAACCTCCTCGAGCGTAGGTGTTTTACGAATGATGATGTCTTGGCCGCGGCGGTGAAAGGTGACGCGGTGACTGGTAGTGAGGCCAACCGCATCTCGTAACTTTTTTGGCAGCGTCACCTGCCCTTTACTAGTAATACTATATGCTGTATTCATACTAACCATAATAATCCTTACTAAATGGTCTGTCAATACTCTAACAGATACGATTGTACACATTCTTGAGACATTGTTGAGACAGAGCATGCATTTTCTAACGAATACTCCCCGACTTTCGTACGGCGGAGGGCGGACATGTAGGCGCCGGTGCCAAGTTCGCGGCCAATGTCTTCGACGAGGGAGCGAATGTACGTACCGCTGCTGACATCACACGTAAAAGAGACATACGGGTACTCGTAGTGCACATCGCGAATGTCATAGACAGTGACCGGCCGTGGCTCCAGCTTCACTTCCTTACCTTTACGCGCCAGGTCATAGGCCTTTTGCCCATTTATTTTGATGGCGGAGTAGATGGGCGGCGTTTGCATGAGTTTGCCGGTGAATTTCTGCACAGCCGAGGAAATCTCATTTTCACTTGGGACGCGGTTTGAAACAGGGGTCTTCTCCCCCTCATTGTCGCCAGTGGTGCTCGCTTCACCCAGTTTCATGGTCACTTCATACGTTTTGTCGTGCTTGCTCAGTTCGGCTGCACGGCGAGTGTACTCTTTGCCCGCGAGAATCACCAAAAGACCCGTGGCAAGCGGATCAAGCGTACCCGTGTGACCCACTTTGCAGTTTTTTGGCTTCTTGCCTTCCGCCGCAGCCACCATCTTCCGCACATAGTTCACCACGTCAAAGCTCGTCCAGCCAGAGGGCTTGTCGACCAAAAGAATACCTTCCATGCGGCTAAGAATACCACAGCTCGCTACGATACTGGGAAAATAGGTGGTGGTGGAACCGGCGGTGGCGGTGGGAGCACCTTATCCTGTGACGTTGGAGAGACAACAACAGGAGCTGCGCTCAGTGAAGGCATAGCGCCTGGCGCCGTAACGGGCGGGGGTGTATTTGAAACTTCATTCGTCTGTATATCTGTAGGGGGTTGCGCTGGGGGTTGTATGTCACCGAATCCTGGAGCCGGCTGAAACGGCGGCAATGACGCGGCAGTGGTGGCTGCTTCCGCCGGATGAAGTTCTGGTCCAAGCGGTTGTGCATTTAAGGCCACGATTGGTTCGGGAGTAGGGGCTGAACCGCCTGCCAAGGCAGCTTGAACCGCCCGGCGAGCTGAGTCAACATCATTTTCGACACCATCAGGAGTAAATGGCTGTAGATGCGGACTTTCGACTCGCTTTTCTATGTCGCTAAGCGTCTCCTTTGACGTATCCATTACATCGTCCGAGCTATCATCTTGGCCTACACCCATCATTTGATCTTCAACTGAACTCATTGGCATAACTGGGGGAGGTGCCGTCACTACAGCTGGTTGTCCTACCGGAGCTGGGACAAAGCTTTTCTCGTCGAGAGGAGAAGCTGGAGGCTTTATTGGAACCGCTGGCTGTTGTGTGAGCGGCGTTGGCAAAGAAACGAACGTTTCAGAAGCTCCTTGCGCGGAAGCATCGATAGGTGATAGCGGAGTAACCGCTGTCACAGTTGGCCGTGGAGTCGGAGTGTCATACGGCACAGTAGGGCCCTGTGGCGACAAGACTCGTTCGTTATGCGAGAGAATGGGGCGCTCGACGGCAGGCTTTACAAGTGCCTCCGTAGGTGCATCAAGCGCTTCTTCGTTTACGTTTGCAGTCAACTCACCTCCAAGCCCAGGCGGTTCGGTTATACGCTCGCGGGTAACTTCTATATTCTCAGTTGATACTTGTGGAGCTGAGATAGGTTGGCTATGAACATTTGTAATCTGTGGCCCCTCGTTCTCGCCAGTGATGAGCTCGCCATTCTCTCCAATCTCTACCTGAGGCGTCTTATGCTCCGGTTCAGGCAACTTCGACGGTTCGCTTGGCTGCACAGGGGGCAATTCGGCATCAGGCTCAGGCTCCTCATGCTCAATTTCAAGTGTACCTGGGTCATCCTGTCGAGATGATTCATGCGGTACGCTTGACGGGCTGGTCATCTCTTGAGCTTCAGAGGGTGGTGCTAGCTCTGCAGCAATAAGCTGCTGGTTCGCCCCTGCAGACATAAGTGTTGCGCTCACGCTCATTGTTTCGGGAGTCGTTCGGTCATTACTAAAACGCTCAGTCATTGCCACAATACCAGTGAGAAGCGCTGTAGCAATTTGACCATCAAGACATTCTTTATCCAGGCCCTGAACAATTTTCGTGACAATCTCCGAGAGACTACTTGCATCGGCGTTTACAAGATTCAATGAACCAATCTCAGACTCGCCTTCTATAGAAACTGTCGCAACGACTGCATCATGCAATATACGACCATGCGCTTGAATCGCTTGGTCAAGATCTGTTTGCTCTTGTACCCCAAGTGCTACCACCACATCAACATTGAAGTCCCCCTGGCTAAATTCAAGGTCATCCTGGGAAATAGATGTGCGGTATGGTGTTATAAAAATACGCACAACCTGATCTTCAACCTTGTAGCGAAGCTTGTCTGCTTTGGATTTGTCGAGCGCAATGATGAAATCACGCAGCGAATCAGTGTTCGTTTCGAGCGTAGCTTCAGGCTTCAAGAACTCAATGGTGCTAGGTGTTTCACCGCTGTAAACAGCTGTGGCATGTTTATCAAGCTTATTCAGCGCCAACGTCAAGCCAATGGCCGCCGCAAGTTGGTCTACCGAAGGATTTTTGCTTACTGTCACCAGAACGTTTTGGGCGTCCTTGAGCTTGGCTACGAGTTGTTTTTGCTGATCTTCCATATGGTGTTTGGTTTTGGATAGAGTTTTCCGCACCTATCATACCACCAAGCGCAAGCAGTATGCAAGAAAAATGCCCCCTTCGGAGATCAACCGCCCTTTACATTCTTGCTTCACCCCTGTATAGTCTCTGGTAGCAAAACATAATTTTTTAACGAGGTAAATATTTAATGCCCATTATCAAATCAGCCAAAAAACGCGTCAAAGTAGCTCGCAAAGCTACTGTACGCAATAGTAAAACTAAGCGCAGCCTGAAAGCCGCCGTTAAGGCTTTCGGTAAAGCCCTTACCGCCAAAAGCAAGCCAGATGCCGTCAAAGCACTCGATAAAGTTCAGTCAGAACTCGACAAAGCTGCGAAAAAAGGCGTCATGCACAAAAACAAAGCTGCCCGCAAGAAATCTCAGGCCGCCCGTGCCGCTAAAAGCGCTGGCGTCCCTTCTGGCACCAAAACCACCAAAGCAAAAACCGCCCCCGCCAAAAAGCCTGATGTCAAAAAAGTCCCAGCTAAAAAATCAGCCACAAAGAGATAAGTGGGGTTGCTACGCGCTGGGAATCGCTATTGTTTTTTTCTGCTTTCTCGCTACTTTGTGAGTATAGCCGTTTCTCGTAACACTCTCTAGAGCCCGCACAGCACCCATGACAATTCTCCCGGTGAGGTTTTTACGCCGAAATGCCTCTTCTTCCAGATTCCATGTAAGCCTCTGTACATCGTCTATATCACCTAAATGCGCTACCTCCTGTAGTATGTCTCTATCTGGAAACGCTGCTTTCAGTTGCGTAGCCAGCTTTTCATTTGCTGTCTTTTGACCCATTACTTGCAAATCACCTAGCTCTTCCATGAGTGCGCCTATGAAAAGCCGTATATCTACCTTTTCTACACCTGTTTCACACAGCGCCTGCAGCAGCCTTCTTTGCTCATGGTACGCATAAGCCTGCTTGTGTTCTTCCGGCTTAAGATCATCAATATCATCTCCCTCAAGCGCCCCAGTAATGTGCTCAACGCACGCTTCGACAATCGTCTTTGACGCAAATTCCTTACCGTCAAATAGTTCACCGATCTTGTATCTCCCATAATTGCCCTCACCATCATCAAGTTGTCTGCCATGAATAACATGCACAGCTTCATGCATAAATGTGTGCTTGCGGCTCATTCTATCGGGACTAAGAACAATTACTGCTTTACCAGTGTCCGTAAGGCTAAGGCTTTTATACCCCCCTCTTCCTTCAAGATCCGTATCAAAACCATCATCCACAACTATTATGGCAGAATTAAGGCGGCCAAGTCTGAGGAGCGCTTTTTTCGGCATCCATCCTGCCTTTACTGCTTGCTGCAACGCTTCGTCAAACGTTCTGACATACGTTTCTTTCTGGGTGTCAAACGCTTTCTGCTCCTGTGTGAGGCAGTAATTGTGCCACTCTAGAAAGTTCTGGAACGTCCTATCACCGACGGTGTAGTTGCCTTCTGCGTCTTTCTGCGTTAGCTTAGAAATGAGCGGAGTGGTTTTATCAACATTAGGGTCGTGTATATCTGCCTCGTTTAGCCCCACCAACTCATTGAGCCACTGCGGCATGGGCTGCTGCCCTATCAGCACCTCAAACATGCCTTTTTGTTCATCAGACAGTTCATGCAGTTTTTGCCTCGCATTTTTCATGTACGCCTCACGTATATGGTTGACATCACAAGGGTAAGCGGTGACATGCCTCCCTAGAGACTCAGAGAAATACGGCAAAGGCCCACACGTATCCATGTCGTTAAAAGCTGCCGAAACCGCTTCTCTACCAAGACCAATGCCGCGCTCGGGAGAAATATGATCTGGTGCAATCTCACGCTGAACAGTAGAGTCGCCATACGCGTCAGGACCAAGCTTTTGCGACGCTTCAAACCACGCCGTATCCTCTGGTATAGGTACCAAATAGACTACTTCGGCTTCGCTGTTTGTTTGTTTGTTTGTTGAATGCATAATTATTTTATTCTAAAAAGTATATGCTAATACTAGCATATTTTTGTTTTATATGCAAGAGAGTTTTGTGTGGTTGGTCTGACTAGACTAGACCAAGTTTGTATGATAAGGTGTGAGCATGACACAAAAGGTTTACACCATTTATGAAGCAAAGACGCATTTGAGCAAGCTTGGCAAACGAGCGGCTGCTGGCGAGACCATCTACGTCGGCGCGTACGGCAACGCACAGTTTACACTCTCGCCTGTCGCTGGTATAACAAAGCCCAGGCGTAAACTAGGCATTTTGCGAGACAAAGCCATCCCAAACGCGTACGATTACGACACACTCGTTGGTTCCGACCCAGAGCTAAACGCCCTGCTAGAAGAAAGCATCAATCGGCCACTCCCATGAGTTCCTACCATACCCTGCTCATCGACTCACACATCTTGATTTGGGCGGCGTATGAACCACATCGCTTAAAAAAACAAACCTCCTCTGTCATCATAAACGCTGAAAACCTACTAATTTCACAAGCAAGCTTGATTGAGTTGGCGTTTAAATACGCTAGCGGCAAGTTGCGCTATACTCCAGACCATCTCTACAAAGCAGTCGAGGCCCTAGACGCTGACATATTACCCGTAGAACTACTGCACCTCGCCGAAATGCCAAACATATTTCTCCCGCACAAAGATCCCTTCGACCGCCTGCTGCTCGCGCAAACCGTTAGTGAAGACCTCACGCTCCTCACCGCAGACACAAACCTCCTTGTCTCCAACTACCCCACCCTCGACGCCCGCCTCTAACTACTTTGTGTCACTTTCTTTCCGACCGTAAAGAAAGTGACACAAAGGAAGACGTGTTCGAGACAAGTTTTAAGACATACTGAGCAAATAGTACTGGACGGCTTCATCGGGGATGATGCCTTCGGTTTTGGTACGGACGTCAAATACACGGAGTTCGGTGATGAGTTTTTTAAGCTGCTGAAGCGTAATGCTCTGCGTGAGGTTTTGCGTTTTGCGCACTACAAATGGGTTCAGTTTTGCCTCTCGTGCAATCTCATCGACACTCTTCTGCCCTGCGGTTTTCACTACGGCGAGGATGTGGAGTTGCCACGCTAGCATGGCGATGATCTGTTGCGGCTCAACCTTGAGCGCACGCTGCTCTGCGTATAACGCCAGTGTGCGTTTTATGTCGCCACGAAAAGCAGCCTCCAGCAGGTCAAATACACTGCTTTGTGGAGTTTTTTCGGTCAGCAATTCGATAGATTGGCGCGATATGTTGACGTCATACGCGAGGAGCTTGTCGAGCTCATTCTGTACGATCGACTGGTTCGTGCCGACACGGTCCACAAGCGCACGAGCATCACCACTACCGAGTTTTCCGCCCTGTTCACGCACGTACTGCACAGCAAAATTTACTATCCCGCTTGCGTCCAGTACGGGGAAATCTCGAAACTCAGTGAGCTTCTTCAGTTGTTTGTAGTAGCTCAAACGCTTGTCGAGCTTAGGCTCTACTATAATCACATCGTTCGTGTCAGCAACTTGTCCCAAAAAGTCTTCGAACTTTTCTGTAAACTCCTTGTTCGCGCCCGGGGCGCGGAGTATCACCAGCCTCCTACTCGCCAAAAACGGCAAACTCTGCACGGCCTCTACCATACGACCGTACGATGCCTCTTCCCCGTCCAGCCGCTCTATAGCCATATCGCCATATTCTTTTTCAAATGCAGCAACAGCACGCCGCAGTTCTGCCGCTCGCGCCACCTCATTTTCTCCCGCCAGTGTTTTAGCCACTTTCATATTTTACGCATACAATTGCCTGCACGTCCCAACAAACGCAAAAATCACAACTTCCACAGCAAATTACTTCTCAGTAGTAACTATTGAAGCGCTAGAGTGCCAAGCATATCTTTCGGGGTGTTTCTTGTGTATATATAATCACCGATATGTACCACTACGCCATCAACATTTGTAGTCATATGAATGGTGTCTGCACCTTGGTAATCTGTATCTACGGGAAATACACCGGGTCTTGCAAACTCTTTCTCGCCATTTTTTTCTATTTTGGGGTGTGTTGGATCATATATGAGTCTTGCCCCCTTAGTACCAATAACCTCAAGGTATGCGTGTCCTTCTGTTTTTACCCTGCCATCATAACTGCATGAAAGTTTACCAACGCAGTATTTATTTGGCACACCCATAACTAGTAGCGCATTGTGCGTGACGGCAGCTCTTTCCATACACATGGCCGCATCACCAATTTTTGCAACTGATACTACCCTGTCATCGGAGTTGTTATCTTCATCAAGTCTATCAAGACGTTTCATTGTATCCCCATAGATTGAACCGAAGTATTCTGCCTGTCCTGCAAATGAACCCTTAATTGCCGCATTCAGCAGTGCCTTTTCCGGGTGAAGCCCTTGTGCACTTAGGTGCTTGTACCACATCCGACTCGCACGTAGAGCCAAACTATAGGGAGTAGTATCATCAATATTAAATGGTAGAATGCCTAAGACATCTTCTGCTGGGTGTAGAGCTGTTTCTGCATGAATGTATGAGTCAAAAGAGGGCGAAGTATCACGCACTATACCTTGGGGTCCTGAGCTTTCAAGTTCGGCTACTCGACTTTGTATAAATTCGGGAAGTCGTTGCTCAAATGCTTCATCATCTAGAGCAAACAACTCCATGGTGCCCTTTCGAAATTCATGATAGACATCAGTTGAGACGGTTTCTGGGGAATGAGGTGTTTGTTTTAATGAGTGTGACATGTTCATATACATTATAGCAAAAAGCTTGTGTTTTGTCAATAATTGTTACGGAGATGCTTTATTTGTAATACTGTGATGGCGATTACAGGTACTGGTTCACTACTGTGACATAATAGGTACATATGCCGAGAGTCATTATTGTGTCGAACCGGCTGCCAGTGAGCGTCAAAAAGGTGGATGGCAAGCTAGAATATTACCCTTCTGCGGGGGGGCTTGCTACTGGCCTTTCTTCTTACGCTACCAGCGGCAACAACCGCTGGATAGGCTGGCCCGGCATAGCAAGCGACGATCTGAGCGACCAAGAGCGGCTGCACATACAACGCGAGCTAAAAAAACACCATTGCTATCCTGTCTTCCTGACGCAAAAGCAGCTCAATGGCTTCTATAACGGATACAGCAACAGTGTACTCTGGCCGCTGTTTCACCACATGAAAGTCGACAATGGCGACACCGCCGCAAACTGGCGGATATACAGAGAGGTCAATACGCTCTATGCTGAAACTACGGTGTCACTGAGCAAAGAAACTGATAGGCTTTGGCTGCACGACTACCAGCTCATGTTACTGCCTGAGATGGTACGGGTCATGCGCCCGAAGGCAAAGATCGGCTTTTTCCTGCACATACCGTTCCCCTCTCCAGAGCTATTTCTGGGATCGAGTCATGCGACATCACTCGCAAAAGGATTGCTAGGCGCAGATCTGATAGGCATGCATACGACAGCCTACTGTGAACATTTTCTTGACTCGTGTCGTGAGCTTGGTATAGGTGTTGTGGCCCCCCGTAAAGTCATGCTGCCAGAACGAATCGTTCGCGTCGCAGATGTGCCGATAGGCATCGACTACAAAAAGTTTGCAGATGCGAGCAAGTCGCTAGAAGTAAGCCTTGAACACAAAAAGTTACTGTGGAAGTATCGAGGCAAGAAAGTCATACTCACCATAGACCGCCTAGACCCTTCAAAGGGTCTGCTCGGGCGCCTCAAGGCCTACCGGATGCTGCTCGCTGAGAATCCTGGGTTACATAAGAAGGTTGTCATGGTCATGCAAGCTATGCCCTCGCGTACCGAAGTTGCAGCATATCGGCAGTTGCGTATTGACGTTGAAAAGTTGGTGAAACAAATTAATGACCAGTTCGGTACGCGCCGCTGGCAACCACTCGAAACCATCTTTTCGCCGCTTCCGTTCGTTGAGTACGCTGCCCTCTATCAACGCGCCGATATTGCTTTCATAGCGCCCATCCGCGACGGCATGAATCTTGTCGCCAAAGAATACCTTGCAAGCCACCCTAAAAGCGACGGCGTGCTCGTGCTGAGCGAAACGGCTGGCGCCGCTCAGGAACTCAAAGATGCAGTCCTCGTCGACCCTTACAAACTTCGTAGCCTCGTAACTGGCCTGAGTGAAGCGCTTAGTATGACACCGAGTGGATTCCTCAAGCGTGCACGCAAAATGGAACGAGTACTCCAACGGAACACCATCGAAAAGTGGGCTGGTAGCTTTATGAATCTATTAGAAACTCCTGTGCCGACTCCTACGATACGCTTCACGAGAAGCCTCGGTCAAACACAAACAGCCGAACTCATCGCCGACTACCATCAGGCACACAAACGACTCATCTTGCTCGACTATGATGGCACCCTTGAAGCTATAAAACGCCGCCCAGAAGATGCAACACCCTCTCGTTCGACTATTGCAGCTCTCAAACGCCTCGCGAAAAACCCGCGTAATCATGTAGTCGTTATTAGCGGTCGAGATCGCAAAACACTCACAGATTGGCTTGGCAATATCCCTATTACTCTTGTTGCGGAACATGGTGGATTTATACGGCTACGTGCTCACAAATCTTGGCGAAAAACGAACGAAAATTCACTGCGCTGGGAAAAGAGAATCACAAAAATATTGGACTATTATACAAAACAAACCCCCGGTGCTTTTGTAGAACGTAAAGAATGGAGTATAGCCTGGCATTACCGCAACGCCTCACCTTTCTTTGCCCAGAAAAATTTAGTTATTTTAAAGAAGGTATTACGACCCATTGCACGAAACGAAAAGCTTGGCATTGTAGACGGCAATAAAGCACTGGAAATACATCACCTGGACATCAGTAAGGGTCACATTACCCAGGAATGGCTCCTGCACGAGCAAGACTTTATCCTCGCCATAGGGGACGACACAACCGACGAAGATATGTTCGCTGCCGTTCCCGCCACAAGCTACACCATAAAAGTCGGCCGCGGCACTACCAAAGCAAACTACCGCCTCCCCACTCCCTCCGCCGTGCATCAGCTTCTCAGGAAGCTGTAGTAGGCTTATCGCGGACTGCACGCTCGTAAGCTTTTGAGAACATTTGATGCCTCAAAAGATGGTATTCAACCTGTGTTAAGCCCTTACCGCTCGTACCAGCCAAAGCTTTTTTTGCAAGCTCAGATCTGTATACCTTCTTTGGATCCGTCGGTTTATCTTTTGGGTTAATATACCCTTCAAGCATCTGCGGAGTCGATCTGCTTGTGTCCAGGAAGCTTTTGACAGCATCTACTACAAAAGCGTATTTCTCATCCCGCTCAATATCGTGCATATTTTTCATGTATTCCAACGCCCGCTCGTGTACGGCAACGTTCTGCATAAACAGCTTTATGCCTATCGCTTGCTGGCCTTGCTCATCACGCACATAGCTGTTTTTTATGATCGCTTCGGCAGCCTTGGGATAGCGCTTGATAAATTCGCGTATAACTGATTCCCCTAGAATAACTTCTTCAGAATCTGACTCGGTGATTTTATCCTCGGCGCCAGCCTGAGCCCACGTCATCCTTATTGTTGGATCTATTTCACGTTTTGGAAATGCAATATTCTGCCCAATCACAGACATAAACTGCATGTCATGTCCGTCTTCTTTTGTCAGTATTTGCCTGAGCGTCTCCAGATCCTTACCGCCGTATCCCATGAGGAAGAATAGTAGTCTGGTCGTCCTACCATTACCATCATCGAACGGATGAGTAGCAATCACTCCTGCCCTTGCGACAATACCTGCCTGCATAAGTGCATCTTCGTCGCCAAGAGACCGATCTTTCAAAAATCCCCTTGCTACATTCCACGTTTTTCTTACGAGAGCTTCACGATCACGTTCGTCAACACCATCCAGTCCCATTTCTGTATATAGACCTTTACCTTTCACGAATGGCCTGCACTTCGTCTCGTCACCATCAACAATTAACGAAGAAAGTCGTTGCAAATAATCAACAAAATCAGTTTCGTCCATATGTTCGAAATAATCTCGACGCAAAATAGGATCATCAAGGTACGTTTGGCTCGTGATAAACCCAGTAATTGCTTCGAGGTTTTCGAGTCCATGAGGGACTCTTTCCTGATTGACAGTTTGTATTTCTGACATAGTTACAAAATATCATGTTTATTACTTTTTGTCAATTTTCTGACACCCCAATCACGAATTAGCCCCCATCTGGTAACCAAGCAATGCTCGTAGGTAATGTACGAAGTATCCTCGTACGCTTCTTGGGAACGAAGTGACCAAGAAGAAATGATCTTTGAGACGGCCAAACGTGGCCTCAATCTTCG
>CAYLWF010000025.1:0-100664 GCA_964387505.1 uncultured Candidatus Saccharibacteria bacterium
TGGCGGAGAGGGAGGGATTCGAACCCTCGATAGGTTTTACCCTACACACGATTTCGAGTCGTGCGCCTTCAACCACTCGGCCACCTCTCCTTCAGATGTTATTGTAACAGATTGAGGGTAATATTTCAGACTAGGCACCACACAAAAAACATGCTACAATCACCCCTGTTAGCGATTTGCGCGCAAACGCAAATCGCCCCGGTTTTGCAATCCAAGGAGCGTCAGCGACTGAATGCGAAGCCGAGAGAAGGAGTCAACGCAAGGTGCAGCTCGGCAAAAGTGGTCTTGACCAGTTTTGGCGTAGCGGAACCTAGAGTTAGACTCCGACGAGCACCCGTAGCTCAGCTGGATAGAGCGTTGGCTTGCGGAGCCAAAGGTCGTACGTTCGAATCGTATCGGGTGTACCACGAAAGAGCCGGACAATTTCGTCCGGTTTTTTCGTAGCTTAAACCTACGACTAGCGAAGGGAGTGAATGTTGGTCGTATGTTCGAGTCTCAGCCCTCAACGAACCCACTTTATTGGAGGTACAATTTGCTCTTATGCTGCCGTATCTTCCGTAGATCGAGAGTCTTTGGTCTTAGTTGCTGTGGGTTCTACCATATACCACTATTGCTTACCCTCTTCGTCTAAAGTAATACCCTGAGTTCTTACAAACTCTAAGATAGGTTCTTGCTTTGCCTTGTATGCGGTGAGCATGTTAGTCGTTACGTTTGCCATATCTTTATCAATCTCATCCCAGTTAAGCACACCGTTCTTGTATTTATATGGCCCAACTGGGCTATGAGACATCCCGTTACGAAGTTCTTGTAGCTCGGACAGACTAGGTTTAATCTGATCCCATAAAATTGAATCTAGTTTCTTTACTATACTCATCTTGGAACGCATGGTAAAAGCTTCACTTCCAACTAAGGCTTCGAGTTTTATCCATTGACTAATACTAAACGAATCCACTAGCAGGATTTTGAGTATTTGATTTAGGTAAAACTCTACGTAGGTGAAGTATTCGAGGAAATCTGTTGGGCATTCGATGTTTGACCGGTCTCCTGACATATGGGCTATTCTTGCAGATGAGCCATCAAAACTTTGAATTGTAATAGCCTCAGCGCATCGGCCATCCCTCCTATAAACATGTGGCGTAAGTGGCTCGTAAACAACCAGAAATGAATAGTAGTTGGAGTCATTAAATTTATAGCTGGCAGTCGTTGTTCTAAGACTGTGTGCAAGGTCTCCCATAGGCTACATTCTAGCAGCTTGAATATTTATTAGTAGTTCTATGAATCGGTAGGCATAAATTCTAGAGTGAGGCTAGTCAACCCCCTATATCCATACTCTATGTACGGGCCTAGTTCCTCCGATCATCTGTCTTTTTGTTTAGCTTGCGTGTAAACATTGGGGTCAATGGCGTACTGCTGAAATAAAAGCCTCGCAAGAAATTTTTCGTCTCTTTAAGCTCGTTTCGACGCACAAAATGGACAACGCATATAGATATAGCAGCGCTACTGAAATGCGGCGTAGTATTGGTCGATCGTATATTGACGAGTAAGATAAATACCATAAACTGTATTCTCATAACACGATTCGCGGTCCTGGCAGACGCCGTCGTCGTGTTTAGCATAGCGCAAGAAAGCAGCCTCCTTTCGGGCCAAGTCACCCTCATGCACATTTTCTGGAGCTCCGTGAATAGGATATCCAGCGTACTCAACGACGCGCGCTTGCTCCGTCCATTCCGGGGTGTAGTTACTCAGCGCTTCGCGTACAATTTCACCAGTGGCATTGTGGTCGCTATGGTCGACATATTGCGCTGGGACATGCGGCGCCAAAAAACGAACTTCAGTCGGCTCAAAGAAATCGAATAACTGCCGGAGATTTGATTCAACGTCAGCGAGCGTATATACCGACTGCCCATCAACGCTCTTGATACTATGAATCAAACCACCGTGCAGCCGCTGCATGCTCGCGTACTGTGTTGCTGCATAGCCTTGGCCGCGCTGATTACCGTCGGGTAGGTTAAGAAAAAGCAGCGCCACACGATCATCACCGCGTGGACTCGAGATAGTTGCATGCTGTCCACCGGCTAACTGCACTGATTGCGATTGCCAGCTGCGATGACTCCCCGCCATGTCACTATATGCCGCCTCAACCCCCAACTGCCGCCCGAGCCAATAGTAAGCCGCACCACCGGCATCGGCTGCAGTTAGATACACGGTACGTATACACGCCCCGGTGTCGATTGAACGAATCAAATCGGGATTCATAAACAGAAGGTCATCGTCCGGATGAGCGACAATTTGCATAATAGTCCCTTTTGTGCAATTGCTAAACGACATATCTGTAAGTCCGACGGACCCAAAACGCACCGTAGAAGACGCTTTTCTCGAACCCGCTTGATGCGCTCCACGATCATAAAACAACAGTGCTTCCTTTGGTTTGTCTGGCGTACCTTCTATGACAACAGTCCCATTTGGGCGGCCAAACTGCTTCACGACCTCATCATACGTGCAGGCCGGAAAATCCGTTTGGCCCTTTTCAAGACTCAAGAGATATGCAAAGCTTTCCCTGTTCCGAGGCCGCCAAGCGTCGCTCATCAAAAGATCTCGCGGTTGTGCGCAAGACTGAAGCGGCCACACCGCCTGACGATTCCCAGAAGCCTCGCGCACCGGCAGAACGCGCCAATAGTCTCCAATAAGCCTGCTAACTGGTCGCTGTTTTAAGACCTGGACAATAGATCTTGTTTTGGCAACATACGCGGCTTGAGCATTTTGTACAGAACCATACTCAAGATAGCCTGTGTAGCACGCAGATATAAGCGCAACAACAGCTACCGCAAACCAGTCGCGCGCCCATCGAGGCTTCACCGTTACATCCCGGAAAGCAGCTGCGGCCACAACAACCGCAGTGAAGAACACAATGCTAAGATAACGCGCATCGCCAGCATAATAATGGTCTGTGATGACAAAGCTTACCCATGCGCTTAGCGATGAAAAAACCAATAGAAGGCTAAGCTGCCATGAAGTATCGAGCGGCTTCTTTTTGGTCTTCCGGTTGCGCTGCCGAAATAGCACGTACACTCTGGCAGCCATCACGCAGCTCGCAAGGATCACGGCAAGATAGGCTATGCCCGTCACGCCCCGGAAACTCTCGACTGCCGCCTTTGGCCAATCCCTCAGTACTACGGCGCTTGACGCTGGATTAATACCAAGGTGTGTCATGACGTGCAATACACTATACGAAGTACCGATGAGTATTTGTTTCGGTGAAGCTATTTCGTAGGGACTGGTCGTATTTGCATGAGCAATAGTAGTAACACTGTTCAGTGCAGGTACCGCAGCCACAGACAGTATAACGCCTGCCGCAATAGACACAACGCCAATAAGAGCAGTCCGTCTTGCTTCTGGTCGACGCATAAAGAATGCGTATACTCCCATAAGCCCGACACTGCCGACGGCGAGAGGCAAAAATAATCGATCGCTTAAGAAGAGTACGCCAAACAACGCAACCGGAAAAAGCAGCCGCCAAGAAAGAAGACGGGGCAAGCGTACCACTGTTACGAGAGCAAGAATGTATACGATATATTCAAGATTTCGTGTCGTCAGCATAGCCATATTCACCGGAAGCAGTGCTGTCGCCGATGGCTGAATCGGTATAAGCAACAGTACAACGGAAACAACTAGCATCAACATCCCCCACGACAGAGGACGTCTCATCATACGCCAGGTGAGCCATGCAAGGCCCAGCACTGTCATAAGCGCAACCGCTACCGTAGCAACGAGAAATGCGTTACGGCTATTTCCAAACACCGCGCTCAACACAAAAAAAGGCCACTTGAGGAAAAATGTATGGGCGCCAGGGAAGTGCGCAGCACGAAATGTCTGCCAATCTTCAAACATATACGAGTCAACCAGTTGGTCGCTATTGAACAGGTTTGCTCGTGCCCCAAGTAATGACCAATATACTGTGGTCGCCAAAAGTACGACCACAGCGATAACCGCAAACCATACGTGTGAACGAAAATACTTACGCGCTGCTGTTTCAGGTTGTTTGGCGGTTTTTTTCGGACTGGTTACTTGTGGCTTTATACCTTTAATCAGTAATCCGGGCTTTACGGCTTTACGCTGACTAGACACTTTGTGGGGCGTCTTGCTTTTTCGGGCTTGTGCCTTTTTTGTGTTGGCTTGCCGTTTCATACACTAATCGATAAGAATGGTATCTTCTTTCGCTCCTGGCTTAAAAATACGAGTTTTATACAAGTAGAAATTCCAGATTGTCGTCGTAGCAAGTGCAAGTGTTCTCGTCGCAACAGCGGGCAAAACATCTTGCAGCAGCCTCGTGACAAGGATAGTGAAGCCGAGATTCCAGAATACCAGAAGCGTCACGGCGACAACCTGAGGGATAACTATTTTGTGATGCATGCGCTTATCGCCAAAAGTAAACAGTTTTTGGAGCAAAAATGAAACAGCTAAACCTACCAGAAAAGATATTGCAACGGCTTCGACAGCAGTTGCGCCGAAAGACTGCGCCACAACTATGACAACAAGCTCCAAAACATACACTGACCCACCAACCATAAGGTACCGCATGCCAGGCTTTTTGAGGAGTTCTTTTAGTTTGTTCATAAGCGTGAGCCTTTCTGGTCAACGACATATAGCGGCCGAGATTGTGTTTCGGCATGAATATGCGAGAGATACAAACCTATAATGCCCTGTGAAATAAGCAGCAGCCCTATGAGAAACAGTATGAGAACAAGTCCGTATGCGCTGGCTGTAGCGTCAAGCCCGAGCGGATCATGGAGAAAGAAGTTAGCCCCCATGCCTACCCCAATTAGTACCGCGCTCAACATAATAAAGCCGCCGCAATACGCCGCGATATATAACGGAGAACTGCTGTGCGAGATAGCACTGTCCACCGCTAGTTTCGCGAGCTTCTGAAAACCATACGGAGACACGCCGCTCAACCTCGGCACTTCATCATACGCAACAACCGCCCGCTCGTATCCAAACCAATCAATAAGGCTGCGTGTCATCCGATTGTGCTCGGTTAGGTGGTTAAACTCATTACACACCGAGCGATCGATGAGTCGAAAGTCACTCGAGTCAGCTTCTATGTGCATACCGGTCACGCGGTTATAGAAGCCGTAGAACATCTTTGAGCCGAGGCGCTTCGCCAAACTGCCTTGACGTTTCGAGCGACGACCTACCACAACTTTTGCCCCGCGCTGCCAAGCTTCGAGAAAACGGGGAATGACGGCAACCGGATGCTGGCCGTCACCGTCAAGCATAAGTACTGCCTCACCTTTGGCCTCCCGCAAGCCAGCGGTCAAGGCTATTTCCTTGCCAAAATTACGCGTGAGCCGTAATAACCGCACTTCCAAGCCATCTGCCAACTTCTGCAGCTGTGTAATCGTGCCGTCTGTACTACCGTCCTCAACATACAACACTTCAAACGTGACACCTGTCGTTTCGAGGGCAGCCAACAACGCCCGGTGAAATGTTTCTATGCCAGCCGCTTCGTTATATACAGGCACTACCACTGTCAAAAGTGGTTCGGTTTTTTTCATATTATTCTCAGTATACCAACCTAAGAAAATTTAGAAAGTATTGTAGTGTTCTCTCAAACTTCTTTGCGGCGAAGACGGACGTGGTACCATACGGTGCCGCCGGCGACAGCAGCAAGAACAGGTACAAACACGCTAGCAGGACCAGTGTTTGCGAGCTGAGTGCTCGGCGTGGTCGTAGAGGCAGAGCTCGTTTGCGGGGGTGTTGACGATGAGGATGTTTGCGCAGTCGTAGTCGTGGCTGTACTTGGCGTACTTTGGCTGGTCGTTGTTGGGCTAGTATTTGCAGCCGTAGACGCGCTACTGCTAGTCGTTGCTGAGCTTGTTGCTTGGGCGCTACTGTCTTTAGCCGGGTCAGAAGATCTTGTAAGCTCCTCGAGGGATGATTTGCCAGATTGATATGCACTAGAGCTCTTCTGTTTTGCGGTAGAGACAGTCGTATCAACTTTTGGGTTCCGCCAGAATAATAGCCATAGGACAAACCACACGAGTGCTGCCAAGACCAGCACCGAAACTATAAACCAAATGATTCGTCCGACAATAGATACTCTGTTTTGCTCGTACATTTTCCATGCTCCCTAGCTTATCTACTATGACGATAGCAGATAAATTGCAAAAAAGCAATATACATGAGAAAAATATTTGCCGCTTACGGTTTTAGGGAAGGGTCCAAATGAAATTGAATTGAACTGGATTAAAATCGAATTCGATTGAGCAGTGAATCGATTACGTCTGGCTTATGGGTCTGCATAGGCAAGAGTCGTGCAAGATACTCAGTTAGCTCGACTGTGTGCTCAGCTGGCGCGTAAAGTACAACAGGAGGCATAAACCGCTTCAAAGGCCATAGTGTTATTCCTGTTACTGGTTGCTGTTCATCGCTCGAGAACGCTCGGAAGTCTTGCAGGGCATAGACTCGTTGATTAACCTGGAGATGCCCGTCGTAAAGTGCATATTGTTGGTTCTTCGGAGTGCGGCTTGCTACAAATATGAGCGCAAAGACCGCGACCACTACAACGACGGTCGACACGACATCTCTTGTAATCAGAAAAGCAAACCCACCAAGCAAAATCGCGCCGAGGGTATATGCACCGTACCACGTCGCACCCTTAGGGGGGTGTACCATTTCGGGTGCCACCCAGGCTAAATCGGACTCGTATTCTTGGTCCTGTGTCATGACGCTGCTGTCTGCTGCCACAGAAGAGTCGTAGGGCTCCGTAACAGGTTCATTTTGGGGTGTTTGCTGTTGCGTTACTTGGGATTGGGGCAAAGCGGCAGGCGGCAGGGGAGCCTGCTGGGACAATGGGGGCGACGTTGTTTGTGCGAAGGCCGGTTGTTCTAGGGGGGTAGCCTCGGAAGGTGAAATAACTCGACCAGGCTGAGATTCTTCCATAAGCGCTATTGTACTACACATTACACATAAAGCGACAGCCGCCTTGTTACCTCCGATAACAGCTATAGTTTGCAGAAAGACACAAAGACTCTTTAACAATTCATCTTGTTATGAATATGCGGCATTCGGCATTCCCGCCATAGAAAACACCCGCCTCACAACGGGTGTTTTCTATGGCGGAGAGAGAGGGATTCGAACCCTCGCGGGGACTCGCGCCCCCCTAACGATTTAGCAAACCGTCCCCTTCAGCCACTTGGGTACCTCTCCTTGGCTGCATGAGAAAACCTTTGTTTTTCTCATCGCGCAGACAAAATGGGACACATTCTGTCCAGCTGATTTTCCTTTACCCGGAATGCTTCATACATTTTACCAGAATAACGCGGACTTGCGAATGTGGCGGAGAGAGTGGGATTCGAACCCACGGTACCCTTGCGGGCACGACGGTTTTCAAGACCGTTACCTTCAACCACTCGGTCATCTCTCCCGGACGAAAAGAACAGAGGTGATTATAGCATCCTCGGCAAAAACATGCTAGCCCGCCTGGCAGTATACAACTGCGTCAACCTGTTTCGCGCCAGCCTTTTTGAGCATACGTGCGGCCGTCTCTATGGTCGCGCCCGTTGTGATGACGTCGTCCACAAGCACACAGCGCTTGCCGCGTATTTCTGCCGCATGAATAACTCGAAAGGCGCCCTGCAGGTGTTCGAGACGCTCTTTGCGTCCAGCGCCAACTTGATGAGCCTGCCCAAGCCGCACAAGAGCCTCGACGGTACGACTACGACTATTCGTTGCTATTTCTTGTGCGAGTACAACTGCCTGATCGTAGCCTCGTTGACGTACCCGACTCGTTGCGGTGGGTACCGGCACAAAAAGCATCTCGTCATCAGTGCCTTCGAACAGGGAAGTCATGTCTGTTGCAATGTCACGCAGACCACTCCGTGCTCGTTCGTATTTCGCGCTATGCAGTAGTTCTTTTGGTAACCCCTCATAATGACGCGCGACCCACACGGAGCGAAGCGGCGTATGTCGAGAGCATCGACCACAGACAGCAAAGTCTCTTGTAGTCGCACGACAACGATAGCACCGTGATGGTACGACCGGAGTAGCGTCTACACAGCTTTGACACAATAGGCGATTCGTTTCTACCCCACACCCAAGACAAGAGAAAGGCGCAAAGAGACTGATAAGGTTTTCAAGCAGAAGCATGTTGTGATTATAGCGTTGTAAATAAGTGCACCCACCTTGCACGCTGTTGTTCAGCTCAGTTATACTGTTTTTAACACAAACAAGCAAGATGCTATCTTATATTTGTAATCCGGCGCCTTAATGCCGGTGGAGGGTAATAACAACTATGGCACGACGTAATCGTGATGATGACCTGTTACTAGAAGAAGACGAATTAACCGCGGCGTTTTTAGGCGACGAGGCCATGCCCCTACAGCAAGCCAACACGCCACAACAGGACGATGCCGCATCATTGCAGCCAGATTCAGATATGAGCGAGGAATGGAATGACGAGGAGGCTGTACTGCCAGGACAGCTAGCTGTGGACGTCTACGAAACGAGGGAAAAACTGGTCGTTAAGGCGCGCACTGCGGGTGTAAATAAAGGCGATCTTGATGTTAGTATCGCAGACAATACCTTAAGTATTCGCGGCACGCTGAGCGCTGGCAATGAAGATCAAGTTGAGAATTACTTCGTACAGGAATGCTACTGGGGTGAATTTAGCCGTAGCATTGCACTCCCCGTACCCGTTAAGGAAGAAGATATCGAAGCCGTCTTGAAAGACGGCGTTCTGACTGTGAGCTTCACAAAAGTCAAGCAAGACACCGTCAAGAAAATCCAGGTTGTATAAACTCTTCCACACGCGAGACCAAAGAGCGTTTATAGCAGGCTAGGTAAGTGTCACGAAGAGTTCTTTCCAATAAAAATCCCCGACTGTTGTCGGGGATTTTGGTCGCAAGTAAGGAAGGGCTATGTATTGTCTGTTACTTTTCCTACAACGAAACGAACGATGAATTGAGCCAAGGCTACTACGATAAGACCAATAAGCGCGTAAATGATAGTGTTTTTAGCGCTCGTAATCTTACCACTATCCCCACCAGAAGTAATGTAGCGCAAGCCACCCCAAATTATCATGATAACTGCTACCACGCCCACAACAACGGAGAAGATATTGATGACTGATTCGATAATAGTGTTAACTTTGCTGGCACTATCGGATTCATTCGTTGCGCAGTCGCTATTCTGGTCAACGGTAAGCGTTCCTACTGCACCGCAGAGTTTGCTTTGGATATCTGGAGCCGCGAGTACGGCAACCGGTGTTAGTGGTACGACCAAAAGCGCAGCCGCCGCAAAAAGACTCGCTAGTTTGTTTCTCAGTGATATAGTCATGGTATTCCTTTCTATAGTAAACCTTGCTTCCTTTATACCACTCGTCCTTAGAAATAGCAACGCTTTTGCGGTATTTAAACCGCTTTCGTTGGCTTTTCTGTAGGTGTGGTGGTGTTTGTCTTCGTCTTGCCAGTTGCATTCCCCAGCACAACTTTCGCAATTGTCTGCGAAAGTGCCACAATCACAAGCCCAATCAACGCGTAGATAATAGTATTTTTGGCACTCGTAACCTTGCTCGCATCCCCCGTAGAGGTAATGTATTTGAAACCGCCAAACATAAGCATGATGACTGCCACAACACCAACAATAATCGAAAAGGTATTTACGACTATTTCAACAACTTTATTGACATCTGACCCCTTGGCATCGCCTTTGTTGCAATCTTTGCCCGCGCCAAGCGCATCACAAACCTCTTGCGCGCCATCACTTAAAGCAGCGACACTAGCATGAGAGGTCACAAGCTGGACAGTAACCAGTCCCACGACTAGCGATACACCTACAACAATCAGTGAAAAAATACCTTTCATATCGTCTTATCCTATACTTTTAATGACTAATATTATAGTTGCCTGAGCAAGCACGATGACAACGAGTCCGATAATAGCACCAATAAGCGTATTTTTTGCTGAAGCCGTTTTTTGGGCATCACCACTAGACGTAATATACCTTAGGCCACTTACGATTATCATGACGACCGCTACAATCCCTGCAATAACAGACAGAATCATAGATACCTTATACAGCGTTCCGCTTGTCCCTGTAAGTGGATTGTCCTTTGTTCGCGCCTTGCAGGTCGGAGACTGAGCAGCCACATCAGGATTGCTACAAGGGTCGCCGAGAACGTCTGTTGGGGCACTAAAAACCCCTTGTGGCAAAACAAACACGATAAACAACATACAGACCAGCGCAAGACGCGTTACAGCCGCAAAGAAACCAACCATTAGCCCACTCCTTGTATGACAAAGATGACTATAGAGTAACCAGACAGTGCTACTACTAGGCCAACGAGAGCATAAAGTATGCCCTTTTTAGCCGTAGATATCTTCTGCGGGTCGCCCGCAGCGGCAATATACCGGAATCCACTGATGACTATTGTGAGCAGGGCAATTGCGCCTATGGTGCCAAACACCATAGGGAGTATGATATCTATTGCAGCCGTCCCCGCATCTTTTCCTGCGCCACCAGGTTTTGGCAACGGATCGGTATCGAGACCATCCGCAAAGAGTCGAAAAAATGTATGGAGTATGATTGTGTTCATCCTGAAAGTTTGTTCCCTATATATGATACTACCGCCGCCGCAACAATAGCTATGGCCAACCCAATGAGCGCATTAATGATCGAGTCTTTGGCTTGTTTCGTTTTATCTGGCTCACCTTGACTCGTTATGTACTTAACGCCACCAACAATAACGTATGCAACCGCTACCAACCCCGCTATGCGTAACAGGTCGTCCGCGATAACGAGTAGCACCGCTGGGAGATGGCTCCTATTACTTCCTTGTGCAGTACCGTCAGGGAGAAAGTGAAATCCGACAACCTGGCAATTTTCATCAAACATATTTATTTTCTTACCCGCAGAGTCAATGCCCTCTTTTGGCAAATACGCAAACCACGGCTTTAGACCAAGAAAGTTATGCGCACACGTCTTCGCGTCGGCAGAACCACCAACTGGCTTTGCGCTCAGGCCGCCGGGCGAGAGAAATTGTAAGACCGAAAACAGAAAAAGATAAGTCACCAGGGCAAACAACGCTTTTGTAATCATCTTCTTGCCAGCTTCCGTTTTTTGGGGATCTCCGCCTGAACTTGAGTAGCGTATGCCTCCAGCAATAATAGCAATAACTACCGCAACGCCCACGGCGTAGCTTAGTAACCGAACAGTTGGATTGATGTATTTGGCCGTCAGGCAATTCATAGGAGTCTTGTCGTTAACAAACTTTGGACAGCAGGTGTGGCTATCCGACGACCCATCCGCATCCTGAATATTAACTTCAGTATCAGGATTACACTGTACCTGATATGCGGCAGCATCACCCACTAGGCCAGCGCCAAGCAATAAGACAACCGTACAAAGGCTGGCAACGTACACCCAAAATCTAGAAGCAAAAGCAAACATACTAGTTAACTATAATAGGCCAGTTGTTGTTATACAAGCCGTCTGCGGCTCATGATTCTAGCCTCAAGTTGGTTTGCTGCAAAGAATACGGACAGCGCGAAGGAAATAGCAGTCAGGAGAAAACGCTCGTCAACATTTCAATAATAACCGCGCAGTAAGACCGGATAACAACACGCCACGCCGCTTTGAATTTTATACTGGTACTTGCGCTCTTTTTCGTGTTTAATACGTACCATAACCATCATGAAGCGCTTTTCATACCGCACCTCTATCACTTGGCTTTTTCTCTTTTTGTTTGTTGCCACACTACTACCATTGATACAGTTTACCCAGAAGCACGCCTCAGCCGACATCATCTCCGACGCACGCAAACAAGAGATAGCTTATGAGTACGGCGTTGCCCTCGGAGAATGTATAGGTGATGGAGGTGGCATTCACACTGAGGACCTAAGGGCTACAGGTCCATATGGGGAGTGGATGAACGGTGGAAAAGTGGGACCATATTTTCTCAATACGCTCATACTCCCCGACAAAAGCAATCCGTGGTGTGGGGACATTTTAACAAAAGCGCTCAGTATATTCGGATACACCTCTGGGAGATACGAAGAGTTTCTAATAGATTTAGGGTACTCCTGTTCAAATAACAGATGTAGCCTACCCAGTGGCACTCCGCAACAGAGCATACCCCGAGCATACAAGAACATACTCGCAGCCAAAAAAGTTCCGACGTCACAAACAGATACAATGAAGTATGTTGTGCATTTGGATGGAATGGTTACCTACTGTAGCATGGCCGGCATAACTAGTCCTTCCTCATCTCAAATGGCAGCTGCAGAGTCGAACACAGATGGTCACGTAATGGTATACTCTACTGCCAGCTCCAACGGTATACTCACCACCGAGAAGACTTATTACACATACAATCCGGCCGCACTAGATGATTATCAGTACATTGCGATGTCAAGTGATGGAGCGTGTATACGTTATGCTCAAACCCTCCAGGACATTTCAAAAACCGCAGTTGGCAATATCCAGGCTTCGTTCGTAAAACAATCTGCTCAATACGCTCTGGATGGATTAAAAAATTCTATCTGTGGCTCAGCCGATGCGCCTCGTACCGATGCAGCATTGGGCAGATATGCTGCATGTGTCACTAAGGTAGAAGCTGCTTTCGTGAAGTGCTCGGCGCAGGCTGGTGCGGCCGGTGCATATGCTTCTCAGACGCAACAAGAAATGACGGATTCCTTGGCGGCCTGCCTAGCATCAGAAACAGGGGCATCGGTTGATTCTATAAAAACCGTCCTTGCCGATGCAGCCCAAAAGGCGTCCGACCTAGCCGGATCACTCACCACGACCCAACGAACAGGCGACGGACTCGGCGACAATTGTCCCCTTCCGCCAGATACATCACTCCGCTGGCTCGGCTGTGCCGTTTTTGAAAGCCTAAAAGGAGCGGCTGATGGCCTTACAAATGCCCTAAATTCACTGCTCTATACACCAACGTCTATTTTCGACGAACCAGCGGCACAAAAAGCAGCCACTAGTTTTCGTAATATGGGCATTGCATTGGTAGTTATAGCCGGTCTTTTTATGGTCATAGCAGAGGCAAGCGGTTGGCAGATAGTTGACGCATACACCTTGCGTAAGCTTATGCCCCGCCTGGCAATAGTGCTCCTGGGCATAGGTCTGGCGTGGCCCCTTATGAAGCTCATTGTAACTCTGACAAACGATCTTGGTGGACTCGTACACTCTGCGTTCCTCCAGCTCGCCGGAGGTGTAGGAGCGCATGGCGCGCCAGTAGGTTTCGGTAGTTCCCTAACAAAAACTGTTTTATTGATATTTGCCGGAGGGGCGGGTTTTATTTATGTCTCTTTCTTGGGAGCAATGGGTTTCTTATCTCTGCTTGGAACAATCCTGCTTGCACTGTTTATTGGTCTTTTTGTACTTGGTATGCGGCAGCTGGTCGTCCTCATGTGTATAATTCTTGCACCCCTAGCACTTGCTTCGTACGTGTTGCCTGGAACGCAGAAGTTGTGGGCATTTTGGAAAAATACCTTTATTACGACACTTCTCATGTACCCTCTCATAATGGGCTTCATAGGGGCGGGAAAGGCTATGGCATTTCTCTTGGGCGCCACTCAAGCGGGTGCCGATAATGTCATGCAAGTTCTCATCATCATTGTATACTTCGCCCCTTATTTTATGCTTCCTTTTGCGTTCAAGATGGCAGGCGGCCTTATGAGCACTATCTTTTCTCTTGCAAACGATAAAAATCGCGGCCTCTTCGACCGTATGCGTAAATACCGCGGCGAAACTATGCAGCGGCGCAAAGGCAAGTGGGCCGATGGTTCATTTGGCAAGCAAAATGGTTTCATGCAGCGTACTGTAGGTACGGCCGCCCGAGTAGGAGCAGTTAAGGACGTAAATCTTCTTACCAGATCTGGTAGAGCTCGTTTTCGAAGAGAAGGAAAGAACTTAATCGACGCTGCCGCTAAAGAACGCGCCGAGAAGTCGCCCCAAGCAGTTAATGGAGATACCGACGGAAACCTTATTGGCATGCAGGCACGAAATCGTAGCGATTTTATCCAAAAATATAGGGCACACAGAAGACTAAACAAAGATGATCGAACAGATGAGCAAATCGACAAAGAGGCTAGTGAAAAATTGGCCAAGCTGGAGGGCGGCTATCGCGCAGAAGTTGGTAGTCGCGCTTTTCGCCGAGCAGCCGCCTATGGACACGTTGTGCTTGATAACGCCGCATGGGATGGTGTAGCCGGCCGTCAATTAAAGGCAGGTGAGAAGGACGCCAATGGAAACGTCTTGACAAGAGATGAAACTAAAGCTGAGTATCACAGGAGACAAAGGAAAGCAAAAGAGCAAATAGTTCGGCAACTTGGACAAGATGGCATATTTGAATCTGATGAATTCGCCGGAATGGAGCGAATGAATAAACTGAGGCCCGATAATATAGTAGGCTCATTTGGTGATCACGAGGGTTACGTTAGACAAGTTATGAGTAGTGAGGAAGGTGATCTCTCAGACGTAGAAACCGAAAAGGCAGAATCAAATATGTACAAAGAAGTTGTGGCATCGGGAGCTACGACTGCCAACAAGAGGGGCGTGGAAAGAATTGCAGCTATGATGGAAGACCGACTAAACAGCAGCTCGGCAGCGGAACAGGTTCCTGGCCTTATGGGCGAAGTCGGCATCGACACATGGGCCGCAGAATACGCCGCAGGCGCAGACATACACGAAGCACAGTCGTATTCCGGACAAGGAAACGCAGAACAATACGCAGAGGTCTGGAAAAAAGAGGCTTTTACCGAGGCAGATCTGGACTCCATGCATCCTACGGTAAGGGCGGAGGCGGTAAAACTCCTAGAAGCCGCGACAGCAGCAGGGCAAAAAGTCACCCACCAAGACGTAAAGAACTACCTCGAAGGCAGTCCTGTTGGATTCACTGATGCCTCTGGGAAGAAAGATGCGAACGGAAACACCGTCGTTTATATGGCACGCCCTGTAAGCTCTCAGGCAGCCAAGGCATTCTCTGCACGTAAGAAGACGTGGTCGACTGGATATCAAGCAGCTCAGGGAGGAGATGGTGGTATGCCAAAGGAATAGCCGCTCAAGCCCAAAAAACAGGGTCCTACAGGGTCTTACAGGCCAGGCCTGTAACAGATAGGGTGTTTGCATGTTTATTCTGGTTGGCGTATTTTAGGTACATGCCGTCGCGCAACACCATCCGCACAGATATTGAGGATAGCTACTACCATGTGTACGCCCGAGGCGGAAGCCGTGCGCCAATATTTCTGGAGGAACAAGACTACGTTTTCTTTGTCTCTTTGTTTGCAAGATATTTGGGTGGCAAACCGGTCGCAAAGCCAACGACAGGCTATTACCCTAACTATAGTAGTGTCGTCTCATTAGCCGCATATTGTCTGATGGGTAATCATTTCCACTTATTGATACACCAGAAAGAACAGGGCGGTATGAGTGCGTTTATGCATGCACTCATGAGTAGCTATAGCCGCTACTTTAACATCAAATATAAACGGACGGGCTCGCTGTTTGAGAACCGCTACAAATCGTCACTCATCACTGCTGATTCGTACTTGATGCACATTTCTCGCTACATTCACTTAAATCCTCGATCGTGGCGCTTATATCCGCACTCTAGTATTAAACAATACCGTGGTAAGTCGTCGAACGAATGGCTGCAAACCAAAGGAATTTTTGAACTGTTTCCGAACAAAGAGGCATATTTTACATTTCTTGCAGATTACGAAGATTACCGCGACAGTCTCGCTGCAATCAAGCATGAGCTGGCAGATACATAAATATGAATTTTTCATATCTGTTACAGGCCTGGCCTGTAGGAATGAGGTGGTGGGGTATACTTAAGTAGTATGGCGACTTATAAGGTTATCCAAGATGTTGAGGCCGAGGATAAGATTGTTGGGCCTTTTACCCTCTGGCAATTTATATACGCAGGTATAACGGCATTCTTTTTGTATCTTTCCTTTTTTGCACTCTCCAAAAATGTTGGGTTCTTGCTGATATTTTTTGTGCCGCCGGCTCTCTTTACGGGCTTCCTCGCTATACCGTGGCACGGCGATCAGCCAACGGAGATATGGGCTATAGCAAAGCTGCGTTTCTATCTTAAGCCTAGGAAAAGAATCTGGGATCAAAGCGGAGCAAAAGAATTGGTTACTATAACAGTACCAAAAAAGATTGAACGACGCCTTACAGATGGGCTCAGTCAGACGGAGGTTAGAAGCCGTTTGCATGCTCTTGCGGACACCATTGACAGTCGGGGGTGGGCGGTCAAAAACATGAACGTGACGGCTGCAGTCATGCCGAGCCAGTACGCAACATCTGATCGTTTGGTTGACGCAGCCATGCTGCCACAGGATGTTAGCAGTGTGGATGTTCGAGCGGCAGACGATATTCTTGACGCAGGCGCCAGCCCAATAGCTCAACATTTTGATAGCATGATAGCAGCTTCGGCAGCATCTCACCGCCAACAGATTATCCAACAGCTCCAGACACCTCCCCAGGCCACCCAACAGACACCAGCGGCAACGCCACCTCCAAATGACTATTGGTTCATGCATCAACCGACTCCAGTTGGCGGGCAAGCTGTGTTCAGTAGCGCAGCAGTCGTCACTCCCGGAACACCAGTTGCAAATGAACCGCCGTCCGCACCCCACGCTGCCGTGCCTACTGAGGAAGATCAGTTGCTGGCCCAAAAAATAAAGGCACAAAACCAATCACAGGCTACCAGCGTAGACCATTTAAAGCACATCAAAACCCCCTTGGAATTGGCAGAGGAGCAACGAACACTCGCCGCTCAGCAAGCCGCAGAAGCTGCCGCCAAGCATGCTGCCGAACAACAAAAAGCACAAGTGACTTCAGATAAGCAGGCTGCTATAATGAACCTGGCACGCAACGACGATCAAGATGTCGCAACGCTCGCTCGTCGGGCAAGAAATGAGACTAAGGCAAACGATGGCGAAGTGGTAATATCGCTGCGATAACAGTGCTAAGGCACGAACAGGTGAGTAACAAGGGTCATGAATCCAAGTCAGCAACCATACACGACACAGGTAGCTCAAGGGGGTCAACCATTCGGAAACCCCGTACAGGGCGTAGGTTCACCCGCATCGGCCGGTATTCCGCCCCAACCTACTGCCACCATTCAAAGAAGTAATCCAAACAGTACGCAGAACACTTTGCAGATTGCCGAGATCCGTGATGGTATCGTCATCATGAACGACGGAAGTTATCGTGCGGTTCTCATGGTAAAAAGCATCAACTTCGATCTCATGAGCCCACAGGAACAAGAGAGCACCGAGTATGCGTATCAGGGCTTTTTAAATTCGCTCTATTTTCCGATACAAATTTTTGTACGCTCACAGAAGGTTGACCTTCAACCGTACATAGAAAAACTCGACAAGATACGCACCGAACACGACAATATGCTGCTGGCACTTCTTATGGACGACTACATTGGCTACATTGACCAGCTTGCCATGCAAACAAACATCATGGACAAAAAGTTCTACATTGTCGTCCCTTACGAGCCCTCGCTAACACCCGACAAGGCAATGACAAGAAGCAAGAACTTTTTCAGTGGCTTCATTGAGCTTTTTAATAAAACCGAGAACCATGTCGTCATAAATGAACCTGACCTCATAAAAGCAAAAGATGAACTACGGAACCGTGTTCAAGCTGTCCTCGGCGGACTCCAGCAATGTGGTATTCAAGGCCTGCCACTAGACACCCAGGAGCTTATAGAGCTCTATTATGATACGTATAACCCCGACACGGCTACTCGCCAACAACTAAAGAATTTCAATGACCTCACCGCAGACATTGTCGAAAAAGGACAGGGGACTGCTCCGCAAAGCCACTTGCAAAGGGAGATGCAATGACGAACGAGCAATTATCTGGCGCCCCTTGCTACGCTGTCGCAGCAAAGTCGTATAGGTGTTGTTTTGTCGTCATAGACGGAGGGAGCTTTTAATGGCTATCGGGAAAAAACAACCAGCCCTTGACCCTGTTGCGCTCGCCCAAGCTCAGCAAGCTCGCGAACAGGCTGAGGTCAATGAGGCTTTTCGGAAGGGCATAACCGCCCTTCGTGACTTTATTGCGCCTAGTAGCATAGAGTTCTATAGCACCTACTTTCAGATAGGTACTCGCTATGCACGCACCTATTATGTGTTTGGATACCCTCGTCAGATTTACACCGGTTGGCTCAGCGGTCTTGTGAATCTTGATGAAATTATGGATCTCGCTATTTATGTCTACCCCGTGGATAGCCAGGCCGTCTTAGAAAGTTTACGCAAAAAGGTTACCCAACTTGAAGCCGGTCTGCAAATCGATAGCGAAAAGGGACGCGTGCGCGACCCTGCGAAACAGGCGGCTATCCTGGACGCGGAAGAGATGCGCGATAAACTCCAAGTTGGCGAGGAGCGTTTCTTCCGCTTTGGGTTGTACTTTACCATATACGGCGGTAGCATGGATGAACTTGAGTTCGTTAGTCACAAGGTTGAAAGCATGCTTGGCCAACAGCTCGTCTATAGCAAGGCAGCCACCAGCCAGCAAGAGCAAGGGCTCAATAGTGTTATACCTCAACTAACTGACCAGCTACAGATTCGGCGCAATATGAGCACGGGTGCTATAAGCACGAGCTTCCCTTTCACAAGTGCTGACCTTAGCCAAGACAATGGTATTTTGTACGGCATAAACATGCATAACAGCGGACTCGTTATCTTTGACCGTTTTGGTCTAGAAAACAGTAACTCTGTAGTGTTTGCAAAGTCAGGTGCAGGGAAAAGCTTTACGGTAAAGCTTGAAGCTCTACGCAGTCTCATGTTTGGCACCGAAATATTTGTTATAGATCCCGAAAACGAATATGTGCGAATGTGCGACGCCGTTGCCGGTGCGTACGTACGCCTCAGTTTAAGCTCTGCAACTCGCATCAATCCATTTGACCTCCCACAGGTCGTTGACAATGAGGAAGCGGATAATGCCCTGCGGAGCAACCTTATTACCCTTCATGGCCTTCTCCGCCTCATGATGGGCGGCGCACAGTCGCAAATGTTGGGTGGCAATAGTGCGCTCATGCCTGCTTTGTCACCAGTTGAAGAAGCTGATCTTGATGCAGCCCTGATAGACACATACGCAAAGGCGGGCATTACGCAAGACCCCCTCACGCATACCGCTATACCCCCCACAATTGCTGACCTGTACGATACGTTGCTTCACATGGGCGGGACTGGGCCACAGCTCGCTCAACGCCTTCGCAAATATACGAGTGGCACGTTCGCGGGTATATTTAGCCAGCAGAGCAATATCAATGTAAACAATCCGCTCGTCGTTTTCAATATTCGCGATCTCGAGGATGAACTTCGCCCCGTTGCTATGTACATTGTGCTTAGTTTTATTTGGAACAAAACAAAAGCAGATATGAAAAAACGCATTCTCATTGTCGACGAAGCCTGGCAACTCATGAAATACGAGGATAGCGCAAACTTCCTTTTCAGTCTTGCGAAACGCGCTCGCAAATATAACCTTGGCATTACCACTATCACTCAAGATGTCGAAGACTTCATGGGGTCGCGCATGGGTCGCGCCATCGTCGCTAACGCCAGCATGCAGATACTCCTTAAACAGTCGAGCAGTGCGGTAGATGTCCTGGCGGACGTGTTTAAGCTTACTGAAGAAGAGAAAAAACGGCTTGGCCAGTTCCCTGTAGGCCAGGGGTTATTCTTTGCAGGTCAAAACCATGTCCATATCCAAGTTGTAGCAAGTCCGACCGAAACAAGCCTTATCACCACCAATCCGCAGCAAGTTCAGGCCATGAAACAGGGCAACATGGACCAAGCACAGGGAACGATAGACCTTGAAAATCAATTGTACCCGGGGAGTACGAATAACTTGAGCTAGTATGGCCACCGATGAGAAGTCTCGTGCAAATATCGATACACCTTCTTCACAGGGTGGCGTTTACGACGACCCAGGATATTCTCCGGACCTCTCCCACGATGAACCCAGCGCTGGACTAGATGGTCAACACGATTCAACGGGAGTCCATCCCGAGCAAGCCAACGCTGAGCGCGACAGCCCAGAAAGACCGTATAATAGTTCCCCCGATGAACCTGAAAAACCCAAGAAACCCTTTGGCGCTGCTGCTCTGCGAGACCAAGAAGAAGCCGCCGATGACCCAGATCAACCAACAGACGACATGCCGGGGAAGGGACCAAGTGGTTGGTGGCGACGGAAGCAAGCCGGTGCCCTCAGAAAAATGATTACCAAACGACGTGCGTTCATGGCGGGAGCGGGCACAACATTTATCTTCGGCCTTGGGGTTGGCGTGTTTACGAGTAGCATTCCCGCGCTACAAGCGTACAACTACTCACAGATTCTTCTGGGTACTACAAAACATAACGAACATAGTCAAAATATTACTTTAGGCAAACTCTACCGATACATGCGCACTGGTAAAGTTGGGACAACCCGACTAAGCTACCTCGAATACAAGATGTACCCTAAAATGGCCACTAGTCTTGAGAAAACAGGCGTTAAGATTCTTACAGAAAGACTAACTGGGCAAATCCGAGCGGTCAGCATAGACCCAGCAAAACTAAGCGATCTCAAAGGAATGAGTCGTGAGGAGGTTGGCAAATACGTTGCCGATCGCTACGGCGCTAACCCTGCCAAAATACAGCTGGGAAGCGACGGGGGGAGTGTACGCTTTAGTATGCAAGACCTACCATTAAAACAGAGGGAGCTGCTCCTCAAAGATATAGTCAGACAAAGCGGAAAAGGTAAGATTGATTCATTCCTCGAGATGCGTCTACTAAGAAAGTTCTATGGTGTTCCTTCTATGTTTCATCCTATCCAGCGTTCGGCGGCAAAATTGGACGCCAAAACACTTGAAATCCTCCGAAAAAGCAAGTCGTTTCGCGAACTTGAGAAGAACCGAACTGCCAAAATTGCTGCCAGAAGCCGAGCGGCGAACGCTCGTATTGCCTCTATAAAAACGAAGCTTTTGTCCGGCGCTGGTGCCGCCACGGTAGTTCTGGGCGCCCAAGCTACACTCTGTATTGTGTACGATGTCGCGAAAGATGCCGATGTGCTAAACCAAGAAAATTTCCGCGATCCTGCTGTAAAATCTGGCGCCGACGGGATGGCAGTGGGAGAACAAATCGCTGCGGACTCGCCAGATGTTACTCAAGAATCCGTGATGGGGTACGTAGACAATATGACCAACCTTGAAACCAAGCAAACACCTTTCGACGCCGCAGCCATACGAGCACTTCAGGGGAAAACTGGTGGCGTCCCGACAAATCCAGCACTAAAGGCAGCTTTCTCGTTTTCAAACTCGGCGACCACCCTGGTAACCAAACTAGAGAATGATTTTAAGGCAGGTACGGTATGTAGTGTGGGTGGGCAGATTGCCGGTGGATTAGCCGGGGTAGGTTTAGTAATTCTTGGCCCAGGAGGTTGGATAATAAAGGGTATAACAACGTTAGGAGGCGCAGCAGCTAGCCAGGTCGCTATGACCTTCATTCAATCAACCGTACCAAAGCTACTTTCTGAAGAGCCACCCATAGGTATACCCCACCAGGGTGCACTGGGTGGTATGTTTGACGCTTACGGTGCACGAGAAGCCGCAAATGAGGTAGCTATGGCTTCTGGTGGTGTTGCCCTAAGCTCCACAACAGCCCTTCGTCGTGAGCGCGAATGGAGAACCGAGGAAAGAAAATCCTGGCAAGGGCAATCCTTTTTTGCCCGGTTATTTAATCCTAAAGATTACCGGTCACTAGCAGGTGAGGTTGTAGACAGCGTCAGTCCTGACGTAGCAGTTCAGACATCCAAAACGGCCACCTCCCTGACAAAACTACCGACGCTCGTTGCACGGATTCCTAGTACACTCTTTACCCCAAAAGCCTCTGCTGAAACAACGTTTGACTGGGGTTTTCCTGTGTATGCTGTTTCCGATCAGGTTCTGTACAATCCAGAGTACGCTGACCCATACGTCAATGCGGATAAGGTCGCCGCTCTGCTGGAAAACTCCTCAAACAGCACTCTTACCGATCGTGCTAAGGTATGCTTTGGGGTGACCATAGCCAAAGAACCTTTTGAAAATGCTATGGTATGGGGTGTACGGCAGGACACAAAGCCAAACAGATTCTCCCCCGAATATCAAAGCGCCAATTGTGATCAGTCTACTAGTGATTCGTGGAATCGGATAAGTGCTTTTGTGAATTCCTCGACAGCCATGGAAGCAGAGGCCTGTGTTCTTGGCCACGAAGAGTCGTGCGGACGGCTTGGCCAAGACAGCCCAGTTGGTGGTGGAGTGGGGTCTCCATTTGTTACGGCACCAACACAACAACCAACCAACTTAGATACGTCACAACTAACCACAAGCTCTGCAGGCATTGACTGCTACGATGACCAAGCTACGTCAGCAAAGGAAACACGTGATGTTGGTATTCATGACGGTTATGTTGACGGTATTAAGATTCCTATTCGCATCTGTGCCATCCCCGGCTTCAAGAGTTCGAGCGGTGAGAGCAATGGTCAGTATGGCGTCACGGGCGCAAATGGAGATGTGTTAGTAAACTCACGTATCTCAAGAAATACTCTTGATTTATTTAATGCCGCAAAGAAAGACGGTAGAACACTCACTGCAAAAAGCAGTTTTCGGACTATGACTCATCAAATAGAGCTATGTAATGATAATGTTAGTTGTCGTAGTGGGAGAGACTATCGTGAAGTTGCAAAACCCGGTACATCAAACCACCAAATGGGCTTAGCGATCGATTTTATCGGAACAGACGTAAAAACGAAAGCAACAGGCTGTGCAGATAGAGCAACTGACCCGGGAAGTAGTGTATGGGACTGGCTTGAAAACAACGCAGCTCGATTTGGCTATAGGCAGCTCGCGCACGAGTCGTGGCACTGGGATGTTAATCCTGCTGGGACAAAATGTGGAGGTGCTGGTGGTGGCTAGTTGGTTTCATAGGCTTTTGCTATTTGTTTTATTGTCTCTTTTTTCTTTTGTACATGTCGTTTCTGCACTATCACCAGAACAGGCTGCGGTGTACTACAAGAGGGTTTACGCGTATGATGTCGCTGTTGGTGTTGAGTGTGGCTCAACTGGACTTATAAACACAGGAGACACGAGCGGTGCGTCAAGCGGATCGTGGAATAGTGGGCTCCAACCTCCCTACATTCTTGAGCAGTTTGCAATAGAAATACTCAAAAACATTGCTAAGAAAAAAGGTGTCGACACTTCAAACACCCTTACCGAAGAACATGTCATCGCACTTGTGGCTTTTATGTGGGGGGAAGGGGGAGATATTAGCAATAGTAATCTATTTAACCCCCTTAACACCGGAATAAACGCACCCGAACTTCTCAGTACCGGACACGATGGCGCAGGTAGGCAATCGTTTAATTCGTTTGATAGCGGGGTTGAGGGGAGCACCAGAACAATGGTAGGGACCTCGCAATCAAGACTTGCCGCTACCCTAGCTATCCCGTCTTCAACCGCTGAACAGTTTATGGAAGCACTTACCTATTATAAGCGATATGAAGGGAATAAATACTGGGCGTGGATATCTGATCCAAGTTACGATGGGAGCGACGGTTTACCTGCACTTGGCCCAAATGCTGCACAAATATACTATCAGCAACGACTAACTCTTGTTAGTCAAACCCGATCACGATATGCAGATATGGCAGGTACGGTTTTGGGAACAACCCAGAAAGAACAGGCTGCGCATATTACCGCAAAAGAAAAACTTGTTTATCACCCCGCGAGCGATAAAAGCAGCACAACAAACACTGCAACCGCAAACCTGGGTGATAGCACCTGTCTCAGTTCAAACGGTGCTAGCTCAGGCACTAGCCTTGCGATCGTCCAGCGGGCGCTGGAGTTTTCGTGGCCAGAAAAACAGGCCGATCCCCTAAAACCAAAACCAGAGTACGTTGCCGGCCTGAAACAATTTAACCCTGGAAAGCTTGAGGATCCGATTTTCAACGCAGGCGCTGACTGTGGTGTATTTGTGGGCACTGTTATGCACGCTAGTGGAGCCGACCCAAGCTATCCGGGATCTAGCACGGCTGTTCAGATACAATATGTTCAGAGCCATCCTGAAAAATACCAGGTTCTTCCTCTCCAAGATACCTCACAATTACAACCCGGTGATATTGTTATTGTAAGTGGTGCAACTAGTGGGCACACTTGGATATTTGTTGGTGCCCAACCAAACGGCAACGACAGAGCAGACGCTTCCCAGGGTGAGCGCATGCCCAACCTCGGAAAGGCCTATTCTTCAGACAAGCGGGGTGTTCAGTATATCGCACGACTTATCGGTACAAACCAAACAGGTCAAGGAGGTGCACAATGAAATCTAGGTTGCTGAGTTTTGGTGTTTTGGTGGGTATTTTGTTGGTTTGCTTGGTTGCTTTCCGGCTATATTTGTCAGCAAAATTTTCGGCAACACTCGAGGTTTCTTATACACCAACCAGTGCCACACTGACGTTTGACGGGAAAAAACAAAAAACAGGTGTTATTCGGGTTACGCCCGGTTCCCACCGCGTAGTCGTGAGTAAAGATGGGTTTTCGCCAGAAAAAACAACCATTTCTACCACCAAAGGGAGGCGCACCTACCTTGGCTTTGTGTTGCAGCCTAGTAACCCAAGCACTGTCGATTGGTACACAAAGCACCCTGAAGACCAGCGTATAGCCGAAAAAATTAGCGGAAAAAACCTTGAAGCTAGCGCCGAAAAAGTCCTTTCTTTGGAACCTTTCACGAAAGAACTTCCTTTTATCGGTCCTGGATTCTCTTACCGGGTTGGCGTTGGGGCGGCCGATGATACAGGGAAACCAACCATTGTCATTCATTCCGTAAACGATGAAGCTACAAAAGATGCAAAACAATGGATTCGTTCCATGGGATATGATCCTGAAAAAATGAATATTATTGTCAACCCAAACGAATCATCGGGCGACTAGCTCTTCAGGGGCATGATGAGGTGTTTGTAGTCTTTTTGTGATGGGTCAGTTAAGAGAACTGCTTCGACCTTCCCATTAAAACCAATGGTTACCTCTTTGCCTGTCATTGCCTGGAGCCCCTCAAGGAGATACCGCGAGTTTAGTGTAATAGAGCCCGAACCGACTGCTTTTACTGCAGCAGTAGCATTATTTTCACCAAGCTGCGAGGCAACCGCCCGTATCCAAATACTTTCACTCGCTTCGTCCACACTCAGCACGATACTGCCGGCGCTTTCCCGAGCAAAGAGGCTCGTTACTTTTGTGATGTTTATAAGTTCGCTCCGTGCAAGTGTTGCCGTAGTAGAAAAAGAAGCGGGTATAAGTTTTTGATACTCCGGGTAGTTCCCCTCGATAAGTCGCGCCACCAACTCAACATCGCCTGCCCGAAATAGTATTTGCTGTTCGTCGCAAATTATTTCTATGCCACCGTTTTGATCATTGATAATTCGTAGTACATCATGAAGAGCGCTCGCTGGTACGAGTAGTTTTACGTCTTTTTTTACTTCCTGCAGCTTCTTTTCTGCAAGCCGGTAGCTATCCGTTGTAGCTATATATAGTATGTTGTTGATTGTTTGAAAGAGAACACCTGTTAAAACAGGCCGGCTTTCGTCGTTTGACGCAGCAAACACAACTTGCTGTAGCCCCTCTTTCAAAACTGAAGCAGGAAGGGTAAGTGTCGTTCCTTTTTCTATGCCTGGCATAACGGGGAACTCTTCTGCAGTTACGCCGTTTATAACCGATTTATACTGCTCAGCGGTTACTTTTAAGCGCAGTTCGTCCTGTTCAAGTTCTATAACACCACTCGGTAGACCGGCTACGAGATCCTGTAAGAGACGAGCAGGTACTGTTATTGCTCCGTCCTCTTGTACTTGTGCACCAACCACACTTGAAATAGCAATATCTAGATTAGTTGCCGCTAGCTTCAGTTGGCTATCTTCAACTCGTAGAAGCACATTTGCAAGGACAGGAAGTGTCCCTCTTGTTTGTGCAACACGTGCTACGTAGCTAAGCGCCTTTGCGAGATTTTCTTGTGTTACTTTTACCTTCATGTCATTCCTTTCTACGCTTCTATAGTAAACAAATATTCTTTTATAGAACGAATGCTAGTTATTGGTGTTGTGGATGATGTGTATAACACAGTTTTGTAAGGGGTAAGAAAGAAAAGAAACCTGTGGGTACGGCCGGGGGAGGGGGTGTATGGAATAGGGCATAAACAGCATCGTTAAACACACCCAATAAACGCCGGGCAGCACGAAAGAGGAAAAACCGCGACATACACACAGGAAACACACAACTATATCCACATGTCATAAACACGCTATGCATAGAGCCGCTCCTTTATATCCTGAATGGCGGTTCTAATACTTGGATCAACTTCGTTCTCTTTGCCAATTTTCTCAACAGAATGAATGGCGGTTGTGTGGTCTTTTCTGCCGAGTTCATGGGCAATTTTTGGAAAGCTAAGATGTAACTCGCTCCTGAGTAGATACATAGCAACTTGTCTGGGGAGAACAATATCCTTATCACGTTTTGGGCTTAATAGGTCTTCGAGAGAAACTTGGTAATATTTTGCACATCGCTCAATAACCTGTCGTGTACTAAGGTGTTTTGGCCGCCCAACACCACTCCCGAGCAGACTTGTTACCATACTAATGTTTGGCGTAAGTCCACGAAGCTCACAAAAGGCAAGTACCTGATTGAGCGCGCCCTCAAGCTCCCGTATATTGGACTGGAATTGGTTTGCGAGAAACTCCACGACATCATCATCAAGTCGGGAGCCTTGTTCAACAGCCTTCGATTGTATAATGGCGCACCGTGTCTCGAAGTCTGGGTTCTGCATGTCTATGCTCATTCCCCAGACAAACCGACTTCGCAGACGTTCCTCAAGGGTTGGGATGTCTTTCGGCGGCTTATCGCTACTCAATATCATTTGTTTGTCAGCTTGACGGAGGGTATTAAAGGTATGAAAAAACTCCTCTTGTACTTTTTCTTTTCCAGCAAAAAACTGGACATCATCGACGATAAGCACATCAGCGGCGCGGTATCTTCCTGCAAATTCAGCCGCACGCTTTGTTCGAAGCGCCTCCACAAAATCTTTCACAAACTGTTCACTTGTTATGTATATGACACGTGCTGTTGGACGCGCCTGCAAAAGAGCGTTCCCAACCGCCTGTATAAGGTGTGTTTTTCCAATTCCAACACCACCATACAAAAAAAGTGGATTATATTTCTTGCCCGGCTCTGCCGCGACCGCTTGGCAAGCAGCGTACGCTAACTCGTTTCCAGCACCAACGACAAAATTTTCAAAAGTGTACTTTTCATTTAAACCAGCGTTGTTTGAAGACGACCCTCGTCGAGTGCTTGCGGTGGGCTGTAGCGAGTTGTAGTCGCCGTCTTGCGGTATTGAAAGCGACTCTTCATCTGGCTTCTTCTGAACGGACTGGATCTTGAACTCAACCGTTTGAATGGGCAGGCTGTGTTTTTGAATGGTTTCGTGAATGAGCTGGCCATACTTTACCTCGAGCTGGTTTTTGATGAAGATATTCGGCACACCTACGACGAGGCTGCTGTCGGTCTTTTTGATAACGTAGGTGTTTTTAAACCAGGTTAGGTAGTTGGCGCGCGACAAACTTATCTCGATATCACCGAGAATCGTTTGCCACACACGGTCTTCTTGCATAACACCCATACTGCGCTCCCCGCTATAACTGTGTATAACTATACGCGAACAGGGACGTTCTTTTCCACAGCTTTTTCTACAACTCTATTGTCAAGGCAAAAAGCAAGCCAAAGATGTTAAGTTATCCACAACACAAAACTACCCCTGTAAAAAAGTGGATAACATTGTGAAAAAGTGGATAACTCTGCTATACTATTGGCCGAATAGCAAGCATATCCGGTGTAGGCGGGCTAGATTTTTCCCGTGCTATACTGTATGTAACGAAAGAATAAAGGAAGTAATTATGCCGAAACGAACCTATCAACCCAAAAAACGCCAACGCTCCCAAGAGCACGGCTTTATGAAGCGGATGGCTACGAAAGCAGGGCGTATTGTCCTGCAGCGCCGCCGAAACAAGGGCCGCGCGCGCCTGACGCACTAAACGGGGAGTGGTTATGTTATCTCGAGAACATCGTTTTCGGGGCAGCCGTGATATTCAGCGGCTCTATAAAACGGGCAAGGCCGTTCGTACGAAGTCTCTTGGTGCAAGGTATTTATGCACATTGAGCCAACCATTTCGGGCTGCAGTTATTGTGAGCCGAAAAGTGCATAAGTCAGCGGTCGTCCGCAACCGCATTAGGCGGCGGCTGTATGAACTGTTGCGCACAAAATATGCGGAGCACCTTACGGGCGGACAGCTCCTCGTGACTGTTTTTGACGCTTCGCTTGCGACCGCTCCCGCCCAGGCTGTGGAGCGTGAGCTCGCCAACCTGTTGTCAAAAGCGCAAGAAGGTGGTCGACCGAAGGGAAACCATGATATAGTGAGAGGCACAGGAGAGTAAATGTTTACAGAATTTGTTGTTCAACCTATCTTCAACTTGCTTGTGCTCATCTATGCACTTATACCGGGGCACAATTTTGGCTTAGCTATTATTCTCTTCACTATTGTTGTTCGCCTACTCATGTGGCCGCTCGTTAAAAAACAGCTTCGCCAGACAAAGATAACACGCCAGCTTCAGCCGGAACTCAAGCGCATCAAGAAGGAGGCGAAGGGCGATCGTCAGCTTGAGGCCCAAATGATGATGGAACTATACAAAGAACGCGGCGTGAATCCGTTTGGTGCTTTTCCAACACTCATTGTCCAAATGATTGTCCTCATTGGTCTCTATATGGGCTTGATAAAAGTGATAAAGGATCCGAACCAAATCGTTCAGTTTGCATACGCGCCACTCCAAAATTTGGGCTGGATAGAACATCTTGCCCAGAACATCAAGGCGTTTGATAATTCTCTTTTTGGGTTTGTGGATCTCTCAAAGCCCGCGCTCAGTCCAAAAGAAACATATCTTCCGGCGCTCGTTCTTGTTTTCTTAAGCGCGGGCATCCAGTTTTTGACAAGCCGTCAGCTTATGCCGACCGATAAAGACAGCCGCAAACTCCGCCATATTCTGAAAGCGGCTGGAGAAGGAGAGAAGGCTGACCAAGCCGAGGTGAACGCTGCGGTTGGTCGCAGCATGCAGTACTTCATACCTATTATGGTTCTGTTGTTTACGGTTAATCTTGCCGCCGCCTTAAGCCTGTATTGGTTCGTCGGCGGCGTAGTGGCTTATATCCAGCAGCGTGCCGCCCTGAAGGGTGACGCCGAACAGCTGGTTGAGGCTGCTGAGACCAAAGAGCCTAAACAAGCACAGACATCTCAAACAAAGAAGGCGACCAACTCTGTTCGCACCACAAAAAGCGGTAGCAAAATTTCCATTTCTTCCGTTCCGGAAGCTGAAATCGTCACGACCTCTTCAAAACAAATACGCACCAAATCCTCCAAAAAAGCTAAGAAGAAACGGAGGTAACACCATGAACGATAGTGTCGAAGAAGCAATCCAGTACGCCAAGAAATATCTTGAGGACCTGCTGTCATTTTTTGGACTCAACACAGACGTGTACGCAACTACAGAGGACGAAGAGGTTATCGAGCTGAACATTCCTTCAACGCACCTCAATGGCTTTCTGATAGGCCAGCGCGGCGAAACGATGCGCTCCATGCAGTTTCTTGTGAGTAGCGCCCTGAAAAACCAGAGCTTTACCGTCTGTCGTGTGAACGTAGACGTAGCCGAGTATAAGAAGCAGCGTGCTGACCGCCTCGCACAGACGGCCGAAGAGTGGGTGAAGAAAGTACAGGAAACTGGCGAACCATACGAAGTAAAACCCATGAACGCCGCCGACCGCCGTACCGTACACCGCGTCGCCTCAGAAGCAGGCCTTACGAGCGACTCAGTAGGTGAAGGTCGCGACCGCCACATCGTCATCAAACCCGCTGCGTAAAAACCAACAACTCAAGCCGCGCACTAGAGATTACTAGGAGATAAAAACTCCGATTGGTCTATCTATACGCTTCTTTAAAGAGCTTTCTCGTAGACGGCAAGGGTTTGTTGGGCGGTGCGACGCCAGGAGTATTTGGCGGCCTGTACTCTGCCCTTTTCTATCAAATTGCTTCGTAGTGTTTCATCGTCGAGCACCCCGCTGATTTTTGTGACCATGTCGGAAACACTCAGCGGGTCAAAGTAATGTGCGGCATTGCCGTAAACCTCCGGCAAACACGTTGCATTGCTGCTCACGACGGGTGCGCCGTGCATCATTGCCTCTAGGCCAGGCAAGCCAAATCCTTCGCTTAAACTCGGGAATACATAGGCGGCGCAGCGTTCATAGAGCCAGCGCAGCTGACCGTCGCTTACAAAGCCAGCAAAGACTACGTTTGGTACGTTTTGCTGAAGAACTCGGCGCTCATGGCGAGCATAGTTTGCATCTTTTTTCCCAGCGAGCACGAGGTGTAGTTCGGGGTGATCTTTTTGTATAAGCGTAAAAGCGTCTATTAGCCTTGCGAGATTTTTGTGGGGGGTTGGCCGGCCAGTGTACATAATAAAGCGCTTGTCGGTAAGTGCAGTAATCGGTTCGGGTTTTGCCCCAATAGCATCGGCTGCTTCAAGAGTCACGGCTATTTTTTCAGCCGGAATGTGACAGTAGGATGCAACATCTTCTTTTACAAACTCTGTCGGAGTGATAATAGCGGCAGATTTTTGTGCAACGCGTCTGTTTACCCATTTGTAAATTTGCTGTTTTGCCCAAAACACAACTGCATTTTTAGTGGGATTACGAAATCGCACGGTTGTAAGGTCGTGCATAGTGGTAACGACGCCGCCAGAGTACAAAACGGGCTGTTGTACCATTGCAAAATGAACAAGATCTGGTTTCAAATGTTTAATCTGCTTTAGTAGCTGCAGCTGCTCACCAAAAGTAAATTCTTTTATGTTTGATTCGACAACAAGAAATGTCGGAGCAATGTCTTGCATAAACGCCATGCGATGATGTTTGACGAGCACAGTTATAGTGTGGGGTGGTTTTTCGATATGCAGATTTTCGATAAGTTTGTCTACATAACGGCCAGTGCTTGTCCCAGACTCGCGGGCATCGATGACAATATGACTCACGGGCGCTTCCTCCATATTTTCCTCCAGTAATCTTGGAACTTCCGAAGCGAATGAGCGTTCGGAGGAAGGTCGTGTTGAAGGATTGACCAGATGTAGCGTGTGCTTACTTTGCGTTTTGCGTCGAGTATCATGATTTCGGGAAGTTTCCATACCAGCCAAAAGGTCGCCATGACCACGCCGCGCACTGCCGACCAGCCATGTCCGCGCAGTACTGCTCGCCAAAAGAACATCCAGTACGCAAGATAAAAACGGGGCAGGACAGGAAAAAGAAGCCAAAAGGGCATATTCTTCCAGACAAGAAGGGGTAAATTTTTGAGCGTTTGGTAGGTCGTAAAGCCTCTCATGCGGCTACTGGTTGCACCAATCGCGTGGTATGCCACGGCCTTTGGCTCATAGCCAACTTTCCAGCCGCGGTTCTGCATGCGAAAACCAAGATCAACATCCTCGTAATACGCAAAAAAGGCCTCGTCAAATAAGCCGACATCTTTGAGCGCTTCGGTGCGGAACAAGCTCGCCGCACCGCTTGCGGCAAAAATTTCACCCGGGGTGTCGTATTGGCCTCTGTCGGTTTCACCTCGCCCGCGCGGATACGGCAAACCCCAAGTAGTCAAATAGTCCCCCGCGCTATCGAAAGTTTCTTTATTTGCTGAAAGTACCTTACATGCCACAGCCCCCACAGAGGAGTGTTCGTCAAGGTAGGAGACAAGGTACTTAAGCCAGTTCGAATCGGCAACGGCATCGTCGTTAAAAACTGCAACATACCGGGCTCCGGTTTTTATTGCGTGCCTTAACCCAGTGTTAACACCCCCAGCGTATCCGCGGTTTCGTTTGTGGCGTATAAGATGGGTAGATGGAAATTTTCTTACAGCATCATCTGCGGATCCGTCAGAGCTGGCATTGTCAACAACGATGACACTACAGCTACCAGCCTGTTTCAGTAGCGACTCTATGGCGTCAAGTAGCATATCGCCACCATTCAAGTTGGGTATTATTACCGCCAGGTTCTTCGTCGATCTTTTCATAACAACATACATAATTCTATACTGCATGAACAGAAAGAAGAAGGAGCCATTTGTCGCCACACATCATTAGCTGGCGTTTTGTCAGACTAGCAGAGCTGGTATAATGCTTTGTTAGACATGGGAACTCTACAACGCGTAGTATCTAAAAAAAATCGCGCGCTGCTTTTGCAGCTTGTTAAGACCGACTTCAAGCTACGTTATCAGGGCTCTGCTGTAGGTTACTTATGGTCGCTTCTTCGCCCGCTTTTCATGTTTCTTATACTCTACATCGTGTTTACAACAGTGTTCCCGTTGGGCCGCGGAGTGCCACATTACCCGGTGTATTTATTTGTAGGCATTATCTTGTGGAACTTTTTTACAGAGATGACTCAACAGAGTCTGGGCAGTATTGTGAGCCGGGGAGACCTTATACGGAAAATTCGTATACCTCGTTGGATGGTCGTATTTAGTACAAGTCTGAATGCTCTTATTAACCTCGGACTTAACCTGTTAGTCTTAGCTCTATTTATGGTAGTCAACCATGTAGTGCCACTCGCGACAATGCTCTGGTTGCCGCTCGTTATTGTTGAAGTCTACATATTTGGTTTGGGATTGTCATTTTTCCTTTCAGCATTGTTTGTAAAATTCCGCGATATTCAGTACATATGGGACTTGCTTACACAGGCTGGATTTTATTTAACACCCATACTTTACCCATTGACGCGAATAGAGAGCCCAATATTCCAGAAGATAATATTCATGAACCCCATGGCGCAAGCTATACAGGATGCACGATATGTGCTCGTTTCACACGATCAATCCATCAAAACAATCTGGAGTGTATTTAACAGTAACTGGCAGGCACTTATCCCGATAGGGGTTGTCCTATTTGTATTTGTGACGGGCGTTAGTTATTTCAGAAGCCAGCAGAATAGTTTTGCGGAGAACTTGTAGGACATGAATAAGGATAAAGGACATCTCGTAATTGCCAATGATTTAGACAACGAAATTGCTCTCCATGTTGAGCGAGTGCATAAATCTTTTCTCCTTCCGCACAACAGACAGAACTCTTTGAAAGGAGTTATCATCAACCTTGTTTCAAGGGGGGACAGAGCGTATGAAGTCCAGGAAGTCCTGAAGGATATTTCGTTTGACGTAAAGAAGGGAGAGTTTTTTGGCATCGTTGGCCGAAACGGGTCAGGGAAGAGTACGCTTCTAAAGATGTTAGCGGGCATATACACGCCAAGCAAGGGAAAGATTATAGTGAACGGAACGCTTACACCGTTCATTGAGCTAGGAGTTGGTTTTAACCCAGAGCTGACCGGTCGTGAAAACGTATATCTGAACGGGGCATTGCTTGGCTTTAGCGAGAGTGAAGTTGAGGCTATGTATGGTGATATTATGGAGTTTGCTGAGCTCGAGCGTTTTATGGACCAAAAGCTCAAAAACTATAGTTCTGGTATGCAGGTGCGTCTCGCATTTAGCATTGCAATACGCGCAAAAAGCGATATTCTGCTTATCGACGAAGTCCTGGCAGTTGGCGATGCAGCTTTCCAACAGAAGTGCTACGCGTACTTTGAATACCTCAAGGAGGAGGCGAAGACAGTCGTACTTGTGACACATGATATGAGTGCTGTGGAAAGATTTTGTAGTCGCGCAATGCTTATAGACGGAGGAAAAATTCTTTCGATTGGTGAGCCGAGAGTTGTTGCTGATGCATATCGCGAAGAAAATATCACAGTTGCAAAGACAGCGAAAAGCAGTAGCGGTAAATACAAGCTTCTCATAGACATAGCAAATCAAGAAGACACTGTTAAGAAAATTACCTTTACGCATACGTACTCGAAGGCAAATGACGTTTATGTTGGGTTCACTTTACTGAAAGATGGTATCAATGTGGCTGAGGTAAACAGTTCTGCACAGAAGAATGTAAGAAAAAACAAAGTTTCATACTATCTCGATACCACTATGCTCAATCCTGGTACATACCATGTCTCAGCCGCAATTTTTACGAGAAAGACGCACTCATTTGTTGCCATATCTTCAGACAAGAAAGCATTCGTTGTGCAGGGCTCAGACCCAACGAGGGGCGGAGCCATGAAGCTTGCGCAGACTTGGGCGGAATAGTGCGCAGACTCAGCTAGGTCAATGAGGGGCTGATGCTACTAAGGGAACCTAAGCCCCACTCGTCGGCAACAGGTACCTATGAGCCTCTTGGCCTTCGGTGGCATTCGGCGCTTAATATAATTGTAAATGAAGCTTGAGTAAACACTGTCTGGAATAGGCTGAGGGGGGGTGGCTTCTGGGTGGGCATTTTTTATTGCGTACCGGAGCAGGTCAAGCCGCGGTTTCATCTGCTTATTAAATGAGTATAAAGTATTCGACTTATTGTAGCCCCGTTCTGCAACGCGCCTTAACTTGTTGGGGTTATTGATGTAATAACTAATTTTTTTCACAATATCATTTACGTCATGCTTAACGAGGACTATCTCTTCCCCGTTCTTGAATCGGCCCTCGTTTAACTTGAGCGGATCAGTTACAAACATCGCCACCTTTCTTAATGAGGCGTCTGTAACTGCCCCCGTTGGAAAACCGTCGAAACTGCCACCATTGATTTGATTGTCAATGTTTGGGGACAAGATAATGTCTTTATCTCTATAGAATCGATCAAACCAATCCTGTTTCTGGACCCCGTAATACTTTATGTTGCTAATGCCAGCAACGCTTAATACGTTTTTATCCCACGGTCCTACGACGTGGAACCGTACCTGGCGGTATTCCTTACTGAGTGTTCGCGCTACTTCCAGAAAGATATCATAGCCTTTGTCCTGTCCGCGCTCGGAGTACTTGTGTGCAACAAAACAAATGTCTATTGTTTTTTTATCTATCCCGTAGTGTTGTTTGGGTGTTTGCAGATTCAGTTTTTCTGAGGGAACAACGACCCCCCATATGTATTCAATTTTTTCTTCCGCACAAAAACCGTTTTTTACAAGGTAGTCGTAGGCGATTTTTTGGGTAACAATCACCTTATAAAAATATGGAGAATTCATAACGCGACGGAGCATCGCATCACTGTTATCATTGTAAAGGGCAAACATTCCCCCGGGATACAGCGTGAATACAAAAGGGGTTTGTTCCTGCTCCGCACGACTCACCACATTCGCGTAGGCATTTCCCAGAAAGTCACAGTACAATAACGAAGAATGGGTTTGTTCGTCTGAGCGCAATATGGCTACAGAATTTGCGAGGTCTGGATGACTTCGTTTATAGTCGATGATCAGTGCAGCTATGCTGTCAGGTCCTAAAATGTGGGTGCTTTCACCAGTTGTAAGTAACTTGCTTCGGGGTATTTTTCTTAGAATTGTCGTAAATTCTTCATAGCGGAAACCCGAGATCGGGTGTGGAGATATGTCGTCGATTATCGTAACAGATTCTTTTTCCAAGCCCAGGGTGTTATCTTGGGAGTGGAGCAGTTTTTTGTAATGCGAGAAGTAATTGTCATATGAAAAGTTGAGGTACCTGTTGTAGGAATCTATGGAGTCAAGAAGCAGAGACCTCTTTATCTCCTCATCCTTGCCTGTCCAAATTCCACCTCCATGCTTCCGATATACATTAAAAGGTTTGTTTAGCAGGCCCACATCACCGTACTGGGAGAGATATAGTGCTAACATCCAGTCTCCTGTAAACATCTTTTCAAACAAGTCTGGCTTAATATAATCTAGTAAACTGGAGTTGTAAAAAGCCGAGTTTAAATTACCGATTACATTTTCTTTTGCGAGTTCTTCTGTCGAAACCTCTTTACCCTTGAAAGCAGGCTCGAAAACTTCATATCTTCCGTCATCCTGATGGTACGTCAGGAGACGATTAAATGTTATAGAAAATTGAGGGCATGTTCTGTGAAGCTCGATATGTTCAGATATTCTTGTCTGTGAAAGATAGTAATCATCACCCTCACAAAAAGTGAAATAGTCGGAGTCGCCTAAACGAGCTATGAGCTTTTGAAAATTTCGCACCATTCCGATATTGTTATCGTTTCGGTAATATTCTACCTTGAGGTGTTCAGTATCAATTCGTTCGGAAATAGCTTGGCGTATCTTTTCACTTGTGCCGTCGTTTGAACTGTCGTCGCCAATGACCACCTTTAAGTTGAATGCACCGGTTTGTGAGAATACCGACTCTAGACACTCCTCTATGTATTCGACCTGGTTATAGGCTAGAATTCCTACTGACACCGTTGGTATATAACGATCCGGGAGGCTCTCTAGTGCAACAACTCGCTTGTACGCAGCATGCAGTTTTTTCGATAGCTTTTCGACGTGTAAGTCTCTAGTAATAGAGGGGGCTTGGTTAAGAAGGATTCCGAACTGATCGCACTCAAAAACGACTGGAGATTTTTGCTTTGCCTCGTCATAAACAGAGCGTACGCTATTCCAGTCAATGTCATCGAATACTATGTAGCCCCCTTCATTTAGCACATTGAGGCATCCGTAATAGTCCTCCCGGACGAATCGCGTATCATGGTTGCCGTCTATGTGGGCGATATCAAAGCGTTCATCGCTTGTTGTTCGATCTGCAAAAAAATCTGCGGATGTCTTACGTGCTATCTTAATGGAATCTCCAAAATCACACTTCTCTCTGTATTCAAGCACGTCACGGTATATCTCATCAAAATCGAGTCCATCTAAAAATGAGTCAATTTCTTTCCTAAGGTCTTTGCTGACATCTTTTTCCCGGGCGTCTTCGGTACTATAGGGGTCTACGCCAACAGAAAATCCACCATTGAGATAAATGCTGTACGCCGTAGGGAATAGGCTCTTCCCTCTGTATACGCCTATTTCCAGAAACTTTTCTAAGCCCTCTGCATGAACAAGATATGCCATTAAAAACGTTTTAGGTATTGGCGAACCTCCGCCAAAATCGCCTCGAATATCTCGGGAAATATTCTGACATGCTGTATATAGGCCAAATGAATCTTTTTGGTCAGCCATCAACACCCCCTCTACCATGCACGGCTTTGGCTATAGCATGATGATATACTGTGCCCTGTAGGCTTTCGAGCATAGAACTACAAACTAGTCCAGAGCTTCCGGTACGCGCTTCCATATCTGACCACTTTCGATTAGCGAGCCTTTACTAGTAAGAATATATAACACAAAAAGCGTCTGATATCAAAGCATCCTACATTTAAATTGATTAGTTCCGTTTTATCTCAGTCTGTTATAGCGTATAATCAACAGCATGAGAAATGTAGGCATTGGGCTGCTGGGGGGCGGAGGCCATTCTGATGAGGTCGAAGAAGTTTATGGGAACGTAGTGTTTCGAGCTGTATCCAAGGAGTATGTGAACGAAAAGGCAGCCGTCGATATTTGTTCTCCGGGTCAATACGTTTCTGCTGGCGTACATATTGCGGTTGGTGCACCGGCCCTAAAACGTCGTATGGAAGAACTGTGGCCGGGGACCAAATATGTAACAGTCGTCTCTGACTATGCACTTGTTGGCCGTTCATGTACCATAGGCGCCGGAAGCTACATTGCTTCGGGAGCGATTCTCACGACCGATGTTAAGGTCGGTCGACATGTTACAATCAATGTACACGCCTCGATTCACCACGGTTGCGAAATAGGAGATTTCTCGTGCATTAGTCCTGGAGCTAACGTGGGGGGGAATGTCAAAATAGGTCAAGGTGCTTTTATTGGTATTGGTGCCACTGTCAGTAACGGCCTGAAGATTGCAGAGGGAGCCGTTGTAGGGGCGGGAGCTGTCCTGATTGCTGATGCTCAAGAACAAAATGGCGTATATGTGGGTGTTCCCGCTCGATTAGTAAAAGTGAATACAGGTTGGCTTAATGAAATATAGAATTCCGTTTATTAAACCTTCTTTTCCGCCAGCGAATGACCTGGCGGAAGACTATGCGCAGATTGTTTCTTCGAATTGGTTCACTAACTTCGGACCTTATGAACAAAAATTGCGTCAGCAAATCGCAAACTATGTTGGCGAAGGTGTGTCGGTTTGTGCAGTCTCAAATGCCACAGCGGGCCTCGAGGTTGCTATAAGGCAGCTTTTTGCGCCCCCAACAGCAGCTAAAAGAGAAGTCATTATGCCATCCTTTACCTTTGCGGCCGGGCTGGACGCTATATTGGCGCAAGGCTACACTCCCGTACTAATTGACGTAAATGATAACTGGCAGCCGGATCATATCCAGGCCGCATCGTACTTAGCAAAGTATCACAAAAAAGTTTCAGGTATATTATTGGGCAATACTTTCGGCGTAGGGAACCCGAACGTTGAAGACTGGGAAGCTCTCGCAAAGGAACACTTGCTGCCGTTGCTAATCGATTCTGCGGCAGGGTTTGGTTCGCTATATAGTGATGGGACGAGAGTTGGGGCAAAAGGAGATTGTGAAGTCTTTTCGTTTCATGCTACAAAACCATTTGCTATCGGAGAGGGTGGTGCAATTACAAGCAGGAACGCATCCTTAATATCTAGGTGCATTGAGGCAACTAACTTTGGTTTCAACGCAGATAGAAAGGCCTCCCAAATCGGAACGAATGCAAAGATGTCCGAAATGAGTGCAGCGATTGGACTAAGGCAAATGCAGGGATATGACAAAAGGCTTGCGTTAAGACGTAAATCTTTGTTGTACTACAAAAACAGACTATCTGGCAAGAATGTTAAATTTCAGCCGAACGACGAGAATTCCACTGTGCCATTTGTTTGTGTGGTTTTCCCGACGGAAAGACAAGCGAAACACGTGATGAATAGGTTGCTTCACGAAGGGGTGGAGGTAAAACGCTATTATGACCCATTGCACTGCCAACCCATTTTTGAATATTCGCACGGAAAAAAGCTCGACCTAGGGCGAACAGAAATTCTTGCCAAGCGAATAATCGCAATGCCGCTTCATGATCACATGACGGACGAGACGATAAATGCAATAGTCGAGCTCATGGATGAAGGCAAATAGATTCGCAAATGTTACCAGCAAGAACCAGAATCTAGTAAGTGTAGTATGTATATGCTACAACCACGAGAAGTATATAGCTCGTGCAATAGATAGTTTTCTGTCACAGAATCATCCCGACTTTAACATTGAAATTATCGTTGCAGACGATGCGTCTACCGATAAGACGAATGAGATTATTGCCAAATATGCTAGCAAAAATAAAGATGTTATTCGCCCCATTCTAAGAAACAAGAACGTGGGCATTCAACATAATTTGTTCTCGGCTTTATCAGAGGCGAAAGGGGAGTATATTGCGCTTTGTGAAGGGGATGATTATTGGACCGACAATGATAAACTTGCAAAACAGATTCAATATATGCAGACGAATCAAAAAGCAGCGATTTGTTTTCACAGCGTTGAAGTCGTGCAAGAAAGCAGTGGGGCAAAAGAAGTGTTTCCTGGTCCGGAGTACTGGAATAGTCGAACTATTGAATCTCTGCTAAAAACCAACTACATACAGACCAATTCAGTGGTATATCGCAGACTAAAAGAGTACAAAGAGCCTATAGAAAAAATGCTGCCGATAGACTGGTATCTTCACATCCTTCACGCGTTAAATGGGCCAATTGGGTTTATTAAGACAGCGAGTCCTATGTCAGTATACCTAAGACATGAAGGCAGTGTCTGGTGGAGAACGGAAAGCACTGAAATCACGTTTTGGGAAAAAAATATTGCACTGCACCTACAGATGCACCAGGAGGTTCTCAAGCTAGTCAAGGGAAACCAAAGATATGTGAGTGCAGCGTATGTGGCGATAAACCGTAACCTATCTGATTTTTTGCGTGTAATGAAACTAGCCAAGAAACACGATTGCGTTAGGATGGTTGTGCGCCAGTTTCCCGAGCTCATTGAAAACCACCTTCTCTCACAAGTGGCAGCGAGCGAAAAGGATAGCCAGAAGATTCGTATACTTGAGCGAGCAGATGAATCAAACAGAAATGAACTTGCTGTCGCGAAGCATGAAATAAGCCATCTCAAAGAACAGGTGGCACTACTAGAGTCCGAGCTAAAGCACCCGTTAAGAGCTATAATAAGAAAGATTATAAAAAGATTCAATAAGCTAAGATCACAGAGGAAAGTATGATTAATAAGCTCTTGCCACACGGTAGTAGGCGGCGAAAGTTTGTGGGAAGACAAATGGGTCGTTTGCAGCATAGTCGCAGCTGGCAATTTTATCGACGAGAATACGATGGTCTGCGAACGGAGTATTATTACAATTGCTCGAAAAAGATTATCGAAGCAACAAAGAATGACCCATTGATATCTATTGTCGTCCCCTGCTTTAACACTCCCGAACGATATATTTACGAGCTAGAAGATAGTATCTTTGCTCAGGGTTATGACAAATGGGAGCTACTATTGGTTGATGGCTCAAGTAACGATGCGAGGCGGCAAGCAATTGAGCAGAGTAGCCATAGAGACATTCGCATACGTTATATCCCAATTAAGAATATGGGGATCGCAGAAAATACTAATGTGGGCATTCGAGAGGCAGCCGGCGAGTACATTGCATTTCTAGACCATGACGATATGCTTGACCCAGACGCGCTTGCCGAAAACGTTATCGCCATAAGAAAGAACAAACCTGATGTTATATATAGTGACGAGGATAAGGTCTCAGAAGACAGTCGATCATTCCACAGTCCCCACTACAAGCCAGACTTTTCACAGGCTATGTTGGAATGCGTTAATTACATCACTCACTTCGTTGTTGTTAAAAAAACACTAGTCAAAAAGGTGGGCTTTATCGAGACTGGCTACGATGGTGCGCAGGACTTCAATTTCCTTCTTCGTCTGTCTGAGGAGACGGGGAGTATATTTCATATACCAAAGATTTTGTACCACTGGCGGGAGTCTGCTAACTCAACTGCGGCTGATTTCGATAATAAATCACATGTGAGGGATGCGGGAGTGCGGGCGTTAGACAATCACTTTAAACGGCTAGGTATTAATGCGCATGCAAAGCCAATGAAAAAGACTCCTGGGTTTTATCAAACTATCTTTGAACTCCAGGAAGACAATAAACGGGCTATCATTATTGCCGTTCCCGAGCTTACTAGTAAAGAACTGCTGTATATGAAATCGTGTTTTGAGAAGCATCGTGACGTAATAAAACAAAATATTACATGCGTAATAGCGGCGGATAAAAAAGATGCAAGGACTATCGCTATGCACTTCAAGACAGTTTTGCTCATAACAGTACCTATGCAGCCACTCTTTATGGAAGACGCAAGCATAAGCGCGCTCTTCGGCAGGGTGGAGGTGGGGGGCTACGATGCGGCTGCACCAAAGCTGATCTCAAGAGGTAAGATAACGAATCTTGGGTATGTCAAAACCAATACGGGCTTCCTTCCATTGTTTTACGGAAGTGACCCCGCAAAGCCGCAGTATTTTGGTTCGCCAAATTGGAACAGAGATGTCAATGCTCTTGACTGGGGTGCTGTGTGCGCGCGCAGTGATTCAATTGAACGCTATTGTAATGACTCATTGATTACAGAGGGAAGATTTGTCGTTCTTGGTCAGTATGAATACCTTGAATTTAAAGGGCGTGAGCCAGAGCATAGCGCAACAATCGGAGTGTATTACAACCCAAACTTACGCACGGAAATGCACCCTCGACTAATAGAGCAGCAGCTTATCAAGTATGCCGTGGAGGAGGAGAGATGATTCAGCCAAAAGTTGCGCTCATTGTACTCAGCTGGAATAACGCCGACATATTGCCGGCGTGCTTCGACAGTATACAGGCGCTTGACTATCCTCATATCAAAACAGTACTCGTAGACAATGCATCAACGGATAATTCAGTTGAAATGACTCGCAATAAGTATCCATGGGTCGAAATTGTCGAATCTCCTCGGAATGGAGGGTTTACGGAAGGCAACAATATAGGGATTCGGCACGCTCTTAAAGACGAAGACATTCAATATATTGGACTTATTAACAGCGACGCTACTCTCGATACGGCATGGCTCTCAACGATCGTTAGATTCGCATGCAATAAGCCGAAAGGTGCATTTTATCAAGGAATGACTCTTGACTACTACAACCACTCAGTGATTGATTCAACGCACATTTATGTTGCCGAAAATGGGCAGGCAACGCAAGGTAGTTGGCGAGACGCCTATGTTGGCGAGCGAGGACCGCTGCGAGTCTTTGGAGTAAACGCTGCAGCTTGTTTGATTGCCCGAGATTTTATTGAATCACAGCCATTTGACAACTTGTTCGACGAGAGTTTCTTCATGTATCTTGAGGATGTCGACATGGCGCTAAGGGCGTGCTTGTTGGGGTGGGATAGCTATTGTGTGCCAGGCGCAACAGCCTACCATATGGGTTCTGCATCTTCTGCGGAAAACCCTACTTTTTCACTCCGAATGACGTACCGTAATAATTTGCCGCTATTGTTCAAAAACCTTCCAATTAAAATGTTTTTGCAGATCATACCTAGGGCTTTCAAGTCCGATATATTGACTACGAGATTATTGCTACGCCGTGGCCAGGCGAAGGGTGCACGTGCATTGTGGAAGGGGAGGATGATAGGTCTACTGAGGGTTCTGCTATATTTGAGCGCACATAACACCATGCAGAGGAATAGCGTAGTTGATCGAGACTATCTTCAGAAGCTTATGTGCAAGGGCTACTAATACGGCGCCACATTAAGCATTTGATTTGAAACAATATGTGATTGCCAGTTTGAATAATCGGGCAGCCATTCATGAACCTCCATGTAGCCGCTAGGGGTGTTGCGAAACTTAATGTAGGCTAGGTGATCGCCAATAGACACTATCTTTCCGTTATCTATTTCAGTATTTGGTTGACTACTTATAATATGCTTCGTCCAATCCGTATAGCTTGGGGCGAATTCGTGGAATTCAAGTGTTCCGCTCGGTGTATTTTTGTACTTTACAAATACAACCCTGTCGCCACGAGATATTACCGTGCCGTTCTCTGCCTCGGAGGACGGCTGGGCGCTGACAGTGTGTGCAGCCCAGTCATTCAAGGACGTTGTCCACTCATGAAGCTCAATCATGCCGTACGATGTATTTTTCGTCTTCACAAATACGAGTGTGTTCCCTCGTGGGATAATCATGCCGTTTGCCATATCTGAGTTTGGAAGCGAAGTGACCGTATGGAGTATCCATTGTCGGCTACTGTTACTCCATTCATGGAGCTCTACCATGTCGTTGACAGTGTTTTTGTATTTAATGAATACAAAGCGGCTTTCACCGGAACCGTTATCAAGTGTTACTACCTCTCCAGTTGAAGGGTCGAACTGTGATTGGATAGTAGCTATGTGACTTATCCATGATTGATAGTCCCGACCCCACTGGTGCACTTCAGTACAAAGACTACCAGTGTTATTTGCTATTATCAAGCCAAGAGAAGTCGTGCCGTTTTGTTTCATTCCGGTTACGCGTAGTCCTGCGGGCAGGCCAGCCGGCGGGTTTGTGAGCGTGTTGCATTCGCCAACTTTCGTTGGGCCAAACCAGCGCTCAAAATATGTTACAAAGTTATAGCTGCCACTATAGTACTGTCCAGTCGTTCCCTGTGCGGGGAGCCCGTAGAGCCCCTTAGGGTTATTGTAGGCATGGGGAGTGTAACAGTATAGGGAAGAGGAGGCGGCGTTCTCTAAAAAGATAGTTGTATACTGAACGCCATTATCATCGTAGAAACTTACATTTTGATTTGGATAGAGGTTTGGCGTGTAGTAGTTTTTTGGTGTTCCGCAAACCCAGGACGTTGAGCGGAACCAGTAATCCATATTACCTCTCGCTCGTTCCATATGGAACCTCAATACCCAGACGCCGTTATCTATCTGGTATAAGAAACTGGATGCACCGCAACCGCCACTGTCTGGACAACCATAACCCATTGCCTGGTTAACTTGCCATGAAGTGGGGTTTGGGGACGTCACTAAACTCTGCTCTTTCTGAAGAGTTGCCAGAATAACCTGAGGGTTGACTCCGTAGATCTGCGAAGCATAGTAAATAATTGCTGCTGCTGATACATTCTGGCCACATGGTGCACCTGCGGACTGGTAGTACGTTGCAGACATCCCCGTAGAATTGCAGTCAAACAGAAAACTCATTGTCGTGAGGCCGCTGCCTTTCCCGGCTAAGAAGCTTTGAATATCGTTTATGCTCATTGTCGAGCTATTCAGAAATATACTATTGTCAATGAGTCGGCTGCCGCTATATCCCGCAAATGCAATCGGACTTAGGGCGCCGCCAATAAGTACCGCTGTAATAAACGATGCAAAGAATATACGAACGGCTGCGGTACGTGTGTTCACTGTGTAAACCTTACAGGTATGTATATGTTGTTTTTTTCGGCTCCGTCAGTGTCTGTTGTAAAAACATCAACTCTCCCTCCTGAGCCAGACGTCTGAAAGCGAAAGACGCCCGAGAATCTACCATCAATAACATCGAGCGATCCTTGTGCAATAACTCCGCTTACATCATCGATTAGGCGAAAGTTGATGACGTCAGCTGTTGAGGCTCCAGATAGTATTTGCCCATCTTCAAGCACCTGATTTTGAGTTGGCGCATAGACGGTAATCGATTTATTGTCTGGGGATCTTGACCACATGTTCTCGGGCGTTTGTGCTGTCGCCGTCCCCTTGGTGTCATTGATGGCGCCTTCGTTTAGTGAAGACTGCGCAGGTTCCTTTCTTGGTGTTCCAGCGCTGAAAGAACTTTGTGCAGAGGGTTGCTTGCTAGTTGTTTGTGCTTTTGTATCGTCGAGCTGAGTAATAGTAGGTAAACTGCTCTTTGTGTGAAAAAAATTAATATGCCCGCTCTTTTCAAGCCACAGAAGAGAAGCAAAAGAAATGCAGAAAAAAAAGGCGGCGCTAATTACGAGCGTCTTCCTATGCAGAGGTTTTTTTTGTGAGGCAATTTTCGTTTTCATATAGTTTACGGCACCTACATACTATAGCATAAGCATGTCAATCACGTCTAGGGACAACATCGATACCCCGTGAAACCTGCTTTGTTGCGTAATGGGCTGTGGTATAATTCTGCCATGAGATTTACTGAGGCGGTAAGGTTGACGCTTCGTGGCTATGTGGCAAGAAACAAAGCAGGTTTGCTTGCGCTGCTATTCATCACCCTCTTCGTTATTGTTGGAAACGCAATCTATTTGTCGGGCTGGCGCGATCCCAACCCAACACTGCAACTCTCGGGACTGGCAGTTGAGGCAGGGCCGCGGATATTAAGCGGCGTAGACACAATCGATCCAAATAATGGTTTTACTGCCCAAGCGTTAGGGAATACTGCTGCAGATAAAATTCTTTCCGGCGACTTGCCGTACTGGAACCATTATGAAGGAGTTGGCTCGCCGCTCTTGGGGGAAATGCAGTCTGCGGCTCTTTTCCCTTTGACGCTTCTTCTTGCTATGCCAGGAGGCCTCCTGCTTAGCCATGTACTCCTTGAAGTTATTGCCGGTTTCTTCACGCATCTTTTTCTGCGAAGGCTTGGTCTTTCTTGGGGTGCCAGCCTCATCTCAGGGATGATTTTTTCATTAAACGGTACATTTGCCTGGCTCACAAACGCTGTGTTCAATCCTATAGCCTTTATGCCAATGATGTTTTATGGTCTAAAGCGGATTATCGATGCCGTAAACAATGGCGAGAGAGCTGGTTGGATATGGTTTGCGTTGGGGCTCACGCTGTCCTTGACAGCAGGTTTTCCTGAAACAGCTTTCATCAACGCGCTGCTAATCGGTGCCTGGGGTTCAATAGAGCTAGCCCTCATGCGAAGTAAAAAGCTGTTTTTGCAGGCGGTAAAAAGAATTGCCCTCAGTACTGCCGTTGGGCTTGCATTGGCTATGCCGACTCTCATTGCCTTTCTTGGCTATTTACCTTATGCAAACATAGGAGGGCACGCAGATGCTTTTGCTCATGTTGCTCTTGATCCGCTATCAGTACCAGCGCAGGTGTTGCCGTACGTATACGGCAGTCTCTCCGCTGCGTCAGGGTACGATGCATCTGGCCGATTCGCAGCTTTTTGGGGCAGCACTGGAGGTTACTTTGCGATTACAACGTGTCTCTTAGCACTTGCAGGACTATTCTCACGCATGCCTAGACACCTCAAATTTGTCCTAACAGCATGGATTATTTTGTGCGTACTAAAAATGTATGGGTTTGGTCCGGCAGAATCATTGTGGAATATGGTGCCAACCATAAAGAATGCCGCATTCTTTAGGTACGTTACACCCTCAATATCATTTGCGCTGACAATTTTAGCCGCGTTCGGTATTGAGGCCCTTATGCACCGTAAAATTTCCAAAAAGCGAACGTATTTAATTTTTGTTTCTGCTTTGGCGATGATTCTTCTTCTTGCCTTCATTGCTCGGCGGTACATAGGCCTGATAAGTACAGCGCCACATTATAAGCTATTTGCGCTGGCGAGTGTTGGCTGGGCCATAGGGTGCGTTTTTGCAGTAGCTTTTACCCTAAAATTTATTATCAGAAAATATCAAGCGATGTTTATTTTTACTATCGTAGCGACTGACATTCTCTTGATGTTTATTATTCCGCAGCTCTCTACGCCAACCGTGAAAATTGACGAAGCACCTGTCAGGTACCTTAAACAGCATCTTGGCTTTGGAAGGTACTATACTTTAGGTCCAGTAGCCCCGAACTACGGCAGTTACTATGAGATTGCTTCGATAAATCAAAATGACCTGCCTGTCCCGAAATCTTGGAGTAAGTTTATTACAAGCAACCTTGACACACATGCAGAACCAATACTTTTCACGGGCTATTATCAAACAAATATGCAGGGCGTAACACCCTTTAGTGAGTTTGTGCGCAACCTAGATAATTTCAAGTACACTGGAGTAACGCATCTTGTCACTATGCACGACCAGTTGAACGATTCCCAAGCTGCCGAAGCTTCTCTGACAAAAGTGTTCAGTGGCAGGGGGGCTGATATATATTCCCTCAGTAACACCCAAGGGTACATGGTTTCAAGTTCTAACTGTCATATAAGTCTCTACACGCGCGATAAAGCCAAAGCAGTATGTAGTGGCAAAGGGGCTCTAGTGAGGAAGGAGCTCTTCATCCCAGGGTGGCGGGCGTCAGTAAATGGCAGAACTGTCCCGATAGCTGTCGAAAGAGAAATTTTCCAGAAGATTAGTCTTCAAAATGGCATATCAGATATCACTTTTTCGTACATGCCGCCATATATGGGATATGGATATGTTATCTTTGCCTTCGGACTTATAGCCATTGCTTGGTTAGGCGTATCGGGTTCAGATTATAGACGAATTGCAAGCAAAGCTCTGCACAGATCAAGGCTATATAAGACTAAACTATTGCACCGAACAGGGAGTAAAAAATGAACATAGCGGTATTGATACCTTGCCTAAATGAAGCTGCCGCGATTTCGAAGGTCGTACATGATTTTCAAAAAGCATTACCAGAAGCCTCTATATATGTTTTTGATAATAATTCGCAAGACAACACAGCTGAGCTGGCAAGTAAGGCTGGGGCCATTGTTCATTTCGTGTCATTGCCAGGCAAAGGAAACGCGGTTCGTCGCATGTTCGCTGATATTGACGCAGATATTTACATCATGGTTGATGGCGATGCTACCTACGACGCCCCCTCAGCGCCAAGGATGATTAAAATGCTTCTAGAGAACAATCTTGATATGGTTGTGGGCTGCAGAACTGAAGAGTCGACAGATAACAAAAATTATCGGCCCGGTCATCGGCTCGGCAATAAACTTTTGACGACTTCAGTGCAAAAGATGTTTCACGGGAACTTTACAGATATGCTTTCTGGCTATCGTGTATTTTCAAGACGGTTTGTTAAATCGTTTCCGGCCGAATCTGCGCGGTTTGAAACTGAAACTGAATTGACGGTATTTACACTAGAAATGCGGCTGCCTTACGGTGAGGTCCAGACTCCGTACTACGAGCGCCCTGCCGGCTCTGAGAGCAAGCTATCAACATACAAAGACGGTATACGCATTCTCCGTATGATACTTAGGCTGTACTCGACCGAGTTACCCCTCCGCTTCTGGAGTCTTATTGGGGCTGTCTTGTTTGGCATTTCGGCAGTGTTGATGGCGCCCGTTATTGTTGAGTACCTTAAAACACACGAAGTGCAGCGCTTCCCCACCGTAATCGTCGCCAGCGGGATTATGGTGTGTGGCTTCCTGGCGTTTACTATTGGCCTAGTGCTTCGTACGGTGACAAAAGGTCGCAGAGAAGCTAAGCATCTAACATATCTTTCGATTCCAAGGCCTGGGGACGCTCGTGAGAGTTATCAATAACCTCGTTCATAAGCATCTCGAACTTATCATGTTTGCCGTCGCGGGCGTAATTGGCTACGGCGCTGACGTAACGGTTACAATGCTATTCCATAGCCTGTTAGGTGTATATTTCGCGCGGTTTCCGGCATTTATGGCAGCCGCCACAATCACGTGGCTGTTCAACAGATCTATCACATTCAAGAACCGACACTCACGACACACAAGCATTATAAAAGAGTATATCCATTACGTAAGCCTGATGACGTTTGGTTTAGTGGTAAACTATGCTGCGTACGCAGTCTCTATAACTGTTTTGGCAAATCAGCGCTTTGCAATTCCAATTTGCGTTGCCATCGGTAGCCTGGCCGGTTTGCTTGTGAATTTCTTTATGTCAAAACGGTATGTGTACACGAAAGAATCTGCGGATAAATAATTTTGTAAAATGCCACTTTAGTATTATAATAATTGTAAACTATGGCAGTAGAACTCGCCTTTAACCCATACGGATTGGGCAGTGAAGACATCGTCCACGTAATCATACCTGGCAGGGGACGTTCGCCGGACGGTTTGACACTGAGTCCTTGGGCGGCCGCCCGAACTGTACGTGCCGCCGCTGTTTTCACAGAGCTTGGTCTTGAGGCAAAGGACGGTTGCATAGTCGCTTGCGGCGGCAAAAGTCCTGGCGATAGCGGACGAGCGCTTGAAGACGGCGGAATGTCAGAAGCTGAACTTATGGCCGAGCTTCTTGTCAAAAAAGGCATAAAGCTTGGCAGCATTAGGGAAGAACGCCAATCTACAGATTCGGTCACAAACCTCGCTTTTCTAGAACGAGATGGGCTGCTACCGCCTGATGAACCGGTAGCAATCATAGCCCAGGCTGAACATTTAGACCGTATTCTTGCTGTAATCGTGCCGAAAACACTCAGGCGGCCATTTGCAGGTATTGTTGCCCCTGAAGCAAGCGAAGAGCTAGACCGTGATACGCGCGCCGCAAGAACTGTTAGTCAACTTGTATTGCTTGGAATCTTTCCCAGTAGGCTCAATCCAGAGATGCTCGCGGGAAAAGTAGATCGCCGAGTGAGGGCAATGTGGGCGCTGACACGTTTTTTGGGCGGTGCACATTCCTATAACCAAGGGTGAAAATCAGCGCTCTAAATACGCACCATACCCGCTTTTTTTCAGAGATTCTGCGTGGGCAGCGAGTTGGTCGGCGGTGATGAAGCCTTGTTCATAGGCGATCTTTTCTGGTGAGCCGATGATTTGGCCGGTGCGTTTTTGCATAACGCGCACATAGTCGCTGGCGTCAGTCAGACTGTCTATCGTCCCAGTGTCGAGCCAGACATCACCTTCGTCGAGCGTGGTGACTTTCAGTTTTCCGCGCTTTAGGTACTCTTCATTTACAGTGGTGATTTCCAGCTCGCCGCGATCACTCGGCTTAATAGATTTTGCAATTTCTACTACGTCGTTATCATAGAAATACAACCCAACCACCGCATAGTTTGACTTTGGCGCGGCAGGCTTTTCCTCTATAGAAACGGCTTGCATCTTCCCGTCAAATTCTACGACGCCGTAACGTTCTGGGTCGGAAACCTGATAGGCGAAGACAATGCCGCCGTCTGGGTCAGTGCAGGTTTTGAGTGATTCGTCCATGCGGTTGCCGTGGAAGATGTTATCACCAAGTACCAGCGCAACTTTATCGTTGCCTATAAAGTCTTCCCCAATTATAAATGCTTGTGCAAGTCCGTCTGGCGAAGGCTGTACTTCGTACAAGAGGGAAATGCCCCACTGCGAACCGTCACCCAGCAGCCGCTGAAATCCAGCCTGATCATCTGGTGTCGTGATGACAAGAATTTCCCGTATGCCAGCCTGCATGAGCGTCGTAAGCGGATAGTACACCATGGGCTTGTCATAGATTGGAATCTGCTGCTTACTGATAGCTTTCGTTATGGGGTGTAAACGCGTCCCTGAACCGCCAGCCAAAATAATACCTTTCACCGTACTGCCTCCTTTTCTTTTGCGATGTACGCTTTAAGTTCCTCGTGCCAGTCACGGCTTTGGAAGCCGCTAGCATGTAATTTACTCAGATCCATTTCGCTTTCGAGCGGGCGCGGGGCGATGCCGTCTTTGCCGGCAAAGTATTCAGCAGTGGAAGTGTCGGTAACGGCCAAATTGTTATACCCAGCCAAAGCGAAGATTTCACGAGTTATGTCCGCCCAACTGGCTGGCGTGCCATCATTCGTGACATTGTACGTTCCGTAGGGTGCTTCCGTAGTAAGCAAATGATCAATGGCGCGCACAAGCTCACCCGTAAACGTGAGCCGTCCCACTTGATCAACGACGACCGTTGGAGAAACGCCTTTTGCGGCGAGGCCTAGCATAGTGCGCACAAAGTTTTTCCCCTCGCCAATCACCCACGTTGTTCGTAAAATATAATGCTTTGGAAGTAGTCCCGCGATAATATCGCCAGCTGCTTTTGTTTGGCCGTATACGCCAAGCGGGCTGAATTTCTCGTTTTCAGTGTGTGGTTTTTGAGTGCCGTCGAACACGTAATCAGACGAGATGTGAACCAGCGTCATGCCGTACTGCAGACACACGCTGGCCAGATTTGACACCGCTACGGCATTTACACCCCAAGCAGCAACTCGCCCTTCCGGTGTCTCTGCGCCGTCCACGTTTGTGTAGGCTGCTGCGTTGAGGATAATCTCTATCCCCGACCAGTCAAAAGCATTAACTGATTGCTGGTTTGTGATGTCCAACTCGCCTACATCAGCAAATTGTGCTTCAGGGTACTGCTGCCGCAGCGCTGTTCCTAGCTGTCCGTTCGCTCCAACAATGAAAATCTTGCTATCGTCCATCATACCTCCAACGGTGTTACATCTTTGAGAAGTGGGTTGGCGAGGTCTTTTTCTGACACGACCGCTTGGTTTTGCGGAATAGGCCACGCTATGGCGAGCGCTGGGTCAAAAAGATTAACCGCGACGTATTTGACTTCGGGCGACCAGTGCGCGTTGACGAGGTAGGTGTAGGTGACATTGTCTTCTAGTGTCTGGTAGCCGTTTGCGACGCCTCGGGGGACAAACACGGCGATCCCTGGGTTCAACTCAACGCTAAATGTTTTCCCGAACGATTCACCGGCGCGCAGATCAACCCATGCGCAGAAAACTCGACCATTCGCGAGGGAAATAAATTTTTCCCATGGTTCGGCGTGCAGTCCGCGTGTTGCACCCGCCTTATCATTGAAGCTGAAGTTGTTCTGTACGACTTCAAACGCAGGCAGACCGAGTGCTTCCATTTTGGCTTTCTGATAGTTCTCCTTAAACCAACCGCGGTTATCTCCATGTACGGGTAGTTTCACAACGAAAAGTCCGGGTATTGGTGCTTCGGTGATGCTTAGCTCATTGTACTGACTTGGGTCAAAATTCATATATTCTCCAGCTACATTATCTCGAACTCGGCCACAAGAGGCAAATGATCGGAAATATCGACATCAGGACACCGTTTGCTGGCAACGCGTAGGTCGCGGCTCGCATATATCATATCGACGACAGCCGTGCCGTAGCCAGGATTTTCTTTGCGCCACATATTGAATGATGTTTTTAGTTCGTCGCCAAAGACGTTAACGAGCGGTACCTCCAGTGCTCGCATAACAGGGTTTGTATGTTTTGCGTTAGTGTCTCCGGCGACGATGACATGCTGTTTTCTTGCTATCTCGCGTAAAATAACATCGCGCATGTTTTCACGCTGCGGGCTGACTCTATCGCCATCCAAATCCCACACACCCTGAAAATTATAGATATTGAGGTTAGCCGCTTGTGTTTTTACTACGACATGCTGCAGACTTCTTGGTGTAACCGGCCATGCGTTTGGATCAAAAGGACTGCGTGGCGTCGAACTGTCCATTGATGGGTCAAATGGAGTTACTTGACTCTGTACGATCGGGAGCCGAGACAGTACCGCATTACCGTTGGGGATGTTGCCCCACGGGAAGATATCTACCATTGAAGGCGCAAAATCAGAATAGCGATAATCCAGGGCTTGTCGCAACGCGTCGAAAGAACGGTATTGTATAGGGAGCGAAGGGTCTTCGCCCTGCAGTACTTCTTGCAGAAGGACAATATCTGCATTCTCCTCGCGCAAAAAATCAACAATGCGGTCAAATAGCACGCCACCTATCCAGAGGTTGAGTGTAATCAGTTTGAAATGCATCTATTGTCCCTGCTTGGCGTAGGCGGTCTCAACGGCGTCTTTTTCGCCTCTCCACCAGGCCTCGTTGGCTTTGTACCAGTCTATAGTTTGCTGGAGACCGTCGCGCATGCCCGTTTGGTTGTCGGTATAGTGTGGCTGCCAGCCGAGTTCACGGCGGAGTTTTGAAGAATCCATGGCGTAGCGGAGGTCGTGACCGGGGCGGTCATTGACATGTTCGTACCAATCACGGCCCTTGCCCATCAGCTCACATATCAGCTCAATGACCATTTTGTTGTTTACATGGTCATTATCTGCGCCAATGATGTATGTTTCACCCAAGGTGCCCTTATCTAAGATGATATGCACGGCCTCATTGTGGTCGTCTACGTGTATCCAATCGCGCACCTGCTCGCCCGTGCCATACAGTTTTGGCTTGATATCGCTCAGTATGTTCGTAATTTGCCGGGGAATAAATTTTTCAATGTGTTGGTAGGGTCCATAGTTGTTTGAACAGTTCGAAATGGTGGCTTTCACGCCAAAGGTACGAATCCATGCCCGGACCAAATGGTCGCTGCCAGCCTTGGTGGCGGAGTAGGGGCTGCTTGGGTTATAGGGCGTTGCCTCAGTAAAGCGGTTTGGGTCGTCAAGTTCAAGGTCCCCAAACACTTCGTCGGTGCTGATGTGATGTAGTCGTTTGTCGTGCTTGCGTACTGCCTCAAGAATAGTGTAGGTTCCAATGATATTGGTGTCTAGAAATGGGCGCGGGTTGCGAATGCTGTTGTCGTTATGGCTCTCTGCGGCAAAATGCACGACAATATCAGTTTCACCAATCAGTTTGTCCATGAGCTCTGCGTCACAAATATCGCCGGTGACAAACTCAATTTTATCGAGTACTGCCCTCAAATTATCGGGATTGCCGGCATAGGTTAGTTTGTCTATAACTGTTACGTGATAGTCGGGTCGATTTTGTAGAGTATAGTGAACAACGTTCGACCCAATAAACCCGGCACCACCTGTTACGAGTAATCTTGTCATGTCTTTCCAGTATAGTACTTCGGTCAGCTACAGTCTATTGTCGAAATATACGAAAACAGTCTGTGCATTATTTACAACATTACTACTGCTGAACAAGGCGCTTAACCTGCGCGACGAGTGCGTCAAGTGAAGCTTGGTCGCTCGCTTCAGCGTTGAGACGCATGACGGGTTCAGTGTTGCTGGCGCGGAGGTTGAACCAACCGTTTGGTAGCGTCACGCTCAGGCCGTCAAGCCAATCTTGCTCGTTTTCTGTAAAAGCTTCACTGACTTTTTGTAGCATTGCTTTCGGGTCGGCGACTTCAAAATTCGTTTCCGGTATCATGGGGTTCGTGGTGTGTGAGCCAGAAACTATGTCTGACAGGGGAGCGTCTTGGGTGAAAATCTGCTCCAGTGCCACGAGCATACTGAGCATGCCCGAGTCGTTTGACCAGTAGTCCTTGAAAAAGAAGTGTCCAGTGGTTTCGCCGCCAAAGACCGCATCAACTTCACGCATTACTTCACCAATGTTGCTGCGCCCGGCTTTCGAGCGCACGCTGGTGAAACCGTTTGTCTCAAGACGACTTACTACTGTTCTGGATGTTCGGACTTCATATACAAACGAAGGCTTTGGAGTGCCTACATACTTACTAGCCAGAAGCGACATCATCTCACTTCCACTAACTGGCCGACCTGTCTCGTCAATCATCGCCATCCGGTCGCCGTCGCCGTCAAAGGCAATACCAAGGTAGCAACTTTTTTCTTGCACTACTGTCTGCAGGTCTTTGAGCGTTTCCAGTTTTTGAGGGTTTGCCTCGTGATTCGGGAAGGTTCCGTCTGGTTCAAAATACAGTTTCTCAACAGTAAAGGGAAGATGTGGTAAGAGTTTTTCGAGTACAACACCCGCCATACCATTGCCACAGTCTACGGCAACATGAACGGGTTTGAAGCGTGATACGTCTACAAAGTTGAGGCAGTACGTAACCCATGCATCAATGAGGTTTTCATGCCGGAGTGCGCCAGATACTTCGGCCAGGGTGGGGACTTCAGTTGCAAGCGCGCTGTCGCGTATGGCCGCTAGCCCTTGATCAAGCCCGATTGTCTTTGGCGTGTTGTCAAAGAGCTTTATGCCATTATATTCGCCGGGGTTATGACTAGCGGTGATAATCGCGGCTCCGGCAGCTTCGTAATGTGTGACGCCAAACACAGCCATGTCAGAAGTTACCATACCAATATCTATAACGTCTCGACCCGCCTGCACGATGCCCTCAGCGAGTGCATCAGCCAGTTGACGCGAGTCTGGGCGCATATCATGTCCAACTACGACTGGACCCGCAATAGGTAACCACTGCGCAAAGCTTGTGCCGACCCGACGTACGAGGTCTTCACTGAGCTCGCTCCCAACTTTCCCGCGAATGTCGTAAGCCTTGAATATGCTTGCTAAATCTCCCATGCTACCTCCTCAATTGTTCTCTTAGTATACCGCTAAGATCCGTAAGGTACTATTCGACAGTCACTGATTTTGCAAGATTACGTGGTTTGTCGACGTTCAGGTTCTTTTCGGTAGCGACGTAGTACGCGAAAAGCTGGACGACGATTGCGCTTAGCAGCGGCGTAGTTTGTTCTAGGCTCTCTGGAATGTAAATGACGTCGTCGGCGAGCGAAGCAATCTGCTCATTTCCCTCTGTCGCTACAGCTATGACAGAGCCTTTGCGGGCCCGAATTTCTTCTATGTTGCTGTACGTTTTTTCCAGTAGCTCCGAGTTCGTTGCTATCACAAACGTCGGGAAGTTTTCGTCTATCAGCGCGAGTGGTCCGTGTTTCAGTTCGCCGGCAGCATAGCCTTCAGAGTGAATGAGCGCACATTCTTTGAGCTTCAGTGTTCCTTCCAATGCAAGCGGGTAATTGTAACCGCGCCCAAGGTACATCATGTCAGTTGCGTGGACGTATTTTTGCGCGAGTGCTTTGATACGATCAGCCTGTTCGAGTACTTTTTCGGCTTTTTGCGGCAAACGGTTTAGTTCTTCGAGCAGCGGTTTGTACTGTTCACTGCGGCCGTCGCTCAGGTATAAGGCAATCAGCAGCAAAACGGTGTACTGCGCCAGGAAAGCTTTCGTACTAGCTACAGCCTGTTCCGGTCCGGCGTGACAGTACACGCCCGCGTCGGTCATGCGTGCAATTGTACTGCCTGTCGCGTTGACGACGCCCAGTTTGAGTACGCCGTAGTTCTCAACTTTTTTGAGTGCGGCAATAGTGTCGGCCGTTTCGCCAGACTGCGACACGACTATCAGCGCGGTGCTGCGTGAAAACGGCTCTTTGCGGTATTTGAACTCCGAGCCAATGTGGACTTCTACAGGTATGCTCGCGAGCTCTTCTATGGCATATTCGCCGAGCAGGGAAGCGTAACTAGCCGTCCCGCAGGCCACAATGACGATACGATCAACGTGCTTCAGCTGATCAGCCACGCTTTCCAGCCCGCCCAATTTCACGATGCCGCTTTCCGGCTTTATACGCCCCAGAGTCGCCGAACGGATGGTTTGCGGCGCTTCGTAAATTTCCTTCAACATAAAGTGCGGATAGTCGCCCAAGGAGGCTTGGTCGGCGTCATAGTCGAGCGTTTCCACGCCGCGCTCGACAGCTACGTCATTTTTGAGATCGTGAATGGCATACTCACCGCCCCGCCGGGCGACCAAATACTCGTAGTCGTTCATATATACAACGTCTTTCGTGTGCGCCATGAGTGCGTTTGGGTCAGAGGCAAGAATGAGTGCTTTATCGTCAGTAACGCCAAGAACAAGCGGACTTCCTAGTCGAGCCGCAAACAACGCATCCGGCTCGCGTGATGTCATGACAACGAGCCCGTACGCCCCACGTAACTGGTCGAGTGCACGGTGAAATGCTTCTTCAAACGACGTTGTTTGTTTCGCGTAGTAATCTAGCAGGTGCGGTATGACTTCCGTGTCAGTTTCAGTCACAAAGCTATAGCCCTGCCGCTTCAGACTTTCGCGTAGTTCCGCGTAATTTTCAATGATGCCGTTATGCACCACCATAATGTCCTTTGCGGCGTTGAAGTGTGGGTGTGCGTTTGCGACGGTCGGCGTACCGTGTGTCGCCCAGCGTGTGTGACCAATTGTTGTGGAGCTCTCCGGTTGAGGTCTTCCGAGCGCGTCAATCAAACTCTGGACACGTCCTGTCTGTTTTGCGACCTGCATACTACCGCCATCCAGATAGGCGAGACCAGCAGAATCATAGCCTCTGTACTCCAAAGCCTGAAGTCCGTTGAGTACAACCGAAACGCCTTTTTCTTCCGAGCCAATATAACCGACGATGCCGCACATGTATTAATCCTTTCGCTGTAGATAATCTATCAAGTCTGCACCTCTACTATACGCTTCAACAATCGCCTTCGGCAGCAATTTATTGACGATTTTACTTGGCTTGTTGTGCCCGTAGCTGTTCTAGAAGGTATTTTTTCATCTCGTCTTGAAAGCGTTCTTTCGAAAACTTTTGAGCATAGGCGCGGATTGCCGCACTACTGTAGGTCTTACCGTCAAACTTCTTTAGTGCAAGCGCGAGCGACCTCGCTGTTTGTTCGTCAAAGAAATCACCGGTCACGCCAGGCTTTACATAATCAAAAGCGCCACCGGCTTTGTAGGCGAGTACTGGCGTGCCGGCTGCCATCGCCTCCACAGGTGTGATCCCGAAATCTTCTAAGCCTGGAAAGATGAGCGCTTCAGCTTCGGCAAATTCCTCTTCAAGGACCGAGTCAGGCACTTTGCCAAGAAATGTGACGCTTTTACCGGCCAGTTTTCGCAGTCTTGCATTGTCTGGCCCATCGCCAATGACAACCAGGGGTAGTCCGAGTTTGGTACATGCGACAACTGCGAGATCAAACCGTTTGTAAGCAGTTTGTCTTCCAGATATAACGTAACCGCGACGTTTTTTTGCACGATGCTCGGGTTTTTGGAATCGCTCAAAATACACAGGCGGAAATATAACGGTACTTTCTCGGCCATAATATTTTTTTATCTCAGATTGAATATGGGTGGAGTTTGCAATGATACAGTCAGGACGCTGGGCTGCTTTGTGGTCCCATCGCCGCAAAGGTTTTACGAGCAGCCAAAGACCAAAGCGGGCTAGCGGGTCAAAAAACCCAAAACCTGGCCGCTTCATATACTCTTCATAGCGGCTCCAGTAGTAGTGAGTAGGTGCATGGCAGTAATTTACGTGCAGAGTTCCTCTTGGTACCTTTATACCTTTTGCCTCAGCCCCAGAGCTACTGATAACCATGTCATAGCCAGTTAGTTTTAATCGGGTAAAGTAAAATATCCGTAAAACGGGAAGAAACTTGCGGATTTTTCCAAAAGGCTGCAACCGACCGGTTATTACGTTGCCATGAAGTCTTTTTCGCCATTCGTCAGTTGCGTAAGAGGTGTAGATTGGTGCTTCAGGGAAGAGTGTGTGCAGCTGTTCGACAACGAGTTCTGCGCCGCCTCCAACAAGCCAGTCATGCACAATCGCAATGCGTATTTTGCGAGCCATTATTTTGCTCCGATTCGCAGCAAGACAACGCGAACAGTTTTGAGCAAAATGACTATATCAAGCCAAAAACTCCAGTTCTGCACGTAGTATAGGTCAAGTTTTCTCCGTTCTTCAAAAGAGATATCTCGCCGTCCTGACACGACCGCTAGGCCAGTAACGCCAGACTTCACACTCAGAATTAAGTTTTTCTTATCAGCCCGTTCTATATCTTCAATATCGAGAGCGCGCGGGCCAACGAGACTTATTTCTCCGTGGACTACGTTCCAGAACTGTGGCAGTTCATCGAGGCTTGTGCTGCGCAGAAAGCGCCCAATGGTAGTTATGCGGGGGTCATCTACGAGCTGGTCGCCGTTTGCGCGATATTTTTTTGCTAGCTCTGGTTTACCCATTTTTGCGAAGGCATCTTCTGGAGAAAGGGCATTGTAGGCATGCTTCATAGTACGAAACTTTAACACCTTCACTTGGCTGCCAAACCGACTTATTCGCGAAGCTTTATAAAACACAGGTCCTTTTGGATCGTTTAGCTTTACTAGGAGGGCAATAACCGACCAAGCAGGTAAACTTATGAGCAGGAACAGTCCTCCGAGCAAAATATCGGTAAATCTTTTTAGTACACGCCCCCAACCGAACAGGGCAGTATGGTGGATTTGAATAACCGGAATCGCATTGCGAAACAGGTCTACATCAATATTGCCGACAAATAGTTCGCTATTACCTGGTACAAAGCGATAGCTTACGTGGTGTTCTTGTGCATATGTGAGGATTTCAGCATTCTTTGTTTCGTCAGGGTACAGCTCCGTCTGGATAATGCCATGCAAATCTTGTGGCTCAGACCTGAGGAATGCGTCGAAGTTGGCATAACCGAGCAACGCGTCAGGCAACCTTTTGCGGTAACCGACAACACCAACGACCTCATATCCAGTCAGCCTAGGGTTGTCGAGTGAAAGCAGAAGTTCCTTTGTCATGGGCGTATCTCCGATGATTGCAATTCTCGAGAGCCCTTTCCCGTAGGCGAACATAGCGGTGCGAACAATACGGGCAATGTTACGGAAGCATACGAGCAGTACAAAAGCGAGCCCAAACCCGTATATAGGCACAAGTTTTGCGGGAAAAATGTTTTGTAAACTCATGTAGTCCCAAAAAACCATCGTAAGAACACCGACAAACGAGCCGATGAACAGTCTCCCGAATTCAGCAAATCGTCGCTCATAGATGTTCGCGTTGTATAGCCCAATGAGGGAAAAAACCAGTATCCATAAAGGTAGAAGGCTTGTAACAATGCCTATATAGGTTGTGCCGGCAATTGGATGGGCTACTTGTATGCCACTATTCGCACGAATAATAAATGCCGCAACAAAACTGAGTATTATGGCCACAACATCACCCACCACTAAAAAGAAGCTATAGACTAGTGATGCATTGCTCTTCATCTACCAAAGATTGTACCACCGATGTTATGGGGTTGCGAGTAGTTTGCCGTCAGGCGCTTGCAATAGCTTCCCATGGCAGGTCGGGTTTACCGAAGTGGCCATAGACACTCGTTGTGCTGTAGATGGGACGGCGGAGGTTGAGCGTCTCGATGATACCTCTCACGCTGGTGTCGATGAGTTTGTCTTTGAACGCGTACAGTTCGGCTTCGCTCACGGTTGCAGTACCAAAGGTGTCAATGGTTTGCATGAGCGGCTTTGGTTGGCCGATGACGTAGGCAAGTCCGACCTCGCACTTAGTCGCTAGGCCAGTAGCCACAATATTTTTTGCAATGTAGCGTGCAGCATAGGCGCCGCTACGGTCGACTTTGCTTGGGTCTTTGCCGCTAAAGGCACCGCCGCCCACTCGGGCATAGCCACCGTATGTATCCACCACAATTTTACGACCAGTTAGACCAGCATCGGACTCTGGTCCTGGTATATGCCACAGTCCGGTTCCATTGACGACAATGTTATGTTCGGCAGGAAGCTCGAGTTTGTAATGACGAAGTACTGGGGTAAAGACATGCTCAATCACATCTGCCCGGACTTGTGCTGCGCTCGTTGCTTCGTCGTGCGCCACAGCTGCCACAAGTTTCTCGACAGCGACCGGCTTGCCATCTTCGTCGTAGCGAACAGTGACCTGAGCCTTCCCGTCTGGCCGCAACCATTTCAGTACACCAGTTTCACGGCATTCGTCAATTCGTTTGGTGAGTGCATGAGCGAGGGCAATTGGCAGTGGCATGAGCTCTGGTGTTTCGTCGCATGCAAAGCCAAACATCATACCTTGGTCACCGGCGCCATCCGCATCAACGCCCATCGCAATTTCTGGTGATTGCTGGTGTAAGAAGTTTGTAAAATGTGACTGTTCGGCAGAAAATTTCCACTTGGGATTGGTGTAGCCAAGCTGTTCTATTTTACCGCGGACAACTTTTTCAAAATCTATTTTCGCCGTAGTTTTAATTTCACCAAACAGACTAATCTGGTTCGCGCCAACAACAGTCTCTATGCCGGTACGGGCATGAGGGTCAAGCGTCAGTATGGCGTCGACGAGCGCGTCGCTCACGGCGTCAGCCATTTTGTCTGGGTGTCCAGCGCACACTGACTCGCTCGTAAAAAGGGTTGAATCTCCAACGGTATTTGTCATATAAGAAATCCTTCCTGGCAGGAAGGATAGTCGTTTCGCATATCTTCCCGCCATTACTTTATGTAATAGTGGCTAGATGAAGCACCGTTCAGATTGTGTCTGATGGTTGCTGACGGGTCACTGCGCTAGTCCGCTCGCCGTACTCTCGATATCCAGTTTTTAAAGGAAGGGCTCACCCTTCCTGCTCTTTGTTCGGAATGAATCCGACTAAAGAACACCTACCCCTAAAGGCTGCGCTGTCGCTTGCTGGTGTCATAAGACACTAACAGCAGCTTCTATCCTCAGACGCTTAGAGTAATTATAAGTATAGCACGCCAAGCTAGTATCGGTAGTGGTCGGGTTTGAAGGGGCCGGTTTTTGGTATGCCTAGATATGCTGCCTGATCGGCGTTCAACGTGGTGAGTTTGCCGCCCAGTGCCTCTACGTGCAGGCGGGCAACCTTTTCATCAAGTTCTTTTGGCAACATGTATATACCAACTTCGTATCGCTTCGTCCAGAGTTCAATTTGTGCGAGCACTTGGTTAGAAAAGCTGTTGCTCATCACAAAGCTCGGGTGGCCAGTGGCGCAGCCAAGGTTTACAAGACGGCCTTCTGCGAGCAATATGATTCGATGGCCGTCAGGGAAGGTGTAGAGGTCAACTTGCGGTTTGATTTCCTCGTGTTTCACGCCAGGCATATTCTGTAGCGCTGCTACCTGAATTTCTACGTCAAAGTGGCCAATGTTACACACGATGGCGGTGTCTTTCATGGCTTTCATGTGCTCAAGCGTAATGATGTCTTTGCAGCCCGTGGTAGTGACAAACACATCGCCTTCTTTCACGGCGTCTTCCATGAGTACCACTTCGTAGCCTTCCATTTGGGCTTGCAGGGCGCAAATGGGGTCGATTTCGGTCACGAGCACGCGGCAGCCATATGCTGCGAGTGATTGCGCAGAACCTTTCCCAACGTCGCCGTAGCCCGCTACCACAGCAACTTTACCGGCCAACATCACATCAGTTGCGCGCTTTATGCCGTCTACGAGTGATTCGCGGCAGCCGTACTTGTTGTCGAACTTACTTTTCGTAACAGAGTCATTCACATTTATGGCAGGGAGCTTTAGTTCGCCTTTTTCGAGCATTTGGTACAGATGATGCACGCCTGTGGTTGTTTCTTCGCTCACGCCTTTTATGTCGGTGAGAAGTTCAGGGTGTTTGGTGTGAACGAGGTGCGTGAGGTCGCCGCCGTCGTCCAGTAACATATTTGGACCTTTGCCGTCAGCAAACAGTAGCGTCTGTTCGGTACACCACCAGTACTCTTCTTCTGTCTCTCCCTCCCAAGCAAACACAGGAACACCTGTTGCAGCAATGGCAGCGGCTGCCTGATCTTGCGTGCTAAAAATGTTGCACGAAGCCCAGCGAACTTCTGCTCCCAGGGCAACGAGCGTTTCGATAAGTACGGCGGTTTGAACGGTCATATGGAGCGAGCCGGCTATTCGCGCGCCTTTGAGCGGCTGAGCAGTTTTGTACTCTGCGCGTAGCGCCATCAGTCCCGGCATTTCTTTTTCAGCCAGCGTCATCTCGCGCCTACCCCATTCAGCGAGGGTTATATCTGCTACTTTGTACTCTTGTGTGTCGTTCATCGTTTCTCCTAGTTATAGCGTTATTGTTTCATGAAAAGAGGTTTCGTAGCGTGCAGTAATGTCTTCCCGCGTACACTCGTGCGTCTGCGTCCCCACTGTCTCTATAGCAAAACTCGCGCACGTCGCACCAAGCTGCAGTGAAGCTTGCAGCGGCCAGCCGCGGGCGTAGCCATACAAAAACCCTGCGCGGTAGGCATCGCCTGCGCCAGTTGGGTCGGCCACTTTTTCAGGCGTGGCAACCCCGATTGCGAGTGGTGTGGGTACATGTTTTCCGGCCGCGCGCGACCCTTCCGGTCCAAGCGTCGTGATAACGAGGGGGGTAGCAGCACAAATAGCCGCTATACTCCGGCCAATCTTTTTACTCAAAATCAAAAGCTCATAATCGTTCAAAATGAGTATCTCGGCCGCCTCGACGCCTGCTGCTAAGTCTTCGGCCGGAGCATTGCTGACCTGCTGGCCAATGTCGTAGCACAGCGTAAGGCCGAGTTCTCTGCATTGTTCAATTTGGCGACGCATGGTTTTTGGGTCGTGCGGCGAAACGACGACAATTGCGTCAGTGTCTCGCCACGCTTCCAAGTGAAGTTCACCACTGTCAAACATTGCTCCCGGGTAAAAACCACCTACTTGGTTCTGGTCGCGGTCGGTGATGACATTGAAACTCGCTGTCGGTAGTTTACTTTCGTGCAAGTGCGCAATGTTTACACCGTGGCGCGCGAGTTTCTCCATGTACTCAACCGCATCTGGCCCGACCGAACCGAGCAAATACGGCTCATCGCCCAGCAGTGCCAACGTATACGCAATGTTTGCCGCCACGCCGCCGTGGCTATCAGTTAGGCTATCAAGAAAAATGGACACCGAAACGCTCTCCAGCTTCTCCGCGTGCAAATGGTCGCTATACGACCCGCTAAAACTCATAATCCGGTCAATCGCAATCGACCCCGTCAACACAATCGCCCTCTTCGTACTCATTACATACAGTATACGGTCAGAGAGAGGATTGCCAAACTCGTAGGCATCTTCGGCTATACTGTAGACATGACAGACAAGGGCAAAGGGCAAAGGGCAAAGGGCAAAGCTCGTCGGGCTGACAGGAAAATCTCTCAGTTTGCATATGTCGCAATAGGCATACTGCCAGAGTATCTTGTTGCCGTAGTAGTAGTGTTGGTGCCGTTTCATGCCTTTTTGACGGTTTGGTTATCAACGTTTCTTGGACACTATACGTTGCTTAGATTGTGGCCAGAGTTTGCTCTGCTACTCCTCTCTGTCTGGCTATTTGCAGGCGGACAGACGAAAACTATCTGGTATAGCTTCTCTCAGCACCGTTTGGCGTGGCCGATTGTCTTATATCTCGGGCTGACATTCGTTTACTTCGTAATAACCTTGTTTCGCGGAGAAGTTGGCTTACAAGCAGCCAGCTACGGGCTACTCCTGAGTACTCGTCCGGTCGTCTGGTTCGTGCTTGTGTATGCAGTGGCTAATAGAAACGGCTGGCTACACGAGCACTGGAAACCCATTACATTTTGGCCGCTAGTGGTTATTTCGGTCTTTGCGCTTCTGCAGTTCTTTGTGTTGCCGTCCGATTGGCTCAAACATGTGGGGTATGTGAAAGACGTTACCATTTCGCCCGTGCAAACGCTGAACCAAGACACGGCTACCATTCGAGTACAGTCGACGTTGCGCGGACCAAATCCACTCGGCGCATATTTGCTACTGGGTCTAGGCTTGGTGTGGATGGCGGGCTTTTCTTTTTGGAAACGGGCAGGATTACTCACAAGTAGTTTTGCGGCACTGCTGCTATCTTTCTCACGCAGCGCATGGCTTGGAGTGGTAGTAACTGCGGCCTCCTGGTTTGCTGCAAAAAGAGGAATAGTACGAGGACGTCGTCAAATACTCGTAGTTCTCGCAGGGGTTTTGGCGACGCTCATAGTCTGTCTGGTGGCAGTCCAGTCAAATCAAGGTATCAAAAACGCATTTCTGCATGTCAATGACCGTTCCACTGCCCCCAGAACCTCAAATGAAGATCGTCTTAGTGCGCTCAAAAGTGGTACATACGATGTGTTGCGCGAGCCTCTTGGCCGTGGGCCTGGAACGGCCGGTCCAGCTTCGGTGTATTCACATGCTGCACCACCCCGCAATAGCGAGAATTATTTCTTAGGTATTGGTCAGGAAATAGGCTGGCTTGGGCTGGGACTTTTTTTGCTTATCTGTTACCGTTTGGTTCGGCAGCTGTATAAGACAGAACAACCGTTTGCTAAAATGCTTTTTGCGACGTTTCTCGGCCTTACTTTTGTAAATATGCTATCGTACGCCTGGTCCGATGTGACACTCTCATACTTGTGGTGGGGGTTGGCCGGAATAGTACTAGGCAGTAATAGGAAGCATGCGTAGCTATGCCATCTAAGGCGCATTGTGTCTTTTTCCCGAAACGCCCGACAGGGAAAGGGCTTGCGCAGTTCATGTATTTCAACCTCGGCGGCGCCGTGTTTTTTGCGAGCGGCTATCTTGTTTTTGCGTTGTTGTACGGTGTACTTCACTGGCATTGGCTGGTTGCAAAGGGAATCGCTGACCTCGTGGGCTGGTCGCTGAACTATCTTATCCAGCACCATCTCGCGTTCAATGAATCGGCTCGCGAGCAGGGGCACAAAAAAGTGCTCAAGAAGTTTGTGCCGTTTAGCTTACTGAATATTCCTATAGACTACGCTATCGTCGGCGGTCTCAAATGGCTCGGCGTCACCCCGTTCCTAGGCCTCTTCATCGCCGCCGGCTTTTTCACTATCTGGAAATGGCTTTGGTACAAACACTGGATATTTCGTGCTAAAGTAAGCAGCCTACCGAAATAAATCGCGATTTTTAACACCCTTGATATCTTTTCGTTGTTTTCCGATGTGATAGGCAATGATGCCAGAGATTATAAATGTCAGCACAAATCCCGTCGCTAGAAATACAGGTGCAAATTCTATTTTGGCACCACTCATAGAACCGTCTGCAAAGTGTTTTGTTTCCCAGTGCAGCAGGGATTGATTACGTGCAAGCCGTACAATCATCTCAACGACAGTCGTCAACCAGAACACACTCATAATGAGCGTGCCGTAGACGGCTGATTTTGTTGATCGTATGTCACGTAGTGAGTCACTTCGTATAATGAACCATACGCCAATAGCTGCTATGAGCCACACGGTTTCACAAACAGCACCAGGCAAGTCCTGAGCTTCTGGCATAATGGCTGCCATCGATGTCGCAACAAGTGCGACGACTGTCCATGCTCGCCATCCTCGGCTTTTTATGTCTGCAAGTAATGTTACAAATCGGTCTTTCACGAGAGAATTTCCTTTATCTGAGGGTTAGTAATAAGAATGCTTATGTTACGCCGGACAAATCGCCCCAGCAGGTAGCGGCCAATATCACTCAGTGAATATAGCTTTGTGGCAGGCCCCTTTGGGTTGGGCTGAGAAGTGAAATTTACCATCTCGGCATCGTAATAGCGGCGTAGGGAACGGTACAGACTTTTGTCGTCTGCCGTTAACGTGCCTTCGGTTGCGGCTTCAACGTACGTTTTTATCTCTGCAGTTGTTTTGGCGCTCTCTGCGAGAGCAAGGAATATCCATAGCGTCAGCTGCCCTTGTTTGTACGATGACTCCCAAGCTTCCAACAGTTCCAGCTCGTATAATTTCTTGTTCGTAGTAGCCCCTTTCTTATGTAGTATACAGGCAGTATACTACAGGCTGTATACTATGTCAATACTTTTCTTTTTCGAAACGATGCCATACTATAAAAACATGAACGAAAAGCAAACAAATGAAGTAAAACAGCTCCCTGATGCAGGTCAGTCCCAGGTGAAGACCGTTCGTCCGACGAAAAAACAGAAAGAACTACTTGGTTTTATCGAACAGTTTATTGCCGAACATGGCTATAGTCCGAGCTACCGTGAAATTATGCACGGACTGCAATATACATCCGTCGCGACAGTGTCTGTACATGTGAATAATCTCATTCGCCGCGGACATCTGGTAAAAAGAGACCACAGCGCTCGCTCGCTCGAAGTCGTCGCACCAACGTTGCAGACTGAAAAGCCGCTACTGACAAATGAAGTGAAACCATCAGAGGAAAAATGGCTAACCGAGAAGGTAGAGAAGCTTTTTGCAGACGCGGAGGGGCAGGCAATCGCAACAGAATCGCAGCTCCAAGACATCGCCATTGTGCTTGCGGCACTTCGCGTCCTTGGCCTAGAAGGGCCAGCGCAAAGCTTTGCTACGCGGCTGGCTGCCATGCGTAGCGCCCAAGAAAAACAGTAAAAATTACTATATCTAGTGTCTCGCTACTCATGCTACACTCTAGACACTTAACAATTTGAACGTCGCGAAACGTGGAAGTTGGTGCGAATCCAACACTGTGCCGCAACTGTAACTCCTCTAGGGCAGAGGGGAAGTCAGATCTTCGTCCGTGACAGAGTACCCGAGCAGGTCGTGACAAAGTATAGTCGTCACTGCGGTGACGATTTTTTGTACCAAACGCTCAGAAAGCGAAACCATGAAAAAGAAACTTGCAATTGTTGCAACAGTACTGTTGCTTGCCGCCGGTGTTGGCGCCTACGTGGCAAACCGCAGCGATGTAAAACCAGCAGAGACACCAAAGCAAGTGCAAACTGTCGCGAAAAAAATTACCTTCAGTGATGACAAGAAGACTGTACGCTACGCCGGCGTGACTGGCCAGACAGCACTCCAAACACTTCAGTCGCTAACCAAAGTGGACACAAAAGAAAGCAGCTACGGCACCATGGTGACCGGCATTAACGGCATGCAGGCCGAAGACGGCAAAAACTATTGGGCATTTTACGTCAATGATACATACGCCAACGAAGGTGCCGGCACATACCAAAACAAGGCTGGCGATAAAATCTCTTGGAAGTTGGAGGATATCAAACAATGAAAAGTTTTCGTCTCGAAAGTAACGCGAGCGTGCGGTTGAAGCTTGGTCTGTCTGTATTGCTCATTGCCTTCGCTGTCGGCGCACGCATTGTGCCTCACCCGGCCAACTTTGTTCCACTTGCTGCTGTCGCTCTGTTCGGGGCAGCCGTTTTGCCAAGACGCTGGGCGGTCATCGTGCCGCTAGTAGCAATGGTCGCAAGCGATCTTGTAGTTGGTCTTCACCCGCTTGTGTTCTACACATGGGGAAGTTTTGCGGTTATTGCGTTCGCGGGTAGTCATTTCCTTGGGCGCGTCTCGGCTAGTCGGGTCGTCGTTTCAAGTCTCGCCGCCTCAGTATTTTTCTACTTGGTGACAAACTTTGGCGTCTGGACGCAAGGACTCATGTATCCAATGACCCCAGGCGGGCTGCTTCAGTGCTACATAAATGCACTGCCATTCTTCCGCGCGACACTGCTAGGCGATTTGTTCTACAGTGGAGCGCTTTTTGGGAGCTATGCAATCGTCTTAGCATGGGCTACGCAGCTTCGCAGTAACTACGTTCGAGTATAATCTTCCATAACAAATAACTAATCCGGAATGGAGTGCGACTCTCCAGCTGTGCCGCAACTGTAATGTGCGAGGTCCGACCTATCACAAAGCCAGACACGGAATAAAGTCTTCCGAGTAGAAGCGCGTGCCTAGCTATGCGTGTTTTGCCCCCGGAAGCCCGAGGGTTTTATGTCCGCAGAAGTACTGGCCGTGCAGCCAAACATCCACGAACAACATGCAGCTTCACTCTCAACCATACATCGGCTGGGACGCTTAGGCTTAGCTGGAGAAGCGGTGCAAGGTGTTGAGGTTTTGGCGTATGCAGACTTTGTCGCGCGAGTTGCTGAGATGATCAAAACTGATGAAGAGTTTGGCAAACACCTAGATATTACTCGTCCGGCCTACTTTGCCTACTCCAATGGCCACACAAGGGCCGCCGACGGCACTCCCATGGTAGACGTGGTGCAAAAGGGCTATGACGCTGCTCAAAACTCTGATGATGTACGGCTAAAAACTACGCAGGCCGAGCGTGACAAAGGGGATGTCTGGGTGGCAGAGCAGGTCGACACGCTCAATATTGGTGAGGCGATATTGGTTGTGTCATTTGAACCAAAAAAGGAGCTAGCGGGATCTGATAGGAAATTTTGGCATGACCGTGGCTACCGTGACGGGGTTGCGTATGAACAGGTTTATTGCCGTGTGAGTGAAAGTGAGGTTATGGCGGTTACACTTTCGGTAGACCACAGTGACATATCGAAATGGCGTGAAGTCTTCTCAGAAAAAGATGTCGTGATAGCGCATGATGTCGGCCCAAACCAGTTCATACGGCACGCGTACTGTTTCCAAGCAGACGCCGAGATGGCCCTAGAAACCGCCCTTGCCATACGGGAAGCATTCTACAAAAAACGCGGCGTTTCTCATGAGCGCTTGTCCGTCGACGCATACATGGCGGAAGAGCAACAGCAAACGTTTTTGCGTACTACATTTGATGCTTATTATCTGGCTATCGGGCGGGCGCTTGTCACAAAAACAAACCAACCCGTGCTACAAAAGTTTGCTCAGGACGTTCTTCGGTCTATTCCAGTTCATAAGCTTTCTGTTGAAGCTAGACGCCAACTCATGCGCATTACAAACTCGTCGAAGTTTGATGACGATATGGGGCGAGTGCTCGATCAGGTCATACCATATGCCGCAAAAGAGCATTTACGGCGAGGCTTGGAACAGGCTATTTATGATTTTTCCTTAGCGAATGTGACTGTGAAGTTTGAAAAGAGTACACAAAATATTGCCAATTCGACGAGGTTGATCTACCGTAACGAAGCAGCCGCGGCACACGCACAGGCACAGTCCGTCCAAGGCATGATACTAAGCGGTCTCAGCAGAGGCGTACAAGCCGGTCGTGGTGGGGGTGGCTGTAGCGGCGTGACGTTAGTATTGCAGAACATTGAGGGTGATTTGGTAGACATACTGAACCCGCAAAGTATATTTGGTGGTATTGGCGAAAAAAACTCCTTGTCGTCAGTGCAAAACATGAAGCTAGAAGGTGATGAACATGGTCCGTACAAATTCCGTTGCCACAAATGTAACTATGAAAACGACCGCCGAAAGGCGCCCAACAACTGGGTGGAAAAGTGCCAAGGCGGATGCAATACAGATCTGTCGTGCGGCAAATCATCTACTCCCGAAAAGTCGCTCTGGTCTGTCTCACTGAAACCAAAACATTTTTCGCTCCGTGATCTTTTTAGCGTAAAAGAACCGAGTATTCAGAAGAAAGTAGCCTGACATAGTATCATACATAGCATGAGTGATGGAGAGAACAAGCAGGCGTGCGCTCCGGAGTTGTTTTGCGAGGTGTGTGGGTATTATCCGCTGGAGCCGGTGCATGGGCATTTTGCGTGTTCGGCGTGCGGCAATATCACGAAGTGCTGCGAAGGAATGGCGTTGGAATTATGAATGAGGTGAAACCTGACTCTGTAAAAAAATCATCCCAGGTGAAACAGCGTATTGGTATATATAGCGGGACGTTTGACCCGGTGCACGCGGGGCATATTGCGTTTGCACTCCAGGCACTACAGGCTGCGAAGCTAGACGTAGTGTATTTTGTGCCAGAGCGTGTGCCGCGCAGCAAACATGGCGTGACGCATTTTGCGCATCGCACGGCAATGATTCGCCGAGCTATCCGGCCGTACGCACAGCTTCAGCTTTTGGAGCTCGAAGATAAAACCTTCTCCGTGGCGGGTACACTGTCTAGACTCAAGCGTAGATTTCCGGACACCACACTCGTCTATCTATGCGGCTCAGATATTGTCAGAAATATGGCGCGTTGGCCTCACGCAGATCAGTTTTTGCATGCGGTAGAGCTATGCATAGGGCGGCGGGCAAACGAGACAACTCACGATATTGATGCTGCGCTTGCAAGTCTTCCAAAACTTCCGCGTAATGTGACAGTGCTTCAAAGCTATGCGTCGGCAGTAGCTTCAAGTCATATTCGGGCTGCGCTCCGAGAAAAACGAAGCATTCAAGGGCTTCTCGCGAGCGTGCGAGCATATGCAAATAAAGAGTGGCTTTACCTGTAAACAGGCAAAAATTGCTGCCAAAAATACACTAGTCATTCTCTTGACCGCACCATAAGCGGATTGCTATAGTTACAGTATCTTCTGTTGCACGGCGAGGTGCATAGAGACAAAAACATTTACAAAAATGACGCTAGTAGGCGGGGTTTCTACTGGTGTCAAAAAGGAGGACTATGTCTATACCAATTAAACTGACCCACGAAACAACTGCCGTGCCGGTTTGTGTGAAACGGCCAGGTTGGCAACAGTACATTCACTATTAAAAAAGGCCCAAGTGGGCCTTTTTTAATCAAAAACGCAAAGTTATTTCGTGTTTTTCAGTGCGTCATCGAGCACCTTGCTGAAGGCATCAAGATTTGGTTGACTGTTGCTGTCGAGCAGTTTACTGTTGTCAACTTTCTTGCCATTTAGGAAATACGTTGGGGTTGAAAGCTGCTCCTTCGTGGCTCGAAATGCGCTGTCATCAGCATTTATACGGTTGTTTACCTTGCTGCTTGCAAAATCTGTCTTAAATTTTGTGACGTTTAAATTCAGTCGTTTTGCGTATGTAACGAAGAAGTCATTAAGCGGGTCTTTGCTTGCAACCCAGCCGCTTCGCGCAGTCGGGTCTTGGTTCTCGTAGAGCAAATCATGCATTTCCCAGAACTTACCCTGGAGGTCGGCGGCTTCTGCGGCGCGCGCACCAGCGAATGCATTTGGGTGTATGGACGAAAGCGCAAGATTCCTGAACTGGAACTTAATACGGTCAGTATATTTTTCCTTGATCTGTTTTGTGACGGGGTAAAAGCTGCGGCAAGCGGAACATTGATAATCACCGTATTCAACAAGGACTACCTTGCTTTGCAGATTGCCGGTTACGTGGTTTGTTGCTCCAGATGCCTCAGTGGTCTTATTGCGGTTGTCCATAAAAAAAATGCCTAAAAACGCAAGTATAATTACTCCTAATATAGCTAAAAATCGTTTATCCATAGCTCCTCCAAACTTGTAGTAGCTATGGTAACACAGATACAAAATATGTGTAAGTCGGGTATACTGAGACGTAATGACGCAGTTTTACATTGGTCTCGTATGCTCACTTATGGCCATTGCTTTCGCAGCTCTCTATCGTGCTTTCGGGCATGTTGCACCAAAAGAGCTGAAACGGCGTGCGCGTGCGGGGGATGAGATTGCCTCGCTCCTGTACCGAGCTGCTTCCTACGGGCTTAGTACAAAACTATTGCTAGGTGGGCTGGCAGCGTTGAGTGCATACGGCGCATTTGTGTTTATGGTGCAGGCGCTTGACGCATGGTTGGCGTTACCGGTGCTAGTTATTATCGCGCTGCTGGGCATGATTTTTGTCGAAACAAAGGGCGGGGCAAATCGCGTTTCGTTGTGGCTGGCTAAAAAAGCTTCACCGGTTCTTGCTTGGCTGCTTGAGCGGCTGCATCCGCTTTTTGAGGGTCTGAGCAGAGCAGTACGTAAACTGCTTCCTATTCACGTGCACAGTGGCATGTACGAAAAGGAAGACCTGGCCGCTTTGCTTGAAAAACAAAAAGCGCAGCCAGATAACCGCATTCCACACGGCGAAATTGATCTTTTGACGCACGCGCTGAGCTTTGGCGACAAAACTGTGTCAGACGCGCTTGTGCCGAAGCGAGTCGTAAAAAGTGTGGCCGTAGACGAAGCAGTTGGCCCGGTGTTGATGGGAGAGCTGCACGCCAGCGGCCACAGTCGGTTTCCTGTGTACGCAGTGAAGAAAGATAACATTGTCGGCGTGCTATATCTGCACGATCTTGTCGCCACGAAGCATTCCGGTACGGTCGAGAAAATAATGCGTCGCAAGGTTACCTATGTGCACGAAGACTTTACGCTGTATCAGACGCTTCAGGCTTTCATAAAAACTAAACAGCATCTTTTCATTGTCGTAAATAGCTTCGAGGAGTACGTCGGGATTATCACCATAGAGGACGTGCTGGAACGGGTGATAGGCAAGCTCATTGTCGATGAGTTCGACCGCTATGACGACCTCCGCGCCGTAGCGGCCGCAGCCGCTCACAAAGAGCATACCGCTACCACCAACAATCACGCCCCCGAAACCATCAACTGACCGCCAACTCCTACAACCCAACCCCCACCTCCCCGAACGTTTATAACAAAACTAACGCGATTGCGACAGATTTGTTACTACTCTTTCGGATAAAGACGAAGGCTTTCGTGGACTTCCACACAGTCTTTGAGATCCAGTTTTTCTATTGCTTCCAGTAAAACGTCGCGATAGTCAATATCGGTTATCCAAATGCTGCGTTGTACCATTTCAAAGCCAAGATTTTTGAGAAGACGGCGCAGACTGTCCCGCACATGCGCTTTGTGCTGCGGAATGTCGAAGAGCACAATCAGCCGTGCGTTATTGCCAAGCTTGCGTGCCGTGTATGGCCGAATCTTGCGCATTCCTTTTTCGGTGAGAACAGGGACAATATCTTGCGCGATGTGCCCCTGTTGTTTGGCGCGGTAGTATGTTGCACGCAGTGTCGTTTGCTTGTACCCGGAAACCTTTTCTAGTTCAGCAAAAAACAAACCGGGCTTGAAGCTCAGCAGCATATTTTCCTGTGTGTAGGGCATGAGACCGCGCAGCACAAATATGAGCGCCGGGTGTTTTTTGCTCCGATAATTCATCCGATAATCCATTGGCTTCATTCTCGTCATTCCCCAATTGTAACAAATGTGTCGCAATCGCGTTAGTTTTGTTATAAATGAGGAGGAATATAAGGGGAGGGTGGTAGAATGGAGGGGATGAAACAGCGGTTTTTTGCATTGGACATGGCAGATATAAATCTAGGGGTCGGCAGGTAGCCTGGCCGGGCTGCTTGTGCTACCGACCCGCCAAATGCGCCGCTACTAACCCTAACGAGGAAAATACTATGCGTACACTTGCAACACAATCGATTACGAAAGTCGGCCAGACTATCACGGCCATGGGCTGGGTGCAGTCGCGTCGCGACCACGGCGGCCTGATTTTTATAGACCTTCGCGACCACACAGGGCTTTTGCAGCTTGTCATCAACCCAGAGGTTGCCGAGGCGTTCAAAATAGCCGAGGAACTGCGTGATGAATATGTGGTGGCGGCAACTGGCGAAGTGGTGGAGCGCGAAGAGGGCTTGCGGAACCCAAACCTCGAAACGGGCACTGTAGAAGTAAAAGTAACGGAGCTGCGTATTTTGAACCGAGCCGAAACCTTGCCCATTCAGCCTTTTGCCGAGGCTCAGGCAAACGAAGACCTCCGCTTGCGCTACCGTTACCTCGACCTACGTAGGCCAAAAATGCAGTATATGCTTAAGAAGCGCGCCGAATACTATAAGTACATGCGTGACTATGTAGAGTCAGCTGGTTTTACCGAAGTTGCAACCCCGATTCTCGCGAACAGTAGCCCAGAGGGCGCGCGCGACTTCCTGATTCCTTCGCGCATACACCCAGGCAAGTTCTATGCGCTACCCCAAGCTCCGCAGCAGTTTAAGCAGCTGCTCATGGTGGGCGGTGTGCCGCGTTACTACCAGCTTGCAGCCTGTTTTCGAGATGAAGATCCACGCGCAGACCGGCTCTACGGCGAGTTTTACCAGCTGGATGCCGAAATGAGCTTTGTGGAAGACGGCGAGGAAGTGCGCAGCACTTTCGACCCACTCATAAAAGGCCTCGTGACAGAATTCTCTGGTAAAAAACTGCTACAGGAAGATGTGCCGCGCATCCCGTACGCCGAAGCAATGGAGCGTTACGGCAGCGACAAGCCCGACCTGCGTTTTGGGATGGAACTAGTCGAACTTTCTGACGTGTTTGAAACGTCTGCGTTTGGCGTGTTCAAAAACGCGGTGGCAAACGGCGGGGCAGTGAAGGCTATCTGCGTGAAGGGCGGGGCGTCACTCAGCCGCTCGCAAATAGGCAGTTTTACCGAAATTGCCAAAAGCGAAGGTGCTGGTGGACTGGCCTACCTGACGTACAAAGATGGGGAAGTGCAGTCGCCAATCGCAAAATTTATGACTGAGGTTGAACTCACCGAAGTAAAAAACCGCTCCCAAGCGGAAGACGGCGACGCCGTGTTCTTTGGTGCCGACACTCGTTCACACGTAAATAAAGTTCTGGGACGACTCCGCAACGAGTTTGCCGCGCACTTCAACCTCAAAGACCCGAATGTTGTCGCACTGTGCTGGATTGTCGACTTTCCGTTTTACGAAATGGATGACAAGACGGGCAAAATGGACTTTGGTCACAACCCGTTCAGTATGCCAAAGGGTGGCGCACATGCGCTGGAAACCACCGAAAACAAGCTCGAAATCTTGGCAGACCAATACGACATGGTCGCCAACGGCTACGAAATTTGCAGCGGCGGGGTTCGCAACCACAACCCGGAAGTGCTGTACAAGGTCTTTGGCCTGCTCGGCTTCTCGCCAGAGTACGTTGAGGAAAAGTTTGGTGCAATGCTCGGTGCCTTCAAATACGGTGCACCGCCGCACGCAGGCTGCGCCTTTGGCATAGACCGGCTCTTTATGGTGCTCATGGGCGAAGAAAACATCCGCGAAATAGTCGCCTTCCCCAAAAACGGTTCCGGCCTCGACGTCATGATGAACTCCCCCTCCCCCGTCGACGAAGCCCAACTCAAAGAGCTAAGCATTAAGGAGGTTTAGTATGAGCTATGACCTCTGTTTTTGGAGACAGGATAAACCTGCGACTGAACCACGAGAGACTTATGAGAAACTAGCCGGCAACAGCCCTGTAAGTGACGTTCTGGAGTTGCCCACAGAAGAAATCTTCGAGAGCCTAAAAATTACGTTTGCAGACTGGGAGTGCCCTGACGAACATAGCTTCGAAAAGGCAGGCAGGGCATTTCAGGTCCATAACTCCAAGTATCTATTCGAATTTATGTGCTATGGCTTATCGGGCGAAGACATGAATAAAATCATAGACGTTATGTTGCCATTCGGGTGCTATCTATACGATCCGCAAGTTGGTGAACGCTTTGACGGCTAATCGTAGTACAATAGGGGCGATAAAGGAGGGTTCTCATGCAGCATTTAGTGGCGGCGAATCAGCTCACGCCGGAAGTTTTGAGCGAGCTTATGCAGAAAGCGGACGATTACCGGAGGCTACTCGAAACGGCCGATGGCCGCAAAAAGCTGAAGGAACTATACCCAGACAAAATTGTCGCCACGCTGTTTTATGAACCGTCGACCAGAACTCGCCTTAGTCACGAATCTGCTGCGCAGCGGCTCGGTGCGGGCGTGGTGAGTACCGAAAACGCGCTGGAGTTTTCATCTGCCATAAAAGGCGAAACCATAGAAGACACGGTTCGAGTGGTGGCGGGCTATGCAGACGCCATTGTTATTCGGCACAAAGAAACCGGCATAGTAGACAAGGCGGCTGCAGCGAGCCAGGTGCCAGTTATAAATGCTGGTGATGGCACGGGCGAACATCCTACGCAAGCGCTCCTAGACGTGTATACCATTTGGCGTGAAATGGGGACGCTGGAGGGGCTGAACATCGTGATGGGCGGCGACCTTGCACACGGTCGTACGGTGCGCTCGCTTGCACAGGTGATGAGCAACTACAAAGGTACGAGTTTCACCTTTGTGTCTGTACCGCAGCTACAAATGGGTGATGATATTAAGGCTTTGCTGAAAGAGCGAGGTGTGGCATGTACTGAAACAGAAGATGTACATGAGGCAGTGAAAGCGGCCGATGTGGTGTACTGGACTCGACTCCAAAAGGAGCGGCTGGAAGACCCGAGTGTAGAAGATAGTTTCGTGGTAGATGAGGCTGTGCTGGCAAATATGAAAGAAAAATCTATCATTATGCACCCGCTGCCCCGGGTAGCCGAAATAACCTTGGGGGTAGATGCTGACCCGCGCGCGGCATATTTCCGGCAGTCACATAACGGAGTGTATGTGCGCATGGCGTTGCTGGATCATTTGTTTAGCCAGAAATAAGAAATGTGGGGTCTCGCCCGCGCAGGCGAGCTACTTTTCTTGCTGCAAGAAAAGTAGCCAAAAGAGCTCGGCACGCTTCCATCATCTTGGCGAACTGCTGTCGTCGACACAATCGCCACTCGAGGGAACGCGAGATGGCTTGATAGATTGTGTAGGCCGACAACAGTTCGGCCAGGATGACTCCAGAGTGCCAGAATTCGTTATATCGCTGACACGATTGATTATTGGCGGCCTGTGGCCGCGCATGATTCATGATTCAGAATTCATGATTCTAGACCTATGCAAAGGGGGTGAGGACAGAGCCGGTGGGGGTAGTAGTGGGGAAAGCGCCGTTTTCGTAGACAGTGGTGCCGTGCAGCACGACTTTCGTGACGCGGCCAGGCACTTCCACGCCATCAAACGGCGACCAGCCGCATTTGGTCTGAAGGTCCGTGTTTTGTATGATGTACGGTTCCATGTTCACTTCGATGTAGGTAGACTCATCTGTCGGCAAGCCAAAAATTTCACTTGGTTTCGTGAAGCATTTGTCTATGATTTGTTCGAGCGTAATCTTGCCCTTCGCCCTAGCTTTTAAAAGTAGAGGCAGGGTAGTTTCTAGGTTTGGTACGCCAAATGCGCCCGCCTGTTTATCTGCATGGGTGTGCGGTGCGTGGTCCGACTCGAAGATGTCTATGTCGTCCAGGTGCTCCCACAGAAAATCCTGATCGGCCTGGTTCTTCAGCGGTGGCTTCATCATGCCGTATATGCCCAAACGCTCTACGTCTTTCTCGGTCAAAAAAAGGTGATGTGGTGTTACGCCGCAGGTGACAGGCAGGCCGCGTTTTTTGGCAGCAATAATCTTTTCCAATACCGCGCGGCTGGGCATGTGGCAGACGTGTACTGGCCGGTTGAGCCCTTCCAGCGAGGCAATGGCAATGTCTATAGTATCTTCCTCTGTATGCAGTAGCACCACTTGCTCTCGCGGCCAGGCAGCGTAGATTTCCTTGAGCCGAGCTGGGTCAAGTGTGTAGCCGCCAGTCGTGTTATTTAGGTAAACCTTGAGGCCGACTGCATGTTTTGCAGCCTCAGCAAATGTCTCAAGATTATCTCCAAGTGAGCCGTAGTGAAAGCCTATGTCGCATACTACCTTCTGTTTCGCCAGTGCAATCTTTGCCTCAAGCCTCTCTGGTAAGGTGATGGGCTCGGCATTGTTCGGCATGTCGCATACCGTAGTAAAACCGCCAGCAATAGCTGCACGCGTGCCAGTAGAAAAATCTTCTTTGTCTGTCTGTCCTGGCTCTCGCAAATGCACGTGCACATCTACCAGCCCCGGTAATTTCAAGATATCACTCATACCCACAGTATACCTGAGGCTGCTACAATGAGCGCATGAGTGAGACGGTGCAGATGGTTTTGGGTGTTTTGGCGGGACTTTTTTCAATGATTGGCGGTGCAAAATATATTTGGGCTACGCTTCGTCACAAAGCAAAGCCAGAACGTGCCGCCTGGTGGATATGGTTTATGCTCAACATCATAACCTTCTCCGCTCAGTGGGCTGCCGGAGCGTCGTGGTCGCAGGGTTTGATAGTGGGCCAAATGCTTGTAACGGGTCTGTTGGCTTTTTTATCACTAAAGTTTGGCTATGGAACGTTCGGTAGGCGCGACTATATATCAATCTCCCTGGCTCTACTGGGGCTTGTGCTATGGCGATTCACAAAAGATCCGCTTGCCGCAATAGTCTTAGTAGTTATAGTTGACATGCTTGGAGCATGGTTAATTATATTAAAGGCGTGGCGGGCGCCAGATAGCGAAGTAGCACTAAACTGGGCTCTTTCATCCTCGGGCGCATTACTTGCGGCTTTTGCTGTGGGTGAAGTAGACCTTGTAAAGCTACTCTTTCCGCTCTATGTTACCGTTGCAGACGGCACCATTCTAGCCGTTGTGCTCTATCGCCGCCGCGTGGTTCGGGCGAGCTCTGGTACAATACGTAGCTAAAGGAGATCTACAATGAAGTTTCAAAAAGCGGTTTTGGTGAATATTTCGGAAAGTCATTTTGACGAAAAATATTGGGCTCAGATAGATGAGCTTGTTGAGAAACGAGTATCGGTCAGCAGGGACGATCCAAATTATTTTGAAGAGCTGAAAGATTGCGACTGTCTGATGCTTGGCTTTCAAGTTCCTACTGGCAAGGATGTCTTTGATGCGGCACCAAATCTGAAGCTCATTAACATCCTCGCGACTGCCTATGGAACAGTCGATCTCGAATCAGCGCGGCAGCACGAGGTTACGGTATGCAATCTGGGTGGTTATAGTACTGAAGCAGTTGCCGAGTTTACGATTGCCATATTGCTTAACCATATTCGCCAGTTTGAGGAAGGCATTGCTCGCGGACAGGCGGGAAACTTTGATTTTGATGGCATGGCCGCGCGAGAGTTAAAAGGGAGTAAGTTTGGCATAATTGGCCTAGGGCATATAGGTGAGCGAGTCGCCGAATTGGCGGCTGGTTTTGGGGCAAAGGTAAGTTATTGGTCACGTGAACAAAAAGACGTACCGTTTTCGTACAAGAGTCTTGAAGACGTACTGAAAGAGTCAGACTATATTTCACTTAACGTTGCCCAGACCGAAGAAACCACGGGTCTCCTGAATGCTGCGAACATCCCACATATCAAAGCAGGTGCGGTGGTTATCAACACAGTGCCGCCAGAGGTTGTCGATACAGATGCGCTCGCTGCACGTTTGGCACAAGGTGACATATTTTATGTATCGGACCATGGTGACGAAATGAGCCAAGAAGATATAACCAAACTCAAGCAGTACCCTAACTGTCTGCTCCTGCCGGCGATAGCGTTCATAACCGTAGAGGCTAGGGTAAATAAGCAGGAAACTTTTGTCAGTAATGCGAAGGCTTGGCTGGCTGGTAAACCTGAAAACGTTGTGAGCTGATATGAGAGAGAAGCTCGAGACGTGGAAGGGGTATGTGCGGGAAGTTTCGAGTGATCCAGCGTTTGTGCATCACGAGTGGTTTGTGAAGTGGCACCTTGAGATTGTGGAGCGAACTGCGCTGGAGCTGTGCGACAAATATCCTGCCGCGGACAAGGAGCTGGTGGAGGTGATGGTGTGGTTACATGATTACGGCAAGGCCCTTGATTTTGAAAACCAGTACGTGAAGACGGTTTCGTCTGGGAGGGCAAAATTAACAGAGATGGGTTTCACTCCGGATTTTGTCGAGCAAGCTGTGACCGGCATAGAAACTATGGATAAAAAGATGGAACTGGACTTGCACGAAGCCCCACTGGAAGTGCAAATAGTTGCGAGTGCGGACGGCTGCTCGCATATGGTCGGACCGTTCCTAAGCCTGTACTGGCGCGAACACCCAGAAATGACCACAGAAGAACTCATGGCAGCAAACCGGGCAAAGCTAGAAAAAGACTGGACTCGTAAAATTACCCTCCCTGAAGCTCGCGCTACGTTTGCCACTAGACACGAGTCATTACTTGCTCAATTTAGCGACTTGCCAGAAAAGTTTCTCGGCTAGTGGTATCATAAGCAGTATGACGAAGCAAAAAGCGGTAAAAAAACCAGTCAGGGGTGGTGAATCCACAGTTCGGACTGTGAACTGGCAGAAATGGGTCGTGGGTTTAATAGTCATTACTTTGGCTACTACTGGGTTTGTGGTAGTGAAGAATATTCAGTATAACCGCCGTGTAGATCGTGAACGGGCGGAATTTATGGCTGCAAAAGCAGACCTGCATAATCTTGCACAGCAAATTACGAAAGAGGTTGGTCAACCAACACAGCTAAAAGAGGTGCAAGACTGTAACTATGCAAGCAGAGACTTTGGTCTCGGACCTTTGAGCTGTAATGTGATGTTCAGTCTAGATCTGCCTCAGAAAAACACAGACATTAAAATTATAAACAATATGGTCGAAAATAGCCTCCAAACAAAACTTCGTGATAATTCAATGAACATACCATTGTACGATGATATTATGAAGCGGGTTTTTGTCTTTAAAAGTGGCCAACTAAGTTGCGGTATTGAATACCTGCCTGCAGCTAACGATAAATACTCAATACGGATGGACTGTGACGGCTCTGCAATGAAACCATATTTTCCGGTGACGGACGGCAGCGATTATTTGCCATAGCATGTAAAACAGGGTAGAATACGCATAAAGTTAAAGGCTCGGTGCGTAGGTATGAGTATAGATCGACCAGTTTTATCTCGAGTGATGTGGGGTCTATTTTGTTTGGTTACGGTTTTTCTGGTAGCCAGTCAAGTTTTGGCAAGTAGCTATAGTTGGTTAGACGGCGGCGTACCTTCAGTACAAAAGCTGGCAGAACTTACCCCAAACACCCCACCGCCTTCTCGCGGTGCGGACTGCGATGAAGCTGCGTTTCAGCCGCCAGGCTACACGTTACCAATTACAGCGTGTTTGTTTGATTCGCCGTTTGGTAGTTTGACCACTGACGGCAAAATAGTCACGGGCAGCGAAAAAGCGCCGCTGCGGCCTGTGCGTGGCCCAAGTCCGGGCACCTATTTTCTAGATATAAACCGTTCTGACGAAATGGTTCTGACAACGTATGACACGTACTCTACTCTGCAAATCTACAAACCGGGGTCGCTGCGCACGAGCAGCCTGGTCTATGCACCGTCTAGCAACGTCGAGCCATACTACTACGTGCGTACAGCCGCCAGCATGGTCGTAAAAGATACGGCAGGCTACGCTCTCTACGTAAATACGACAAGCATGGGCGCGTCTACCAATGGCAAATGGCTCGTGGCGGTGAGTAACTTGGGGCTTGTGCGAATGAATACTGACACGTGGGAGGTAAAACTCTTTGGTGCGCGACCAGGTTCGGGAACGGCGTCTGCGTACATTGGTCCTGGAAACGGTGTGTATGCTATAAGCGATGACGGCAATCTGGCTGCAATATCTAGTGTAAACGCCGATGCGACCGGTCCAGCGCTACATGTCTATGACCTTACTACCTGTACCGACCAACAAAATGTACCTATAGCAAACCGATCCTACTGCAAAGCAAAAGATGTATGGAATGGTTATATAGGAAAAACGAAAGTTGATGGCGGCATAAAAAGCACCGTGCCGGAAGTTGCACGTCCTTTGAATGTGAGGTTTCGTACTAACGAAACAATTAGTTTTAACGCCATCTACGATTATCAGGCAGCGGGGCCTCAATACAAGGCTGCAACCTATACAGTAACAGTAGCCGGAGCACCGCTACATGGACTTGGCTTATTGGGTATGGGTGATTCATTCATTGCCGGCCAGGGTGAGTTTGATTATAGGGCGGGTACAGATACGGCAAACAACGGTTGTCACTTGTCGGATTTGTCATATCCAATGTTGCTAGGTAGAAAGTATATGAATAGCTACAATACTATAGCGTGCTCGGGTGCAAAAATAGGTGATGTATTAACTCGGGACCTTGATGCGTATAGGGGACAAGCTGAACCAAAAGTCGCTGCTTCAAGTCGAGACAATCGTGTAGATCTCTTAAACACTTTTATTCCTGGCTACCTTAATCAGCAAGAGTTTATTAGAGCCTACAAGCCCAACGCCGTCCTCCTCTCTATTGGGGGCAATGACATTCATTTCGCGGATATTCTGAAGGGGTGTGTTACGCCGCTAAAAACAGAAAGTACTTGTTACAGTACTTATGAAGACCGTGTCGAGCTTATCAAAAATATTAATAGTCAGTATGCAAGACTGGTCAGTACGTACAAGTCTATCCGCGAAAATGCAAACGGCGCACGGGTATATGTAGTGGGGTATCCTCAAATCGTAAAACCGGATGGTGATTGTGGGGCAAATGTGCACTTGGATAGTGCAGAGGTACTCTTCGCTTCGCAGCTTATCTCATATCTTGACGGGGTTGTTGCAGCAGCCGCTAGTACGGCCGGTGTGATGTATGTAGATACGCAGCATGCACTTGACGGATTTCGCCTATGTGAAGCGCCAAAAGGCCAAGCTGCAATGAATGGTGTTACGGCGGGTAAGGACAGCGGCTTTTGGATAATAAAGTTTATTGGTAACGAGAGTTATCACCCCACAAAACTTGGCCATGCACTGCTTGCAAAGACTATCGATGATGCAACAGGTCATCTTACAAAGCCTATGCCCGCACCGACGCCCTTTGGTCTGCTCGTGTTCAACGACTCAATTGACTTGTTACAAAACGTTCCGCACACACAGCGCCAGATTAACACCATTAAAAATGATGAAACCGTTTTCCCAGACATAGTTTTAAAACGTGGCGGAACGTACAACATGAACGTCCAGGGTAGTAACCTCCAGTTGCAGCCAAAAAGCATCTATTCCGTTACAATTCACTCTACGCCGCGGACGCTCGTGAAAGATATGAAAACAGACGAAGATGGTAATATAACCACGACATATACTGTTCCTGCAGATGTAGAGCCTGGACTACATGTGCTGCATTTGTATGCGAAGAATATGGCCGGTGAGACGCTTGATATACCGAGATTGGTATATGTTGCGGCAAGTGAAACCGATTTTGATGGTGATGGTGTGCCGAATAGCGCAAACCAATGTCTAATCTTTTCTCTGAGCGGCCAAGATTATGATAAAGATGGCGTAGACGATGTATGCGATCCGGAAATAGTCGAACCGCCTGTTGTCGTGACCCCAGACCCTGCACCAAATCCTGCACCAGATCCAGTAGTTAACCCCGTACCTAACCCCAACCCCGCTCCAGTTCTTGAGCCAACATCAAATCCGGCTCAAAACCAAACAACAGAGCCAAATCCTACACCTCCATTAACGCCATACAATCCCCTGACACCTTCTCTTCCAATACACCCCGACCCTACTCCGGCAGTTGAGGCTACACCGGGAAATGCGAATAGTGTCGCAGACAGAGGGGAGGTGTTATCTGCACAGCAAGGTAATGACGCAGAACGGGCATCCTCGTCTTCCATAGCGTATACAAACTCGACACAAGGCGTTACTGTTATTCGGGTGGTTGCCAGTGAAGAAACGGTAGGAACAGAAGTGACTTCGGAAGCGGTGCAGGTATTAGGCGAAACAACAAGGGAGTCTTACGAACCGGAGGTTGAAACTCCAAAAAGCGGCGCGCAAGTCACTAGATCGCTGCCAGTCCATGCAGCGGCAACGCCAATGACGTCGAAGACGACTACGCCTCATCGAATCGCTTGGCTCGCAGGGCTTGTAGGCGTAGTAGCTATCGGTTATGGCGTATGGCGTTTTGTGCGGGCTAAGCTTTGGGCTGCTGCAGAAACCCCGCTGACAAAATAAAGAGACTAGGCTATGCTACAGGTAGTATGGTTAACCTGAACTGGGCGCTTCTGTGGCAAAAAGCAAAACTATCTTACTTTGATATTGCAGTTAGTCTTACGGTTTCAGTAGTCGTTAGTTTGATTATTGCATTGTCGGCTTGGGCAGATATGGGTAAAAGCGCTGAGGTGAAGGCAACCCTTCTCTCGCGTGCAGACGAAGTGATGCAATCTGTTCTTTTGTGGCCTGGTTTCTATGAGGGATTGGTTGCCATAGCCGCTACGGCGTTCTTTGCGTTTGGGCTTGGAGCGCTGATAGTTAGCGCGCGGATATTGCTTTACCATCAGGCTCTCCTTGAAACAACATAAAATACGCAAAACAAAGCGTATCTTCGGTGTAAATATGAACATCGTGCTACAATAAGGCAAAGGATAAGCACTATGAAAAAAGATGTGAACCCATTGCCCGCCCAGGATCTTGAACAGGCTAATGCCGAGAAGCACGTCGTAGAAATAATGGGGCCACCCCAGCTGCTTGATGGTAGTAAGGCAAAACCTGCCCCCAGCTCTGTGCCAGTTAAAGTACCAGAAGTAACAGAAGTAGCGTTATCAGACAATGATACGACTGATAATCAGATAAGATCAGAAGCGCCATTCGCAGAAGAGACACCGTCGGTGCCACCTGTTACAGCAAATACTGACACGGGTGCCGTAGATCAGAAAGTGTCCTCAGAGCAGATAACGGTAGAAAAAGATCTTGACATGGAACAACTGCCGAGCGACTTTAAAGCTACAAACGCGCCCGATGACGCTGAAACGGTGGCAGCTGTCGATGATATCTTAAAACAAGATAGTGATGCTCTATTGCATGCCGCGCCACCCGCCAAAGCCGTTGTTATGAAACCGTCTTTAGGAGAGCGTCTCAAGAACAGCTGGTTTAACTGGTGGGACAGCCCCTTAAAGCGGTATGGTGTGATAGTCAGCCTTGTCATTGTGCTTGGAGTCGTATTCTTTGTTGGGCCAGTCCGTGCAATGGTGCTAAATATGGCGGGAGTGCATTCGAGCGCACTTGTAAAGGTTGTGGACGGTGGCACAAACCTGCCTCTACAAAATGCCAACGTAGACATTGGTGCAGTGTCAGCGAAAACAGATAGTGATGGTCGTGCAAAACTGAAAGGTATACGAATAGGGAAACATGATGTGATTGTCCGAAAGGCCGCCTTTGCAACGACAACCAGAAAACAGATTGATTTTGGGATGCGTATTATCGATCTTGGCGAAGTGAAATTGAGGCCAACTGGTCAGCAGATTAGCTATCGGTTTGTAGATTATCTTTCTGGAAAACCTCTGGTAGACGTCATGGTTGCGAGCGGCGAGGCTAGCGCAAAGTCAGATAAAACTGGTAAAGCCGTGTTAACTATTGAACCAGGAACAGACGAAAAAGTACGTGTAAAAAAAGAGGGTTATCGCACAGATACTCTCGAGGCTCCATCAAGAGCTCAGGCAACCGTGGACTACAAGCTTGTGCCATCCGCCCGGGCAGTTTTTGTTAGTAAAGAAAGCGGTAAGTATGATGTCTACAAAATGTATCTTGACGGTAAAAACCGCGAAGTACTGTTAGCAGGCACAGGCTTGGAGACGCAGGCTACAAGCGCCATACCAAGCCCATCTGGCAGCAGGGTTGCCGTTGCCTCTAGCCGCGATGAAAAACGAAATAAAGAAGGATATCTCTTAACGGCGCTCAGTATTGTTGATACGGAAGAAGGCAACACAACAAACATTGCTTACGGTGAACAGATTCACTTGCTTGGTTGGCGAGGAGAGGTTCTCGTGTACGTTGAGACGGTTGCAGGTGCAAGTGCGGCCAACCCAAATCGACAGAGGATTATTGCGTACGATTTTAGCACGAACAAACGCTTCCAGCTTGCCAGTGCAAATTACTTTGCCGGCTACGAACTGATTGGGAGTATGCTGTACTACACCGTATCTGCCACCGATCCTGCTGCAACTGAAACCTTTGCTCGGATTGCCATAGACGGCACCGCAAAAAAGGTATTGTTTAGCGGCAACGTCTGGTCGCTTATGCGCACCGATTATACGAAGCTCAAGCTACAGACTCAGGACAAGTGGTATGAATACACCGTTGGTGAGGCGGCTGCCGTAGAGTCTAATCCCGTATCTGTCTACACCTCACGTTCCTACGCAGATGACCCAAATGGTAAGACGAGCGCTTGGGTGGATGTGCGTGATGCGAAAGGAGTGCTACTGCTGCGTAATCTCGCAACTGGCAAGGAAACAGAGCTAACAACTCAGAAAAGCATGCAATCAATAGTGTACTGGCTTAACGATACCGTCGTTGTTTATCGGGTAGCCAATGCAAACGAAGTTGCCGACTATGCCGTAAGCGTAGCGGGCGGAACTCCAAAAAAAATCTCCGATGTTAGCCTGACAAACCTTCGCTGGTAGGCTTCGTGAGTGCTATCATGGGCAGATGAAGCTATCTGTTCGAGAGGTACAGGAATTTCAGGAGACTATATGGGAACATTATCGGACCGCAGGGCGGTATGATTTGCCGTGGCGTTTGCCTGAAGTGGATGGCTCGTATGACCTATACAAGATTTTCGTGAGTGAGCTCATGCTACAGCAAACGCAGGTAGCCCGGGTTATCCCAAAGTTTCAGGTATTTCTGGCACAGTTCCCAACTGCCGCATCGCTTGCCGCTGCGAAGCTTGGTGATGTGTTGCGCGCTTGGCAGGGCTTAGGATATAACCGACGGGCAAAGTTTCTATGGCAGGCAGTGCAGCAGTTACAGCAGAGTAGGGTTGCTCCAAACACTGCAGAAGAACTTATTAAGCTTCCTGGTGTTGGCGAGAATACTGCTGGTGCACTGGTGGCGTACGTATACAACCAGCCAAGCGTGTTTGTAGAGACAAATATTCGCACTGCCTACATCTACCATTTTACCCGGGACGGCCAAATTGTCTCTGATAATTTCATCCGGGATCTTGTGAGTCAGACACTTGATCACGAACACCCACGCGAGTGGTACTGGGCGCTTATGGACTACGGCGCTTGGCTGAAAACGCAAGTACGCAATGTTTCGCAGAGCAAAACATATACAAAACAGTCGGCCTTTCATGGTTCGAAGCGCCAGGTACGAGGCGTAATTGTTCGGTTGCTTTCGGCAGGCCCCATGACTAAAAAAGCGCTAGAAAAGAATGTTGTCGATACGCGCTTAGAGGCTGTTCTCGACGAACTCGTAAGCGAGGGTCTTGTACGGCACAAGGCTAACACGTATAGCTTATAAAATTGGCCCCTTGGAGTGTACCAGTTTAAGGGTCAAACTGCTACAATGGTACATATGGATAGTGATATAAAGCAGCCACCCGCTGAGCCAACAAACGCGTCGTCCGGACAGACTATGGATGTGATCGCGCCGCCACAGACTGTGGTTAGCGAGAACGCCCCACCCGCCCCAGCTCCTGCAGTTTCGCCGTCTGAAATTGCCGAAGATCCCGCTGAGCCACCGCAAACATCTCCGCAAGAAGATCCGGTTGCGAAACAGCCTTCAGAAGATATCGTAGCAAATGAGCCCGCTGAGCCAGTAGAAAAGGCAGCTCCAGCTGCTACACCAAAACAGTCTCGTAACTTACCTATTGGAGCTATCGTGGGCGCAGTCGTTGTATTTGTTGTTTTGGCAGCGCTCGCTTATCTGGCGTATAGCAAAAAGTAGGACGTACGTGCAGGTATTTCATTCGCTTCATGACCCGCAGCTAGTACAGCTACTACGTAGTGGCGCCATAGGTGTAATTCCAACAGATACCGTATATGGTTTGGTGTGCTGTGCGGCCGACGAGGCGGCTGTGGAGCGCCTGTTCCGCGAAGTTAAGCCGCGTGAAATGCAGCCGGGCACAATTATTGCCGCAGACGTGTCTCAGATGGAGCAGCTTGGTGTAAAAAAGCGCTATCTTTCTGCGGTGCAGCATTTTTGGCCGGGAGCAGTCAGTGTCGAAATTCCTCACGGGGTTGCATATTTGCATCGTGGGACAATGCGACAGGCGTTTCGCATACCAGATGATGTGCCACTGCAGGCTCTTCTCCAGCAGGTCGGCCCCTTACAGACAACGAGCGCCAACAGTCCTAGCGCACCAACGGCTAAGAATATTGCGGAGGCAGTGGCGTATTTTGGTGAAAAAATTGATTTTTATGTTGACACGGGCGACATAGGCGAACGACCACCGTCTACCATTATCCGCATCGTAGACGATGCCATAGAAGTTGTGCGTCAGGGTGCCGTAAAAATAGACGAAACAGGGAGGATTCACCGTGGATGAATTTGCAACGACCGCTCGGCCATATTGCGCGGCTTTTATGCTCATAGAGCGTGAGGGCAAATACCTTTTTGTACGTCGTGCAAACACGGGCTGGATGAATGGCTACTATGGTTTGCCTTCTGGTAAAGTCGAGAAAAAAGAAGGATTTCTAGCAGCCGCTGTGCGCGAGGCGAAAGAAGAAGTGGGTGTCACTGTCAGTCCAGAAGGCGCAGAGTTTGTGCATGTCAGTTGGCGCAATGAGCCAGAACAGCACGACATGGAATGGTGCGATGTGCTGTTTCGGGCAAAGTCTTGGAGCGGGGAGCCGTACAATGCTGAGCCCGATGTACATGACAGCGTAGCATGGTTTTCTCTAAGCGACCTGCCGGAAAACGTTGTACCTCCAGTGCGAGCCATGCTTCTTGCGTACGCGGCAGGGAACACGTACAGCGAGTTTCAGTATGAGAGCGTTGAAAAATAGGGTAAATCTTGTAAAATAGCGCATATGGAAGGTTTGTCCACATACACACCAGAAGGACCCGAAGAGGACGATGATGACAGTACTGACGCAAAGAAATCGAAGCGGCGGGAAAGAGTCGGCCACATCGTTGCCTCAGCGGAAAAAGTGTCTTCAGACGCCGGAAAAACAAACAAACAAGAGGAAGTTGCTAGAAAAACGGCTCCGTTGCTGGGCGGCATTCTGGGTGGCGAACGTGCCTCAGGTTCTTCCCAAGAAAAGTCAACAGATGACGAAAAAAGAGGTGAAAGTGATCCAGAACTATCTACGGCGGAAGAACATGCTGCAACTGAACTCGCCGAAGGCAGGCCAGTTGATCTGAGCGACATAGAAGCAGCCCATGACGAAGCTATTATACGGCGAGCCGTAGAAAAGGCGGTACCGAGTCCTCATGAGTCAGAAAGTACAGAGAGCTTGGGTGAAAATACAGTCGTTCCAGAGGGCGAGGCTGCGTTGGAGGAAACAACGGAAGATCCTGAAACAGCACCAGAGCCAACAGCAGATAACACCACATCTCCCGAAGCGACCGCGGCAACACCTCTTGATGACTCTGAAGATATTGATGACGGGACGACCATGACGCCATCGACGCATCCTACTCCCTCGCGTCCAGTTTCTGCCCATTCAGGTTCTCCGTCTTCTGCTTCGTCTTCTTCGCATAGCGCTAGTTCTGGCGGCGGGCGTCCACCGACAACTCCTCCTGTAGCACCATCTTTCCCAGGTTCACCTCCTAGCTCACCTCCAAGACCTCGCTATCGGTCTGCCGGTTCATCCGCTCCGTTTTTCCCGTCGGTGCCTACTTCTCCCAACCTATACACTGCTCCATTGTCCGCGGCAGCAAGCGCCCTAGGAGCTCCTGAAGTTGTCCGCGCCTTGAGTGATGCAGAAAACGATGCATTTCGCAGAGGTCGTAACCGCGGCCTCGTGGCTGGGCTCATTGTGGGCGGGGGCATCGAGCATATTCGTCACAGGCGGCGCGAAAAGAATATGGAGCGGAAGTTCTCTGCTGAGCGCAAAGAACAAGCAAAGAAAATTGAAAATATGCGCTGGGATCATATTCGTGAGGCCGAAACCGCGAAGGTGCTGGCAGCAGCAGCCGAGAAACACAAGGCAGTCGAGCAAGCAGGTATACCACCGATCGTAGCTGCAAAAGTTGAAGCTGGAGCGCCATCTCTTGTTCAGCTTCATGTCGAGGCGCCAAACCGTCGAACTGAAACTAAAGTCGACAGCAGAGAAAACTCAGTTGCGAAACAGCATAACGTCCAAAAGCCAGAACAAAAGCCAATCCCCAATAAAGCGGAACAGATTGAACTCGCGCGCCAGCGTGAACAGATAGTTGTGCCACCAAGTCACCGCGTAGAGCGTAGTGCTTGGCACAGCGTAGAAGTCGATGAACACGGGAGACCAGTACAAGAATCTACCTTTGAATATGGTCATGAATACTACCAAGAGCGGGCACACGAAGCAAATCCAAAAACCAAGCAGGTTAAGCGGCGTTTCGATGAAGCTACAGGCGAAGTTGCTCTTGTCGCAGCCGCACTTACGGGCGAGACGAGTGCGGGCGGCGTACAAACGACGCCTGGAGTAGCGGGTGGAATAGTAACAGAAAGCGTCGATCAAAGAATGCAGGCAGCTATAAAGGATATGACTACGCTAGAAGACCCAAAGCTATTGCTTGCCAGAAACACGCTCAAATCAGCTGTTGCTCCGCCAAAAACTCCCACGAGCGTAGCTATATGGTTTGTTGTGCTTATCATTTTACTAATAATTATGGCTGTTGTCATACTTTAGATAGTCAATCGAAGCACTAAATCTCATTTTGCATATGTAATAAAACAAAACTCCTCAAGTAGTCCTAAATTTCATCGCCAGATTCTTGTGATCTACAAAGAGCTACGAAACAGTAAGGTACTAAAGTAGTTTCATTGCGTAAATTCTTGGCGGAGCCATTCATCAAGGCTGTTACCTCCGCCTGCGCTGAGGCAAAGCACGGTGTCGCCGCTGTCTATATGGGCTTGCAAGCGCTGTTTTAGGTGGTCTTCAAGTGCGGCTGGCTCTGCATGCGTCTGTATCTGAGCATTCATGCCGCCAATGAGTTTCTCGGGCGTGAGGTCTTCGAGCGACTCGTCTTCGCGTGCCCGATAACTAGGGACAACGTACAGTTGTTTGATGCCGTCAAAGAGATTAACCAATTCATCTCTTATGAAATGTTGACGGGTGTTATGAAGACCCTCGTAGACAACAACCAGATTCTCGTCTGCCACCTCACTGCCGAGCTGTAGGGCGCCATGAATTTTCTCTGGCGTGTGGGCGTAGTCGCTATACAGTCCCGGTACAATTTTCTCAAACCGCCGCGAAACGCCGGGGAACTGTTCCAGGATTGCGAGTAAATCAACTACTGGCTTTTGAACGAGTGGCGCCAGGGCGTGAGCAACTTGCCACGCGTTGCGTCGATTGACCTCACCTGCGAGCTGAATTAACCTCATTTTTTCGTCTGCATCTGACAAAACGACATCATCTTCACCTGGTTTGCCGCTAAGCTGGTCAACGTCGCTCTGCCACATGACACTCGTTTTCGACTGACCGAGGAATTCCATGAAGGCAGCGTTGTAGTCTTCTTGTGTCGGGTATATGTCTGGGTGATCCCACGCGATTCCCGTAATGAGGCTCACGGCGGGATGGAACTGCAGAAAATTGCGGTCGTACTCGTCGCACTCGTACACAAAGTACTCAGCATCTGCTTCGTAGGCACCCATCTCGGCAAAACTGCTCTTGGCCGGAAGAATGTAACCAATGGGTATACCAAGTTGTTTAAACGTCCAGATGGTCATGGCGGTTGTGGTTGTTTTGCCGTGTGTACCAGCTATGGCTATAAGTTTGAGGTCTTTTCGCGACAAAATCGCATTCAGCAGCTCATCGCGTTTACTCATACGAATGCCATTTTCGCGACAAAATTGAAACTCTGGTGCATCTGGTTGCTCTATAGCTACGGCGGAAGAGTACACGTACCAGTCTATGGGTTGTCGAGCATGAGCGGCAGCAATATCATCTGTCGTTTGGCCAATAGTGATGTTAGAAATACCATGCTTACGTAGATACTCTATGTATAAAGAATCTTGCTTGTCTGAACCAGAGACATCATAGCCAGCCTGTTTAGCCACCATTGCTAACGGCCCAATCCCTGTCCCCCCAATCCCAGAAAAGAATATATGCATAGTTTAAGTATCAAGTATCGGGTATCAACTAGCAAGGGCCGCTGCTATAATCATAAACATAATGAGTAAGTTTACGTTACATCATGCATGGCGATATTTGCGGCATATGCATCCATGGTACTTTCTGGTTTTGACCTTGGTCTTTAGCTTCATTGCAGTACGGGCTCTTCAACATAACAATATCGAAATGGGCAGACTTCGCACGGCTGTTTTTGTCGCAGATAAAGAGGGTGGGGACGTAGAGAGCGCCCTGAAGGAGCTTCGACACTACGTTTCGCGACATATGAACACTAGTTTGACCTCCGGCTCAAACGGCGTGCATCCCCCCATTCAACTTAAGTATACCTACGAGCGTATTCAGTCGGCTCAGCAGCAAGCGCTTGGCCAAAATAATAGCGCTGTTTATGCTGAGGCACAGCGGACATGTAATGAGCAGGGGCAAACAGCAAACGCCGAGGCAACAATTACGTGTATCCAGAACTTTATGGCCTCACGCGGAATTCAGCTCGGAAATATTCCAGACGCCCTTTATAAATTTGACTTTATGTCGCCAAGGTGGTCGCCCGACTTGGCGGGATGGAGTATTGTGGTTGCGGTGTTATCATTCGTAGGATTTGCTATATCAGCGCTCTATCACTGGCTGATGAAGCCCTATGCGTAGATACAAGGGCTTGCTCATGCAGTGGCAACAGCTTATGCAAGAAGTATTTGGTTGGCATGTGTGGCTAATAGCCGGGGCGGGTTAACTATTCCTTCTGAGTCTCGATGATGATATCTACCTTAACCCGAACCCGACATAAACGTCGATTTCTCAAGGGGTAGGCTTGCCCACGTTCCGCGGGCCCGGAACTTCTGCCTTGCCAACACAGTTGGCAGCTGAAGGTTCCCTTGCGATGTGCCGCCGGCACATCTCACTCCCCGTCTAGTCAACCGGAATAAATCCGGCCGACTAGACTCCCCACCCCTAAAGACTTCGCTCCCGCTCGTTAGCACCTGACGGTGCTAACGAGCGGTGCTTACGTCGGGTTGGAGTTAAAAGAGCACACATGGCTAACCTTTACTAACAGGACGTTTCGCGTGTAATGCGTGCTCGAGCCTAAAAGAAGACCCTCGTACATAAGGGTCTTCTTTTGTAAGCTAAGTCGCGTGCTAGGGCTGCTTATTTGTCGTTGTGTTAGATGGAGTAGTGCTGCCCTGCGTGTTTGTGTTCGTAGTGGACTGTGTTTCATTGCTCACCTGAGAACAGTTTGGCCCATTCGGATTCTGCTTCTTGAACTCTTCGATGCTTTTTGCGACCTTACCATCTTTGTTAAGATTTTCCCAGAAAGTGACTTGGTCACGATTGATTAGCATTTGATCTGCTGGGTAGTGTATTTGCTGACAGCCAAGCTTAACGAGTGTATAATCGCTCGTTGCTTGTTGTTGACCATTTGCTGCCGCTGTTGTGTTCTGGGTGAGGTAGTATACGCCGACAAGATTTACATATTTCGCATTGAGCGAGGCGACCTTACCGAAGTATACTTGACCATTATTGAGGAAGACTGCCTGATATTTGCTAGTGTCTACGTATTTTTCTTCACTACTCTTTGTGTCTGTTCGAGCGAACGAAAATGCCAACATAGTAATTAATATGGCAACACCAAACAGGACAACAACATTGAGCCAGTTGAACCACTCGGGACCATTATTGAGCATTTTCCTGCTCTTGTCATTGTGAACTGATGTTTGAGGAGCTGGGGCTGTAGCAGGAGCCGCAGCTTCTGGTCGGTTAACAGGGGTTGTGTTTGATTGTCGAAAATCCATCTTTCCACCTTTAAGACGTTAAATTAAGTAACAACCATAAGTGTAATACAGGTGACCGTTGGAAGCAATATCCAAACGTCGTAATAGAATTTTTTACATACAATGTAACCCTAGCTCAATTAAGCCTCCCTGTTGGAGCCGAAGGCGACAGCAAACATCAGTGTAGCCTTCAAGGGAGAAACTTGATTTGTTACGTTTCATAAGCGGGGACGGCAAACTCGCTTCTCAAGAACTCGACGTTTATGTCGCGTTCAGTTTCATACATCTATTTCGTGCGAAACGTAGCAGAAACAAACATAATAACGCTGACCGAACAGATACGGAACGAATAGTTTAGTATAGTCTCACAACTTTGTTTTCGGTATCTGACGTACTACATACCAGACATTTTGTATTGAGGGGTGTTGACAAACAGATTACGACCGATGTATGGTAGGGGTACTAACGTAATGTTAAGAGAGGGAGATACACGTTATGGCATATACGCACAAGAACTCAAAGGGTGTTACATACCACCTGAATTCAAAGAAGGTTACTCTTCGTGGCGGTAAAGAGCAGACTATTTACTATTTCAGCAAGGACAGCCGCCCAGAAGCTTGCGAGCTTCCAGCTGGCTTTAGCGTGAACGAAAACCCACGCAACGGCTTTCTAACCGTTAAGCGCGGCTAATTGTACTAGTCAACGCAAAAGTGCCTGGTCTTCCAGGCACTTTTTATATGCGTAAAAAGAATAATGGCACTAAAAATGCCAAATAGTACGCTGTCTGTAGCGGCCAGGCCATAACTTGCTGTCTTATGGCGAGGTAAATGAGGATTGTTAGTTGGATTACCAGGGCGGTTATGAGAAGAGGTTGTATAGTGTCGGACGGTGTCGATGAGATAAAAAGGAGCCATTCAATGGGTAGGAGCAGCAGCCCAGACGCTCCGGCAAACACGCGATGGATCTTTATTCTCAGCTCGCCTATTTCTGGTACAAGCGTACAAGCAATCTGCAGCAGGGCAGACACAGTGAAACAAATGGCTATGATTTGACCGAAGTGGAGTGAGCCAGCTATCTCTCGCCAAAACCAGGTTGCAAGTAAGCTCTCTGTTACGACAAACAAGCCAAAGTAGTACCAGATAGACGCTGCATTTGTTGCGGCGTGCTGACTAAATGAATGAGCGGTGCTTTTTGGCCATTGCCACAGTAAAAACACCAGTCCAACCATCAGGATAGCGGTGGCTAACCACAGTAAGTGCATATCCCTAGTATACGGAGTCGCTTCCAAATTAAACATCGTTCATCACAAAACGGTAACACCGTGGTACAGTAGATGCCATGAAGCAACCAATTGTAAAAGTAGACAAGCTGACAAAGAAGTACGATGGCAAGGCTGTCGTAAATGGCATCTCTTTTGAGGTGAAGGAAGGTGAGATTTTTGGCATACTTGGGCCAAATGGCGCGGGAAAAACCACAACGCTTGAGATGCTCGAAACATTGCGGCCAATAGACAGTGGCTCGGCGACGCTCGATGGTCTGGATGTTGCCAGCGAGCCGGACAAGGTCAAGGGGCTTATAGGTGTGCAACCACAAACGCCTTCATTTGAAGAAAAGACAAAACTGACGGAGCTGCTGGAGTTCTTCTCGGCCGCGTATGGCGAGAAAGTTGATGCTATGAAGTTTCTGCGAGACCTGCAGCTGGAAGATAAAGCGAAAAGCTACGTCGAGCAGCTTTCTGGCGGTCAGCGGCAGCGTTTTTCCATAGCGGCTGCGCTTGTGCATGGCCCGAAGGTGTTTTTCCTCGATGAACCCACCACTGGGCTTGACCCGCAGGCGCGGCGCAACCTCTGGGATCTTATACGCGAGGTGCGTGACCGTGGCGTGACAGTCATCATGACCACGCACTATATGGACGAGGCAGAACTGTTGTGCGACCGTGTGGCGGTTATGGACGCCGGGAAGATTATTGCGCTCGACACACCAAAGAACCTTATACAACAGCTTCTAAAGCGTGGTTTCAAGAAAACACAGCATGTTGAGCAAGCGAACCTAGAAGATGTGTTTATTGACTTGACCGGAAAGGCATTGAGGGACTGATATGAAGAAAGCGCTACTACCCGTACTTACTTTTGCAAAAATCGATATTCGGCGGCTGTTCCGCGACAAACTTGCGATATTTTTCACCTTTGTCTTTCCGCTCCTGTTCCTTTTCGTCTTTGGCGGCATATTTGGCCGTAGTAACACGAGTGTGAGCTTCAATGTGGCATTTTTGAACCGCTCAGACACGCAGTTCGCAAAGCAGTTTGAGCAAATGGGGCAAAAAGACAAGGTGTTAAAAATAGATTCCCAGGTGAAAACCCTCGAACAGGCTCAGGAAAAAATGAGCCGCGGCGAGCTGGATGCGACCATCATTTTGCCACCAGAATTTGGCCAAGTAGGCGACAAAGGTTACCCAACTGGCCAGGCTCAGGTGCTCTACAACAAGAGCAACGAACAGGGCGGCCAAACACTGGCTTCGGTGCTAAACAGCGTGTTTGAAGGTATAAACAAACAGTTTGTACCCATAGAAAAACCATTTAGCGTGACGGCGAAGTCAACCGCTCGACAGGGTTTGACCCAGTTCGACTATGTTTTCGCGGGGCTACTCGGCTTTTCGCTCCTAGGTGCCGGCATATTTGGCCCAACCAGTGTCTTCCCCAAGCTCAAAGAAAAGGGTGTGCTACGACGCTATCACACCACCACGCTCAAAGTCTGGCAGTATTTCCTCGGGAATGTCATATCAAACACCTTTGTTGGGCTGATGTCCATAACGACCATGTTTGTGGTTGGCCTGAGCGTGTTTAACCTGAATATGCGGGGTAGTTACCTTGTGCTCGGGCTGTTGGTAGCGCTTGGAGCCATCATGCTCTTCGGCATCGGTCTTTCGGTAGGCGGCTGGGCGAAAAACGAACGGCAGGCAGCCCCGCTAGCGCAAATCATCACCTTCCCCATGATGTTTCTCTCTGGCAGCTTTTTTCCGCGCTTTCTCATGCCGGAATGGCTGCAGGGGATTACAAACTACCTGCCGCTAACGCCAGTGATTGACGCCGCTCGGCTCATCATCACTGAAAACCGCGGTATACTCGACCTGCTGCCGCAGTTTGGCATCATCGTCGGCTGGACAGTCGTCGTCTATATCCTTGCCTTCCGCTTCTTCCGTTGGGAATAAGTTGCAATTATTGCAACAAATTCTATAATAGTAAGATATGAGGCACGACGGTTTGCCATTTGCGGTGGTTGAAGCATATTTTGCAGGACTTCAGGTGGGTGGTGACCCAGAAGCGTTGGAAGATTTGGGTATACCTGTAAGCCCTGAAGGCGCAAAAGGACAGTTTGAATCGGGACAAGCAGTATTGCAGCAGCAATGCCCTATAGGGGCAGATCTCGTAAGGGCAGCATTGGCTAGGGCGCGCTCGTGAAGTCATAAATCTATGAAATGGGATAAAATAATATTTCAAGTATGAAAGTTATTATCCCAAAACCGTTTTTTGTGTTGGCGCCGATGGATGAGGTGACGGATACGGTGTTTCGGCAGGTGGTAGCTGAGCTGGCGCCGCCAGACCTGTTTTTTACCGAGTTTGTGAACGTGGACGGGTTGATGAGTCCGGGGCGACCAAATTTACTCAAAAAGCTTCGTTTCGTTGAAACGGAAGGGAAGGTGGTAGCGCAGCTGTGGGGTTTGCAGCCAGAAAATTTTCGGGCGGTGTGCGCGCAGATTGCCGATGGTTCGCTGGCTCGTGAGTTGGGTTTACCGGCTAACGTCAATTTTGCCGGTGTTGACCTAAACATGGGCTGCCCAGCCAAAAGTGAAGTGAAAAATGGTGCTTGTGCTGCGCTTATCAAAGAAGAAAATCGCGCCCTTGCCGGAGAGATTATTGCCGCCGCCCGTGAAGGCTTGCGTCAAGGACGGACCCTGACGCAGTTGCCGCTGAGCGTTAAAACACGCACCGGTTTTAGTGCGGTAGACATGACGTGGTTTGACTTCCTGCTTCGGCAGGATCTCGATATGCTGACCGTGCACGGCCGCACGCGCAAACAAATGAGCAAAGTGCCGGCCGACTGGGAACTTATTGCCAGCGTACGTGAAATGCGCGACGAACTCGGCGTCAAAACCCTGATCGTCGGCAACGGTGACGTGATGTCCCGCAAACAGGGTGAAGAACTCGCCGCTCACTATAAACTAGACGGCATTATGGTCGGCCGCGGCATCTTCCACAACCCTCTCGTCTTCCACCAGGACGGACCTAGTGAATGGGAAAAATATGATGAAATAGGTAAAATCAATCTGTTCCGTTGCCATGTAGAACTCTTTGCTGCCACGTGGAAAAATAGCGAACGACCCATTCATACACTCAACAAGTTTTGCAAAATCTACATTCAGGGCTTCGACGGTGCGTCTTCCCTTCGCGCAGCACTCATGACCGCGCCAGATACACCAACGCTACTATACTTACTCGATAATCATATTCGTTCGCTCGGACGGTCTCGCAACCAGAAAGCGTCCAGCCCAGAAATGCCTGAGGTTGTCAGTGGAAGCTATGTTTCGTATGATGTGGACATGAATACAACTATCAAGGCTATCGTATTTGACTCTGATGGTACGCTCGTTGATACGCGCGAACTCATATATAAAGGTTACCGTACAGTACTGGAGCGACATGGTTTGGGTCATTTAGGAGCCGAACACTACATTCGTCAACGTCTCGGCAAACCCATTTATGAAACGTATGAACAGATTCTCGCCGGGCATCATACTGACCTAGACATCACAGATCTCGTACGCGAACACGACGAAGTACAAAATGAACTCACACACCTCATAAAACCCTACCCACACACACGAGAAATTTTGGAGCAGTGGCACTCGCGCGGGGTAAAGCTTTGTCTCTTCACCTCTGGGAGTATGATGATGATTCATCGCAACTTTGCTGCAGCCGGTATAAACAATGTGGAAGAGCTGTTTGATGCCATTATTACGGCAGATGAAGAACTCCCGCGTAAGCCTGAACCAGACGCTATACTCGAACTGCTGCGGCGGGTTGGAGTAGAACCATCAAACGCAGTTGTCATTGGCGATCACGCGTACGACATCATTGCAGGAGGAAGGGCGCGTGTAGCTCTCAAGGTAGGCATATTGCATGGAGTTGGCACGACGCACGAGCTGCTCAATAGCGGCGCAGATTTTTTGACGAACGGGCTGGACAGTCTAAACCATCTTATGAACTTTGCAACGAATTAGGAGCGTATCATGACGAAAGTGGCGGTTCTGGGGTTAGGAATTATGGGGCATGGGATCGCCGATAATTTCTTGAAGAAGGGGTATGAGGTGACCGTGTGGAACCGGTCGCCACAGAAGGCGGACAATCTTGTGTCGCGCGGTGCGCGGCGGGCTGATTCCGTCGCAGACGCAGTGCAGGGCGCTGAACTAGTCTTTGAAGTGACGGCAAATGATGAGTCTGCCAGAGAAATATGGTTGGGCGAAGGTGGCATCATTGCGCATGCCAATGCAGCGCAGGCACTCATTACCTGTGCGACGCTTTCGGTTGACTGTGTAGACGAACTGGCTGAAGTATGTGCCGAAAAGGGGCTTATCTTTTTCGACATGCCCATGACCGGCAGTCGCGCCGGTGCTGAGAGTGGAACATTAGTATTATTGGCGGGTGGTGATGAGCAAAAGCTCGATGAGGTGAAGACCCATCTGGAAAACATATCGTCCCAAGTGAAATATTTTGGCTCCGCAGGAAGTGGTATGCGCATAAAACTAGTACTGAATTGTTTGCAAGCTGTGCATTTGGCGGGGTTTGGCGAGGCAATGCGGCTTGCAAAAGCGCTTGGGCTCGACGAGAAACAAACTGGCGAAATGCTCTGCGAGAAACCAGGTGGTGCCACAACGCAACTGGCCTGGCGTGACTACCAAAATCACCCTAGACCCATAAACTTTGCCGTTGAACTCATTGCGAAAGACGAAACATACGCCCTGCGTAACATCGATCCAACGATGGTTCCACTCATTGCTTCCACGCTTGTCTCATACCAAAAAGCCATCACGGAAGGGCATAGCCACGATGATTGGACCATACTAACACGTTACAAAACATAACTACCTTCTTGCATCAAGAAAACCAGTCTATTGAATATCTCTAGACTAATGTTCGGTTTTTGTATGCGTCAGGGACGGACCCTGACGCAGAGGTTAGAAAATGCGTTTTTTACGGCCGATTGCGTAGGCCGTAAGGACGGTGACTAAACAAACAACAAGCAAACCTCCGAATGCCTGTTTGTTGTGCTGCTCGGGAAGGCCAATATTCATGCCGTACATACTGAAAAACATGGTTGGTATGGAAATAAAGACACTCACCATGGTTAAGATTTTAATAGTACGGTCAAGATTGTGTGAGCCAATGAGCGTGTACGTACGGCGAATAGAGTTGAGGGATTTGAGGTTTGCCTCACAGGTTTGGATGGATTGTTCGTTGTTTAAAATAACCGTGTTTGCCATGTCGCGGTGACGAGCAAAAGCAGGGACTTCTTTGTTGCTGAGGAGGTGTCGCAGGGTGGTGTTTGTGGGGCCAAGCGAGCTGAGGAAGTCGTTCATATCGTCTTCTATGTGAACAAACCGTATAAAGGCCTCTGGCCCAAGTGATCGGTGTCCAATGTTGCGCAACAAGCGGTGAATTTGTTTTGAAGAATCGTGAATGAAGCGGTCGTATTGCGCGTCTATATGCAAGAGAATGAGCAGCAAAATGAGAACGGGGTCTTTGCTTTCCGTGTGGCCGCTTTCTTCTAAGATATCGCTCAGGCTGGGCAGTTTCTCGAGACTCACTGTCACGAGCTTTTCTTGGCCGAGTGCAAAAAGAATCGGCGCAGTTTCTATGTCGCCCTCCTCCGTTTCGTATGCAAACCGCGTGATGATGTAGGTGTAGCTTCCTACTGTTTCGACACGTGGAATTTCATCTCGGTCGAGGGCATCTTGCACAAAGCGTTCCTTTAGGCCGTACTCTGAGCACAACAAGCCAACCTCATGTTCATTTGGCGCTTCAGCGTGTACCCATGGGCTGAGCTTTGCTTCAGCAAAGCTATGCATACTATTCATTGCTCTAGTATAGCGCGCTTATGCTAAAACACGTACTTGCCTTTTGTCGCGCTCATAGAATCGCTTCGCCTCTTGTGGTGG
>CAYLWF010000026.1:0-100400 GCA_964387505.1 uncultured Candidatus Saccharibacteria bacterium
AGTTGTGGATAATCGGGGCGAAAGGAGTAAAAATGAGTAAAAAATGTGCACAAAAGGTATTGCATTTCTAAAAACATGAGCGCATAATTATTGACAGATTTCCCGTGTACTTTGCGGAGAAATCAAAAACTTTAAACCAAACAAAAACAAATACCGTATAAGCCAAAAGCAGGCACTCTCGCAAGGCCTGCTTTTTTAGTGGCTTTATAACAGGCTTTGCTGATAAATCAATGAGCATATGTTTACTGTACAGAACCAGTCCTAGTCAATGGTCTCAAGTAAACGCAACTTGCAAGGTTCTCGTGCGGCGACAAACGCAATTTCAACTCTCTGGTGTGGCTTGTCGGCATTGCTTGTTAAGCCGGATCTAGGGCTATGAAGAATAGACGGTTGATCTCTTATTAAGAGGCGTAGAATCCATCTAGGCAGATACTTGCATCGAAGGCGTGTAAGATTTATGTATTTCTCACATTTTTTCCTGCAGAAGCAGGGAAAGAGAGGTGTCTGTAAACTAGCATGAATCAGCGGGCTCCAAAGTTGGTATTAATACGCTAGTAGTGTAATGCTAATCTTTATCTCAAAGCTTCATTTACGAAGAAGCTATAATCTGGTAGGCTATGGAGAGAGAAAGAGGGGCGCGGTGTACGTACTGGCAATTACTAATCAAAAAGGGGGAGTCGGAAAAACCACGACGGCAGTAAATCTTGCTGCTCAATTGGCGTCAGCGAAGCGTCGAGTACTGTTGGTCGATCTTGATCCGCAGGGCAACACAACCAGTACGCTTGGCATAGATAAGAATAGCGTGCAGCAGACATTGTACGACGTACTGATTGGCGATGCCGAAACGACAGATATAGTCTTACCGACGAACACGAAGTACCTTTATGTTTTACCAGCAAACGCACAGCTGGCGCAGGCCGAAGTTGATTTGGTTGGTCAATCGGGAAGAGAAACAAAACTCAAACAGGCTCTGGCTGCAGTTGATGCCGAGGTAGTCATCATAGATTGCCCGCCTGCACTCGGCCTATTGACGGTGAATGCGCTCGCGGCGGCCGATGGTGTACTTATACCGGTTCAGGCCGAGTATTTTGCGCTTGAAGGGTTGAGTCAGCTTATGCAGACCATGCAGCTTGTTCGCCAAGGCCTCAATCCTGGCCTGAGTGTTTTTGGGGTAGTACTTACCATGTACACAAAACGCACCGTATTGAGTGAAGGAGTGAAAAAAGAGGTGCAACAACATTTTGGCGATGCTCTTTTTAAAACGGTTGTGCCGCGCAATATTCGTCTGGCAGAAGCGCCTAGTTATGGGAAGACAATTTTTGAGCATGACAAATGGAGTAAAGGCGCTCGAGCCTACAAGGCGCTTGCGCAGGAGGTGATAAAGCGTGGCGGGTTTTAGTCAGATTGACACAAAAGAGGCGTATATGACAGCGCAGAAACAGGGGAGGCTGTAGTGGCAGTAAAATCAGGGCTTGGCCGGGGACTTGGCTCGCTTATACCAGAGAACTTTGATGCAAAAGAGTTGCTCGACCAAAGCGAACGCATTCAGCAGATTGTGCTAGAAAAACTGCAGCCGAGTGTGGATCAGCCGCGAACGGTTTTTGACCAGACTGCCCTGAGTGAGCTTGCACAGAGCATTGCGCAGCATGGTGTTGTTCAGCCGCTAGTGGTGACAGCGGACGGCAGCGGTAGCTACCGTATTATTGCTGGCGAGCGCCGCTGGCGAGCCGCGCAGATAGCTGGACTCAAAACCGTGCCGGTTATCGTGCGAACACTGCGTGAACAGGAGCAATTGGAGATAGCACTCATAGAAAACGTCCAGCGCGTCGACTTAGGCCCGCTCGAACAAGCAGTCTCCATTGAACGGCTGCACAATCAGTTCAACCTCAGTTATGCAGAGATCGCGAAGCGGCTCGGTAAGGCAGAGACGACGCTTAGCAATACGGTGCGTTTGCTTGGTTTACCAAAACCAGCTCTGAGCGCGCTGCGTGAAAAACATATCAGCGAAGGACATGCTCGGCAAATCCTAGCACTCAAAGACGTACCAGATAAACAGGTTGAATTGCTTCGACTGATAACGGCGCATCAGTGGAATGTACGTCAGGCGGAACGCTTCGTCACTTCTGTAAAGGCGGGTGTCCAGGCAACAAAAGCAGTGCAGAGTCGGATGGCCAGTGAGACGCCAGAAACGAAGCGATTATCGAAGCGCTACGGTGCCCCAGTACGCATATATCGCACTGCCAAAGGTGGTCGGGTTGAAATAGGGTTTTCTTCAGACGAAGAACTAGCCAAACTCCTCAAGGAACTCGGCAAATAACAGGTTCAGGCTTATGTGCTCGACGTGTTGTCGCGTGCGGGTTTTTCAGAACTTCTCGATGTTACTCAATGGCAAAATACGTGCGACCAGCTTTCCAACGACTTGGCTTGTTTGGATTGCTCCGAACGTGCGTGAATCTAGAGAATTTGGCCGGTTATCACCACAAACAAAGAGCTCATTAGAGGAAAGAGTAACGTCAAGGTTATTTGTTGTTGGCGGTATGGCCCCAGTTTCCCCATACGGAAGGGTTTCGTCTGGCCGAAACCCATTAGGGTTTGCGGTGTTATATACAGTCAGGACATTGTCTTTTATGACGATTCTATCCCCCGGTAGACCAATCACACGTTTCACGAGCTGCTTTGCGTCATCAGAGCTACCGTAACTTGTTAGGCCTGATTCGTTTAGGATGATGATGTCACCACGCTTTGGTACGTATTGATGTCCTGTAATGCGCGACCATGTTCGGGGTAGTTTCCAGACGATTAATCGGTCATTGTTCTGGAGGGTAGTTTCCATACTTGGACCGTCAACCTGGTAGGACTGAAAGACATACAACGTTAAGATGACGGCGATTAACGGTGCGAGCAATAAAATCCCGACAGTTGAAAAAAATGACTTCAGAGAGCCGGATGTATGGTTGAGCCCATCAACAACAACTGGCTCAGTCTCTGAGCTATCCATTTCGAGGCTATTCCTACCTCCGGGGTTAGAGCTGGCATATTGCATGTACCTACTATACGGTATTTTGTTCAGCTAGCAAAATACACTTACGGTTAAGGGTGTACTGCTACAATTGGGCTTTGTTCGAGGTTTACGATGCAGGGACTATACGATATACTTATGCTTTAGTTGGGCATTATGAATACAAATACCTCGCAAACCACAGGGCGGCATCGCCAGCGAGCAACCGATGGTTTTTTACCCGTTCGGCGTGACTATCGCTATTCTTCTCGTGGTGACTTTTGGCAGAGAAATACGCTGCGTCACCAGATCCATAGTAGCGAGCAGGGCATTGCCAGTAGGGGTACGTCCAATGAGAAACCGCCAGTGCCAATAACGAAGATCACGAAGCTCGACACCGCAGAAACGAGCGGCAGCGTACATGCAGTACAGCCAGAACCAGCTAATTTTGCGTTTCCTGCTTACGCACCCCCGAGTCATCCGCTCAAAATTGTTCGAAAGCGACATCCATGGCGAAGGGCTATTCTGAAGGGAACCGCTGCATTTGCTGCAGTAGTTGTTCTGTTCGGAGGGGTACTTTTCTGGCGGGTATATGCGAATGTGCATAAAGTATTTCGTGGTGATGGTACCGTCGCGGCCCTTAGTACCGAACGTGTTGCGCCCGAACTGCTGAAGGGCGAGGGCGATGGAAGAGTGAATATACTGCTTCTCGGCATTGGCGGGAAGGGACACGACGGGGGCGATTTAACAGACACAATCATGGTCCTTAGTGTCGATCCTGTTAACAACAAGGCTGCGCTGTTAAGTATACCTCGCGACATGTGGGTAAAGATGCCTGTAAACTATTTTGGGCCTTACCAAAAAATTAACGCCGCCTATAGCAGTGGAAAATATAAGTATCTTGGTAAAACGGATCTTGCGAGCACGAACCAGCAGGCTGTAGAAGCTGGATTTGACAGCGTTAATCAGGCAGTGAGCGATGTACTTGGTATCCGTATCAATTATAACATGCTCGTGAACTTTGCCGCATTTGAACAAGCGGTCAACACAGTGAATGGGGTGGTGGTTGACGTAAAAGAGCAGCTGTATGACCCGACGATGGCGTGGGAAAATGGCAATAACCCTGTACTCGCGCCAGTGGGCGTCCAAGCTATGACAGGAAAACAGGCGCTCATGTATGCCCGTTCTCGTGAGACAAGCTCTGACTTTGCTCGAGGTGAACGCCAGCGCCAATTACTTGTAGCGCTCAAACAGAAAGTGTTGAGCCTCGGCACGCTTAGTAATCCCGGACGAATCAATAACCTTATGGGTGCGTTTGGCAACAATATTCGAACTGATTTAAGCACAAAAGCGGCAGCGCGCTTATACGACATCATGAAATCTATCCCCGATAGTGAGATAGCTTCTCTCAGCCTGACGACACCGACCAGTCTTGTGACAACTGACAGAGTCGGCAACCTTTCGGTTGTTCGACCAAGAGCTGGATTCAATACATATAGCGATATTCAAACTTACGTACGTTCTCAGCTGCCTGACGGCTACATTTTGAAAGAGCGTGCCCCCATTTATATCGTTGCGGCTACACCAATACTACGTGATAATATGGTCGCCTCGCTTAAAAGTTACGGCTATACCATAACTGGTTCGGTTTCAAATAGTGCTTTGCCTAGCGGAATGAACATCGTAGATATTACCAATGGGGCGAAGCCGTACACGCTTCATTATCTACAAGATCGGTATGGAACTGCCGCCACTTCAAAATTACCAGAAGGTATCAGTGTACCTGCAGACACACAATTTGTTATACTAGCTGGTACATGAGGCCGCTAGTCCAAAAAATAAAGCCCAGTCGAGGTTTTCCCCACTCTCTTTATGTGTTGTTAAATGTGTTGCTGCCTTTTGTAGTGCTTGTTCTTGTTGAGACAGGCTTTGTATCGGTAGCAGGAGTTATTATTCTCTTGAGCAAATGGCGTATGTTTGCCGTGCGGCCGCGTTTTTGGTTGGCAAACATTCGAACAAACGCAGTTGACCTGATTGTAGGCCTTTCTACGCTCGCTATGCTTGATGGTACTCAGAGTGAGTTAACTCGCTTGGTATATGTGAGCGCATGGATTTTGTGGCTTATTCTTGTGAAACCGCGCAATGATGTTCTCTGGGTGTCGCTGCAGGCGCTTGTGGGGCAGGTACTTGGGTTGAGTGCTTTGTTCTCTGCCTTTGATCACGCGTCGCTTCTAACGGTGGTGTTCCTCGTTGGGGTAGTGTGTTTCTTTTCTGCACACCACTTCTTTTATAGCTTTGAAGAAGAGTATATTCGACTGTTGGCTTATCTTTGGGCATATTTTGGCGCAGCGCTCGCTTGGATTACGAGCCACTGGTTAATTTTCTACTACCACGTCATTGCTCAGCCAACACTGCTACTGTCCACAATTGCATTTAGTGTTGGGACGCTCTATTATCTTGACCATTTTGATAAACTTTCCAAGGTCATTAGAAGACAGATTATTTTTATACTCATTACTATCATTACCGTTATCATCGTTTTCTCAGACTGGGGAGATAAAATAGTATAATTTCAGCCGCCATTTGGCACAAAAAGTACAAGGGGAAGGATATGTATCCAGAAATAAAGCAACCTGAAAAGATAACGCAACATGCTGTGCCTGCAGATGTAAGGGCAGACAGGCACACAAAAGTCTTTAGCTATGCGCTCGGTGCGCTTTGTGTGTTGGCACTGAGCTTCGGTGGTGGATGGCTCGGGGCACAAAGCTATCGCGACACTGCAACTGCCACGCAAGTGAACGAGCAGCGCGCCTCGCTCAGTACGGCAGCGAATCTGGTAAGTTCAATTGCCGGGAAGGTTGGCGAGAGCGTCGTGTCTATTAATGTCACTTCCCGCTCTCAAGGCAGTGGGTATAATAGCTTCTTTGGTTTTGGCTATCAGCCATATACACAGCGAAGCGCTGGTACAGGGGTCATTTTGAGCTCGGATGGGCTTGTCTTGACCAATCGTCACGTTGTTCCGTCTGGTACGACAGATGTCAGTGTAACTCTCAGCGATGGAACTGTACTCGATAAAGTGAAGGTTATTGCACGTACTTCTGGCAACGATAGTCTTGACATCGCCTTTCTCAAAATCGAAGACGACAAAGGTAAAAAGCTCGTTGCCGCCCAGTTGGGCGACTCTAGCAAAATGAAGGTTGGGGATGCGGTTGTTGCTATAGGTAATACGCTTGGCCAGTTCCAAAACACAGTCACGAGCGGTATTATTTCTGGCTATGGTCGCAGCCTGCAGGCAGGTGATAGCTCGGGTCGTACAGCGGAAAATCTAGATGATATGTTCCAAACAGACGCTGCTATAAACGAAGGAAACTCGGGTGGGCCACTCGTCAATATGAATGGCGAGGTTATTGGCATAAATACTGCTATTGCCTACGACGCTCAGACAGTGGGGTTTGCTATTCCTATCAACAACGTGAAAGGGCTCATAGATAGCGTCCGCAAAAGCGGCAAACTTGAACGGCCTTACCTAGGGGTAATCTACGTTATGCTCACCGACGATATTGCGAAGCGCTACGACCTTTCCGTGACGAGAGGTGCATATATTCCGAAGGCTTCAGATATGGGCACTGAAACAATCATTTCGGACGGTCCTGCAGCGAAGGCAGATATTCAGGAGGGTGATGTCATTACGAAGATAGACAAAGCAGAAATTGGCGAGAAAGCTAGCCTTGTCTCTCTCCTTAGCAAACGCAAAGCCGGCGATGTCGTTTCGCTTACTGTTCAGCGTGGCAATGAAACGAAGATTGTCGAAGTCAAACTCGGCGTTGCTCCGGAGAACTAAATTTCATCCGGGAAGCCTTTTTCTATCTGTATGGTTTACTTGGTGGTTGAAAAACGTTGCGCTAGGCCGTCTGTTTTAGCCAAAAAGTAGCCATTGTTCATAGCAATGTCCGTGAGCGCTGCGTGTTGTGATGCGAGCGACTCGGTGATGACATGTAGCGGTTTTATTGCAAGTGCTTCGAGTTGTTCAAACAGTGTGCGATAGTGATCAAGGCCATCTGCGCCGCTGAAAAGAGCGAGGCATGGCTCATGAGCGGCAGCTTTGTTTACAGGGTAGTCATTGGGCACATAGGGGAGGTTGGCGAGGATGATGGAATCTAGAATCTGGAATCTGGAATCTTGCAGCGGCTGCAACAAGTCGCCCTGCAACAGGGTGATGTCAGCGCCGAGGTTTTGGGCGTTTTTCCGTGCAACTGCTAAACACTTTTCATCAATGTCTATCGCTATGACCTCTGCAGTCGACACCTCGAGCTTTGCAGTAATTGCGAGTGCGCCAGACCCAGTTCCAATATCAAAAATTGAGATTCCAGATTCTAGATTCAAGGTTTTCTTTAGCAACTCAATCATCGCTTCGCTTTCTGGACGTGGCACAAGTACATATTCATTAACGGCAAACTCTCGACCATAAAACTCAGTCTTACCGCGTATATAGGCAAGGGGAATGTGTTGCGCTCTTTGAGCAACTTTTGTACTCAAATTTTCTAAAATTGACCCCTGTAAAATGAATTCAGGATGTGCTAAAATCCACACTTTATCTCGCCCCAGCTCATCGCTTAGGAGCACTAACGAGTCAAGTCTTGGAGTTTCTATGTTGAACCGCCGAAAGACAGCTTCTGTTGCCGCGAGCCACCTACTGGCCGTCGTTGATGAGGGAGCGTTCATAGTCGGCTAGTTTATCCATAATGTCATCTATATCACCATTCATGGCGGCTGGAATGTTGCTGCGGCTGTAGCCTATACGGTGGTCGGTTATACGGTCTTGCGGGAAGTTGTAGGTACGAATTTTTTCGCTGCGGTCGCCCGTGCCAATGAGCTTTTTGCGGGCGTCAGAAAGCTGCTTAGTTTCCTCGTCTATCTTTATTTGGAGTAGACGAGAACGGAGCACGCCCAGGGCTTTTGCTTTGTTCTTTATCTGTGATTTTTCATCCTGTTGTATCACGACCAGTCCAGTTGGTAGGTGGGTAATGCGTACAGCCGAATCAGTGGTATTTACGCTCTGGCCCCCGTGGCCACCGCTGCGGTAGACATCTATTCGCAAGTCATTTGGGTTAATTTCTATGTCGGTTTCTTCTGCTTCTGGCAGGACGGCAACGGTAACCGTAGAAGTGTGTATGCGCCCTTGTGACTCGGTAGCAGGCACGCGCTGCACGCGGTGGACGCCAGCTTCAAATTTAAGGTGTTTGTACATGTCTTCGCCACGCACGGTAAAAATGATTTCCTTGAAACCACCAACTTCACTTGGACTCTCGCTCATCAGCTCTGTTTTGAAGCCCTTTATTTCACCCCATCGTACGTACATGCGGTAGAGCTCGGCTGCAAACAAGCTGGCTTCATCACCGCCTGCACCAGCCCTTATTTCAACTATGACATCTTTTTCATCGTTCGGATCCTTCGGTGTCAAAGCCTCAGATAGCGCAGACTCAATCTTGTCTCTTTCCGGCAGTAGGTAGCTTAGCTCGCCTTCAGCCATATCGACAAATTCTGGCGTGCCTTGGTATTCCCTGAGCATTTGTTCTGCTTGCGCAATATCATCCTTTGCTTTTGCCAGCTCATCAAACAACGTAACGATATTTTCGAGATATGCCTGGCGTTTGGCGAGTTTTGGATATGCTGGGTCTGAGTAAATAGAAGGATCTTGCAATTTCTCTTGCAGTCCCGCTAGTTCATCTCGTAGTGATTGTTCTTTTTGATCCATATCTATCCTCAGTATAAACAAAACCGCCGAAGAGTCATATCTTCAGCGGTACATTACTCCTTGTAGCTACTTGGCTTCTTTTTTCTCGTCGGTAGTTTTTTCGGCTTTTTTCTCGGCGCGAACGGCAGCTTTTTTTGCGGCGGCCATGCGAGTTTCTTTGGCTTTTGCGGCGGCTTCGGCGCGGGCCTTGAACTTATCGACACGGCCTTCTATGTCGAGTACGCGCTCTTCACCGGTGTAAAACGGGTGGCTACTACCGGTAATGTGTACTTTCACCAGCGGATACTCCACGCCGTCGAGCGTAATGGTTTCGTCTGTCTTCACGGTTGAACGCGTGAGGTACGTTTGGTTGTTGTTGAGATCCTGAAACACTACCAAACGGTAATCCTTCGGGTGAAGATCTTTTTTCATAATATTTTCCTCTTGCTCATATGGTTGATTGTCGTATGTATGGCAACCGGTTAGCAGCGAGCGAACTGCAGTCGGCCTATCCCAAACAGCTACAAGGGATTATACCACCCCTGTTATAGTTCCGCAACATGATTTACGAGAACGTGTAGGGGGCTCGAAGTTGATATCTATAGCCTATAGGGGTAAGCTGTAAGAAAGAACAAAACACAAGCAAAAACTACATGGAACACATTTCACATCACGATCAAGTAAATGCTGCACTTACCGAGCTGCCTGAAGCTCACCAAAAGCAGGTTGGTGCGGCTGTACTACAGTTGACTCATAATAGCTTAGTGGTAGCCCCGGTAACTCGTGATGAGCTAAGTAAGTATGATCGTATCCCTGAAGATTCGCATAACACTGAACAAATTGATACACACAATAAGGTCGCAGGTTTGATGACAGCTGTTTCAGGTTATTTAGTTCGTGCTCACAAAGCTATTCGGGAGAAAGGTGAACTGCCAGAAGACGGGTCATTTGGGGGTCGTAACGGCGAACTGTATCGTACGGCGAAAGAATTGGCAGTTGGCGATGCGATTGCTGCGAAGCAGAGAGGCGAAACTGATGGCACGGTCTCAGCGCTACAGAGTATGTTCGCTATTGCAATCATTGACCCACAGTACAAAGCGAAATGTGATCAACAGATCCGTCAAGGAGTAAGCGAAGGCTTAGCTGATGAAATGATTCAAGCCGCTGAACATATGCACGGTGTTATATCGCTTAGCAATCGTGGGCACACTGCTGTGTCTGTACCAAATGTTTGCCATGGCTCGATGCCACTGCTGAAAGTTGCAGCGCAGAAGGATTTTGACGACCAATTCCAGCACGCTGTAGCTCTTGGAGCTGCCGTGGAGGGAGATCAGATACTGGCTGGTTGCCGCGAAAAAATGTCTGGTGAAGATGAGCTTGCCATGGCAAAACTTGAGGCAAATGTAAAACATGATGTTGTCGCCGCATCACACAGTGCTCTTCTGGCAGCAGAAAAAGTGCTGCAACACGGCTGGATGGAAACAGAACATACCGACATAGCGGAAATTGTTGCCTTGGGCCTACAGTACTCTCGCCAAATAGAGGAGCCAAACGCGCAAGAAGCGTTTGGGGCAGTACTAGAAAAGATGCGTGCGCGCCGTTCGGCTGGCAAGTATGCTGGTTATCGTCAAAATGACACGCTAATTATGCCTCTCGACGGTGCGCTGATTGAACTTGCTTTACAGGGTAATCGTGAAGCGGTTATGGCTCTCGTGAGCTCGTCTCCGAAAGAAACCGGCGTCAAGTCAGCATTTGATGATGTCATGAAGACTAATTTTGACTGGCCGCTTCAGTACTGGAAGTATACACCTGAACAAGTGTTACAATTTCGTGCGATGGTTGAGGGCTGTGTCACGGAGAAAAGAACCGCACTCCAAAGGGAGCTTGCGTCAAGGGGAGCACCTGATCGTAATATCGAAGCTATCATCAATATCTTCGATGATCCTGACAGTATGGCAGGAGTACCTGAAAAGTTTTGGGAGCTATATAGCACTAAAAACAACCCTGCGGTTTCATTACTAGTCTTTGGCCAAGATTCACACAACCAAGCAAAGCACGCCACCAGTGTAGCGGAATTGACTGTAAGTGGTTTGAAATATGAGGACATTGCAAAATCTACGATATTTGTCACAGAGTCTCTGGGCCATGACGAAAAAAGCCTATACCTTGAACAGGTAATAAATGTACTGGAAAAAATAAAAAATGCTCGCGTTGATGACAGTAGATTTTTTGCCGACAAACAAGACGTCGAATCGCTTCTTACTTTCGTTGAGCCTGATACGCTTTATGGCTATGCTGTCCAGCTTTACGGCGAACCGCAAGGCAGAGATATTTTAAACCTAGGGAGTATTCTCGAACGCAAACAAGAGTATGGCCAGATATCACGTACGCTTTCTGCAGCTTTCTGTAGCAATCTCGAATATGCCCTTGAAAACGGCCTACGCGAGCTTGTTAAGGATAGCGGACCATTGGCTGAGCTCCTTGTAAGATTTTCTGCTCAGGGCAGTGTGGGTGTTGTAGACAGACACCCCTATGACCTTCTTGTAGAGTTAAAAGCAGAGGGTCTCTTTGAGCTAGGAGGCGAAGCATACAGGGGGATGATTGTGCATGACGTCCTAGGGAAAAAGGATGCGCTTGCTCGTTTTAAAGTAGTGCAAGAACTTTCGACACAGGGACTTTTCGAGCTTACCCAGGATGCATCAATACAATTCCGAGTTCTCTCTCATATTTTGAGCGCACAAGATAGTGCTAAAGAATTTCAGACCGTGAGGCAACTGGCCGATGCGGGGTTGTTTGAGACTATAAACACAAATGGTGTTCTTGGTCCCATGTCTGGGAGGTTCCTTGAGCTGTGTTTAAGATCAGAAAATCCTCAAGACTCGCTTGCACACATAAAAAATCTGGTTAATGGTGGAGAGAAATCCCTGTGGTGGCTGAATTATCAGTATGCCCACATGCTACTGGGCGAAGTAAAGGACGGTGCAGTTTCCGATAATCTGGTTAGCGCAGTGGCCGTAGGATTACCATTGTCGAATCGCTCAGAAGTTCTGCCCGAAGACAGTAGTTTCATAAAGCAGTTTAAGGAAATGGAAGAAGATGAAAAAAGTGCAGTGCTTTCACCAGAAGCTATTCAGTCAGGATATCTCAATCAGGCGAGAGTTCCATTTAATTTACTAACACCAGAAGCTCGTTCTACGCTCTTGGCGCATCGTCTGTTTACTGTTATCGGCTCTTCTCGATCACAAGACCAGATGGTTCGTGCTTCAGAGCGTAATCTGCGCCTATCACAGACCGACGGACCATTTCGACTCGGCGACTTAGCACATGCTACAGGTACGATTGAAAACCTGAGAAATATTCTTTTGAGTGGAATTTTGTGCGGCGAGACAATCGGGATGTCTTCTACGAAAGACAGCTATCCGTATAATGTTGACGCGGTAGAGATGAGTGGAAAGGTTATGGAGGGGGCTACATTTGCGGAAAAAGTAGGGGCGCTCAAGAACCAATCATACGGTTCGATAGTTATTGTAATCAATCGAACTGATGCATCAGGAGGGCATGATGGGGTGTCGATTGGTGGCAATAGCGAAGACCATCGGCTCGTGTTTGGCGGCGTGCCATCGACTGATATTAGCTCAATTATATTGCGGAACGCTGAGGATAACACAAGAGAAGGCGTGTTGGGTGCGGTAGTCGAACACGGTGTCTACATACCAGTATATGATACTGACGGTAGTCTCTTGTTGAGCCACGATCTTTTCCTACAGCTTAGAGAAGACGGAAATTATGAGGCGGTTCGACCAGAAATAGTTGACAATTCGTTTAAGCTCGAAGGAACACAGGTTGGCAGTAACGAGGGCGCATGGTACGTTATGTCGACTGCAGGTGGTTCACAGCGCTGGTATGTCAAATATGGCGACCAGTCGAGCGAAAAAGCCTCACACCTATGGACGGAAATTCTTGCAGACAGTCTGTATCGCACGGTTACACCACAAATCACCTCAGAAACTAAGGCTGTATTAGTAGGCGGTAGGCTTGCGCGAGCGTCACGAGAAGTTATTTTGGCTGACCAAGGTGTGGTAACCAATGAAGCGCGTAACGAAGGTTTTATCATGGACTGTTTCTTAGGGAACTGGGATGCTGTATTTAACGATGCCAATCTTGTGTTGAGCTACGATGGCCATGCCATGCGTATCGACACAGGCAATAGTCTCGACTATCGTGCCCGCGGCGAGAGAAAAGCTGATGATTCATTCGGAAATGAGGTCGTAGAAGTAGAGTATGGGTCTGACGTGAAAAACTTAGGGGGCGGCATGCGGCAAAAATATCCTGGTTTAACTGATGATGATGTTAGAAAGCAAGTTGTCGCACTAAGAGACAGGCTGCCAGAAGAGAAAATAGATGAACTTGTGCATAATATTCGACGACCTAGAGCTGAACGACTGAAACTTGCCGAAACCCTAAAAGCTAGAAGAAGATATTTGATAAATAAATTCTTAACTTAGAATGTGTCATGCTTCTTTCCGTATGTATAGCGGATTATAGTTGTTGTTTGACGAATTGCATGGTACTATAAGAGGGCAATTAACTAAGCAGGTGCGGGTGGAAATCCTCTGCGGGGTAGCTGTGCAAGCGCCTATGCGGTGACCCGACCGGTGTAAAAGGATTACAGGTTCTAGTGGATAGGTTTCAGGTAATAGTAAGCATTGCAAGCTACAGCCTATAACCTAAAACCTACAGCCTCTTCTCCTTTTCCAGAAAGGAGTCTGCATGGCAGACGTAGATATCAAACAATTACTCGAGGCCGGAGCGCACTTTGGCCACAAAACTGAGCGGTGGCACCCAAAAATGGCTGCGTACATACACAGCAAACGGGGTGGTAGCCACATCATAGACCTGACCAAGACGGTCACAAAACTCGAGGAAGCACTGGCTTTCGTAGAAGAAACGGCTGCAAAAAACAAGCAGATTTTGTTTGTGGGTACCAAGCGCCAGGCAGCTGACATTGTGAAGCAGTTGGCCGAAGAGACCGGCCAGCCATATGTGACCGAGCGTTGGCTTGGCGGTATGCTGACCAACTGGAACACCGTGGGTGCCCAAATCAAATATCTTGTGAGCCAAGAAGCCAAAATGGCGAGCGGCGAACTGGCAGGGAAGTTCAACAAGCTTGAAATTCAGCGTTTCCAGGAAGAAATCGACGCCATGAATGTGCTATATGGCGGCATAAAGGAGCTAAACGCTCGTCCTGGTGCAGTTGTCATTTTCGACATTGTCCACGACAAAAATGCCGTGAAGGAAGCGACCAAGCTCAAGCTCCCCATTGTGGGTGTGTGCGACACAAACGCCAACCCAACCGGCATTACCTTCCCAATTCCATGCAACGACGATGCTATCAAGGCATTGCAGCTGCTAGCCGACTACTTCAAGGCGGCTGTGCTTGCTGGTAAGGCAAAGACCAAAGCACCCGAAAAAGACGACAAGTAACAAGGTTTTAGTGAGTAGGTTTTAGGGAAGAGAAACCTATAACCTACAACCTTAAAACCCGGAGGATATTATGGCTATAAGTATTGAAGACATCAAACGACTGCGCGAACTCACTGGTGTAGGCATGACCGACGCAAAACAGGCGCTAGACGCCGCAAACGGTGACTTTGACGCCGCACTGAAAGAAATGCGTAAAAAAGGCCTCACCAAGGCAGAGAAGCGCGGCGAACGCGAAGCTCGCCAAGGGCTCGTAGGCACGTACAACCACGACGGCCGCATAGGCGTCATAGTGGAAATCAACTGCGAAACAGACTTTGTGGCGCGTAACGACATTTTCAAAGACCTCGTGAAAGACGTGGCTATGCATGTTGCTGCCAGCAACCCACAGTATGTCAGTAGCGAAGACATCCCGGCCGAAGCCCGTGAGGCGAAAAAGCAGGAGCTGCTTGCCAGCGACGCGCTGAAAGGCAAGCCAGCCGACATGGCAGAGAAAATCGTTGAAGGCCAGCTAGGCAAGTACTTTGCAGAACTGTGCCTGCTCGACCAACCATTCATAAAGAACCCCGACCAAACCGTCGGGCAGTACGTGACTGACCACAATGCACGCCTCGGCGAAAACATCGTCGTCCGTCGCTTCTCTCGCGTCGCCCTCGGCGAAGTCGCCTAGAAAGGCACACATGGTAGACGTAGAAGAGTATACGCTTACAGACAGGCAGACTAAAATTCGCGACGGTATTGCAGACCGTATAGTTTTTTTGGTAGGCGGCGGTAAAGAAAGGTTTCGGGCAATTCGACGCCTAGTAAGCGCACGTCTGTGGCTTTATCCTATCCAAGTTGAAGAAACGATAAGAAAAACTGCCTACGAAAACGCAATGACTAGGCTTGGCGAAATGGGCGTGAGCGCGGTTGTATACGGGCGTCAGGCAGATACCATTGGCGAAGCGGCGGTGATTGAACCGGACGTTATTGTACGAAGTATGGAGAAAAATACTGTCCCAAATGTTCCAGATAGAAGCTCTGTATTTCTCACGTTGGTAAGAGCCCATACACCAGACTTAGCTATAGTTAATGGTACGATTGCAAAAGTACCGGCTTAGTTCCTCAAGTCGCTATTGGCGAAACGCTAGGCATTCGATAGTCGTACGGCTGTTTGCTATACTAGTTCCCATAAGGAGCACATATGAATCCACAGAGTGTTGTTGATGAGGCGAAGAAGAAGTTTACGGGAGCGGTTGAGCATTATCATGAGCAGCTGAAAAGCTTGCGGACGGGGCGGGCGAGCGCGAGTATGCTGGACGGGGTTATGGTAGAAGCATACGGTACGCCCATGCCACTGAACCAGGTTGCAAACGTGATTGCACCAGAGGCGCAGCTGCTACAGATTACGCCGTTTGACCCAGGCAACTTGCAGAAGATTGCCAGTGCTATTCGCGACAACCCATCGCTTGGCCTCAACCCATCAGACGACGGCCGTGTGGTTCGCGTACCCATCCCACCCCTGAACGAAGAGCGTCGCCGCGAGCTTGTAAAACAGCTTGGCGGCAAGCAGGAAGACGCTATGATAAGTGTGCGCGGTGTGCGGCGCGAAGCCATGGAAACGCTTGAAAAAGCCAAGAAGGACAAACTTATCGGTGAAGACGACGCAAAGCGCTACAGCGGCATGGTTGAAGAAGCAGCAAAAACAGCGCAAAGTGACATTGAAGCGGCTTCTAAAGCCAAAGAAACTGAAATCATGACAGTATAGAGCTTAGATGGCAGAGCTTGGAGCTTAGAAATGGCAACGCATGATTTTAGGGATTTGCTGGTATGGCAGCGTGCAATTATATATGCCAAATCTGTATATCAGATAACGTCACAACTGCCAAAAACTGAACTCTATGCACTTTCTGACCAACTAAAAAGAGCGGCCATTTCTGTGCCTTCAAATATTGCTGAGGGACAAAAACGCTATGGTACGAAAGAAACAATTCACTTTACTGCTATTGCGTTAGGCTCTCTTGCTGAACTCCAGACGCAACTCATCTTAGTCGAGCAGATATACGGGATTGCTACTACGCCACTCGTAAAAGAAGCTGATGAGATTGGTCGTATGTTAACGGCGCTTATAAAATCATTAAAATCCAAGCTCTAAGCTCTCCAGTCTGAGATCTTTTGCTGGTATACTAGTCTGTAATGGCTATCGCAATTTTCATCATAGGTATCATCCTATTCCTGCTTCTCATCATCACACACGAGATGGGACATTTTCTCGTTGCCAAACGCAACGGGGTAAAGGCTGAGGAGTTTGGCATCTTCTTCCCACCAAAACTGTGGGGCAAGAAGATGAAAGGTGGCTGGGATTTTACCATAAACCTGCTGCCGCTGGGCGGGTTCGTGAAGCTCAAAGGCGAGCACGATAGCGACACCGAAAAGGGTAGCTTTGGTGCGGCGAGTGACTGGGCCAAGGCAAAGATTATGCTCGCTGGTGTGGCCGTAAACCTAGTGACCGCGCTAGTGCTTTTCACGATTCTTGCGCTGTTTGGCATGCCAAAACTCGTAGATAACCAGTTTACCGTCGCGAGCGATACAAAAATTGTACGGCATGATGTCAATGTCGGGTATGCTGAGGAAAAATCACCTGCCGCAAAAGCTGGTTTAAGAGAACGCGACACGTTGCTGAGCATCGGTACATCTCAGAAAACACAAGTGCTCAGCGGCCAAAAACTTTCAGAAGTGACGAAAGAATTTGCGGGGCAAACCGTTACAATTCGGTACAAGCGTGACGGCACTATTCGCCAAACGCAGGCGACGTTACTCAGCGAGGCCGCTGTGAAAGCGAGTCAGAAAACAGATAATCCGCGCGGCTATCTCGGCGTTTCCCCACAGGAGGTGATCTTGCAGCGCTCAACTTGGTCAGCTCCCGTAGTCGCAGTAGGTTTAACCGCGCAGTTTACGCAACTAACACTTAAAGGAATTGGTACAGCCCTGCAGGGGCTTGGCGGTATTATTGCCGGTGGGGTGACGGGTAATACTGAAGCTCGACGCCAGGCTCAGACGGAGGCAAGTAGTCAGGTTTCCGGCCCGCTCGGTATTTATTTTGTGCTCAAAGGCGGCAGTTCGTTGGGCATACTTTTCATGCTCTTTATTATCGCTATTATCTCCTTGACGCTCGCTATTATGAACGTGCTTCCGGTACCTGCACTCGATGGCGGTCGCTTGTACCTCATGCTCGGGTCACGTCTGACGAAAGCAAAACGTCTGACGCCCAAAATGGAAGAAAACATTGTCGGGGCAAGCTTCTTACTCCTCATTGGGCTCATCATCTTAATAACCGTTGTTGATGTCAAGCGTTTCTTCTGAGGATGCCGAAAGAGACACGGTGCGAGAGTCGCGGCCTGTTCATTCTGAGGCTGTACCGGCTTCGAAAGAGGGCATGCTAAAGAGGGAACGAATTGTCGATGAACCAAACACCCCCGAACATCTTCAGGGAGTGTCAGGATATAAGGTTCAAGTTCCGATAGAGTATGGTAGCAACTCTCGTAAGCCCTTTGGGCCAGTCGGGGCGATTGTCTATACGGTGTTCCTGTATTTTGCGGCGCAGTTTGGCGCAGCGTTAGCCCTGTTTGGTGGTCTTCTTGCGGTTGGGTGGGGTCAGAAGCGCGCGGAACAATGGCTCGCAGAGTCTGTCACTGGTCAGTTTTGGTTTATCCTTATTGCAGAGGTGCTGACGGTCGGAACGATGATTTGGCTTCTGCGCCGCCGCCAGGTGTCTGTGGCAAAGATCGGCTGGAACAAACCAGCATGGCGATATCTCGGTACTGCACTCCTTGGTTTTGGCGTTTATTTCGTAGGCTACGTCTTGGTCGCGGCTGTCGTGAAACAGCTTATACCGGCACTTGATTTCGAACAAAAACAGCAAATAGGTTTCGATACGGCTCGGACTTCGGAAGAGTTGATGCTGACGGCTATCAGTCTCGTGGTGTTGCCTCCGTTGGCCGAAGAACTGTTGTTTCGGGGTTTTTTGTTCAGCGGACTGCGGAACCGGTTTCCGTTTCTTCCCGGGGCAGTGGTGACGAGTGTATTGTTTGGTATAGGTCATCTCCAGTTTGGCAGCGAAGTACCACTACTATGGGCGGCGGCTATCGATACGTTTGTTCTCTCTATGGTTCTTTGCTATTTACGCGAAAGAACTGGCAGTCTCTGGCCCGGCATTTTCATACACGCACTGAAAAATGGGCTGGCATTTAGTGTGCTATTTTTGTTCAAGCTATGGTAGGGTACAATGTGGGGCAATGAAGCAATATCTCCACGCTCCTGATTCGCGTACTATGCCGCCCGCGCGGTACGTTTTTTTCACGTCTTAACTCTTATCTCATAACTCTTAACTCTAGGAACTACCCAATGAAAGTTTCACAACTCGCTACCCGAACCAGCAAAACTGCTCCCGCCGAAGAAGTCGCAAAGAACGCGCAGCTGCTCATACGCGCTGGCTATGTCTATAAAAATATGGCGGGGGTGTATTCCTATACGCCGCTTGGACTACGCGTCCTCGAGAACATCAAGCAAATTGTGCGCGAGGAAATGGATACTATCGGCGGTCAGGAAATCATTATGAGCACACTCCAAAGGCGTGAGACCTGGGAACAAACAGGCCGTTGGGACGAAAAAGTCGTCGACATATGGTTCAAATCGCACCTCCAAGACGGTACCGAGATTGGGTTTGGTTGGAGTCATGAAGAACCCATCATAGAAATGCTGAAAACGTATGTCAGCAGCTACAAAGACCTGCCGGTGTATGTGCACCAGTTCCAGAACAAACTACGCAATGAACTTCGTGCCAAGAGCGGTATATTGCGCGGGCGCGAATTTATTATGAATGACATGTACAGTTGTTGCCGCACAAGCGAGGAGCACGAGGCGTTTTATCAGGCAGCAATGGATGCGTACATGAAAGTTTTCACGCGGGTCGGACTTGGCGATGATACGTTCGTAACCTTCGCAAGCGGCGGGGCATTTACAAAGTTTAGCCACGAGTTTCAAACTATTTGCGACGCAGGCGAGGACTATGTCTATGTTGTGCCGAGCACGAAACAGGCGTTCAATGCAGAGATTGCTCCGGTAAAATCTGCCCCTGTTGAAACTGAATCCGAGGTAAAAGAACTCGCTTTTCTTGATGACGCAGAAGTCGTAGGCGTAGACGCACTTGTCGCAAAACTGGGCATAGCCATCACTGCAAGCACGAAAACCATGTTCTACGACACCGACAAAGGCCTTATAGCGGCCGTAGTGCGTAGCGACTACAAACTGAACGAAGACAAGCTTAAAGCTGCCGCAGACGCCGACTGGTTACACATGGCAAATGCTGACCAAGTCCGCGAGGCTACTGGCGCAGAACTGGGTTTTGCAGGGCTCTACAATCTTCCAGAAACGGTAAAATTGTTTGTAGATGAGTCATGTGAAAACCTCGTGAACTTCGAAACAGGGGCAAACAAAACAGGCCAGCACGCCTACAACGTCAACTGGGAACGAGACGTGCCTCGTCCGAGCGAGTTTTATGATATAAAGCTTGCGAAAGAGGGTGATCTTTTCCCGGACACAGGTGAAGCCTATGAGGTGCATAAAACCGCTGAGGTCGGTAATATTTTCAACTTTGGTACGAAAAAGTGTGAAGAAATGGATTTTGCCTTCGCAAATGAGGCGGGTGAGCGGCAATTTGTTCACCTCGGGTCCTACGGTATTGGCATTACGCGGCTCATGGGTGTGATTGCCGAAAAGTTTGCCGACGACAGGGGTTTGGTGTGGCCAGCGCAGGTTGCACCGTATCAATTGTATGTGGTGAAGATTGGTTATGAGCCCGAAGTTGTGCAGAACGCTGAGAAATTGTGCGAAATCGCACAGTCTTGGGGCGTGAGTGTCCTGTATGATGACACCGATAAACGACCAGGCGAGAAGTTCGCCGATGCAGATTTGCTGGGAATTCCGCACCGAGTCGTGGTCAGTGCAAAAACAATTGAAGGGAACACATATGAGTACAAAGCGCGTGCGTCGGCAGATGTTAGTATGGTATCAATCGATGAGCTTAAAAACCTGTTGACCACGTAAACGAAACCAAGTAGTATAGCAGGACTGAACCGGATCTGCCGGTGCCCACGGCTACAGAGCCAATCAAGAAGGAGGGAAGACTATGAAGAAGTTATTTCATTTAACCAAAGACGGAATTGCAGAGCTGGAAGCAGAAAAAGCTGCCCTCCTTGTAAAACGCACTGAAACGGCTGAGGCTATCAAAACCGCCCGAGAGCTCGGCGACCTAGCTGAAAATGCCGAGTATCAGTCTGCTCGCGCCGAACAAGATCGCAACGATGCGCGCCTCGACGAGATTGAGCACATTCTTGCGAACGCAGAAGTTATAAAGGCTGGACGCGGTAAGTCAGTTGCACTAGGTTCGACCGTGACACTTAAACATCCTGAAGGTCGTGAAGTGACTGTGCAAATTGTGGGCACCATAGAAGCTGACCCAGCAAACGATAAAATTTCCGACGAATCACCCATTGGCAAAGCCCTTCTGGGTAAAAAAGAGGGTGAGAGTGTAGATATCGTCAAGTCAGCCGAAACCGTCACCTACAAAGTCATTTCTGTTCGATAAATCATTTACTTTTTGGCCTTCTCATTAGACAATGAGTCTATAAGTAGGAGGGGAATAGAATGAAAACACTAAACACGAAGAGTACTAGTAACGGTAGTTCTTCAAATACAAAAGCTGTCACGCTTCGTGTGAATCCGTGGTGGCTGAGTGCCGTACTGGGAGTATGTCTTGTTGTGGCGATTATCATGTGGAAGCCATGGGATAGCGCTCCTGCGGCCGGAGATCGCACGGTCAGCGTTAGCGGCAGCGTGACCCTCAAGGCCGAACCAGATGAGTACGTATTTTACCCCAGTTATGAATTTAAAAATCCTGATAAAGCGGCTGGGCTAAAAGACATGACCACCAAAAGCGACGAAGTTGTGGCAGGGCTCAAAAAGGCGGGCGTGGCAGATAAAGACATAAAAACCAATGTGAGTGGCTACCGAGACTACTATTTCTATGATGAGGAGGAAAGAACGCATACCTATAGTTTGCAGATTACTGTTACGACACAAAGTCGTGAAGCTGCCCAAAAAGTACAAGATTATTTGCTAACGACCAATCCAAGCGGAGCTGTGACGCCGCAGGCCACATTTAGCAAAGCCAAGCAGAAAGAGTTGGAAGCAAAAGGACGCGAACAGGCCACTAAAGAAGCGCGGGCAAAGGCTGAACAACAAGCTCAAAATCTTGGTTTCAAAATAGGAAAGGTGAAAAGTGTACAAGATAGTGACAGTGGCTACGGCTACCCCATGCCAATCTCCACTATGATGGATTCAGCGAAAGCCATCAGTTCGGCAGAGCCAAGCCTAGCTGTCCAACCCGGCGAAAATGAACTCACCTACACCGTCCAAGTCACGTACTACATCAAATAATACCTAAGCAGCCTGACGATGTTTTTGTGGCGTTCCAGCTGCCGCTTTCACGTAAGGTATAGCTGCAGGAACTGCTAGTGCTACTGAACCAGTGAATGACGCAACGGCTAAGTTGTGTGCATGGATAGCAAATTGACCGTAACGTTCTTTCTTTTGAGGGTCATTGACTTCTTCGAGCGCGAGCTGCTCAAACATTGCAGACATGAGGTAAAATCCGCCTGTAAATCTTTGGACAGCGGTTATCGCTTTGCCTACTGAAGAAATAACAGGTTCATTACCACGGAGGTTCGCAATCACACTCGGCACAATGGTTGCTGTACGCTCGAGCCCGAGTGTGAGTGCAACGCTGGTTGGTAATACGCCGCTTCGCCAAAGAGCGTGGAACGAGTTGAGAGTTCGAATAGGATCTGTTCCGGCGTCCAAACGCCTACCCAGGGGCGAACGAGTTCTTGTTGTACGAGCGGCAAAACCATCGAGGTTATCAGAGAAACCATCAATCGCCAGAAATGCACAGGCGCGCACAAGGTCTTCGCCTGTTAGTGTGCCTTCATGAATATTTCCCCTGCGTAGTATTCGGCATGCCTCTATGTTTGCTGCGAAACCAAGTACGGTAAACGCATTACCCGGAGTAATAACACCTTTTGTCAGCGCTGCCACTTCTTGGAACATATTGAGTTCAATGGCATTAGCCCATTCTGGTTGATCTCCTGCGGCGTGTGATTGCATAGCTTTCAAAATATTCATGAACGCCAGTATACGTGCCTAAAGGCATAGCTCAAAGCACCAGCAGTTTCATATCTGAGAAGACTTCGGTACAATAGAGGTCATATGGCAACACTACAAGATTTTCGGAACGAGCGACTTCGTAAGTTAGCGGAGTTGAAGGAGCGAGGGGTAGACCCGTACCCCGCGCGGGCAAGTCGGACGCACAGTATTGAGACGGTTCATCAGCAATTCACTGAGCTAGAGGGCCAGTCAGTGGTGGTAGTGGGGCGGATAACTTCCATACGTAAATTCGGTAAGATTGCGTTTGTAGTCGTGAAGGATGATGGTGGCGCGGAGCTGCAACTTATTTGGCGGCAGACGGACAGTGCGCCAAACTACGGCGAAAGCGAGCTTTCTCAGCGTGACATCGCACTGCTGGACACGGGAGACTTTATTGAAGCGCACGGTGTGGTGGCGAAATCACAGACAGGTGAGGAGTCGGTAGAAGTTGCAAAACTGCGTTTGCTCACAAAAGCTCTGCGGCCGCTTCCGAGCAAGATAGATGGTTTCAAGAACAAAGAAGAACGCCTGCGCCGCCGTTATGTCGACATTCAGGTGAACGATGAGGTGCGGCAGCGGTTCGTGCGGCGCAGCAAGTTTTGGCAGGCTACCCGTGATTTCTTGCAGGGCGAAGGCTTTCTGGAAATCAATATTCCGGTGCTCGAAAGTATTGCAGGTGGGGCGGATGCAACGCCGTTCGTGACGCACATGGACGCCCTGGATCAAGATTTTTACCTTCGTATTTCACACGAGTTACCACTCAAACGACTGCTTGTCGCAGGGTACGAAAAAGTATTCGATATAGGTGCACGCTTTCGCAATGAAAATTACAGTGACGAGCATTTGCCTGAACATGTTGCCATGGAATGGTACTGGGCATACGCCGACTGGGAGATGGGCATGGAGCTCACCGAGCGGCAGATTCGCGCCGTGTGCGATGCCACCTGGGGTACGCGCCAGTTTACGCTGGCAGACGGTAGCCAAGTAGACTTTGGTACTGACGGCACGCACTTCCCGCGTATTAGTTTTGTTGAAGTGCTCAAAGAACAGTATGACGTAGATGTGTTTGAGTCGAGCATGGAAGACATCCAGGCAAAACTGCGAGAACATAAACTAGAAGTCGAAAAACAGGATAACCGTCTGCGTAGTCTCGATAAGCTCTGGAAAAACTACCGAAAAACACTGGCTGGCCCAGTTTTCTTGGTAGACATGCCAACCTTTATGCAGCCATTGGCGAAAATGCAGTCGCGCGACCCGCGCCTGACCGAGCAGTTTAACCTCGTATTTGGTGGCAGTGAAATGTGTAAAGCGTTTAGCGAACTCAACGATCCAGTAGACCAGTACCAGCGTTTTCTCGAACAACAAAGCCTGCGAGATGCTGGCGATGCCGAAGCGCAAATGATGGACATAGATTTTGTAGAAGCACTCGAGTACGGTATGCCGCCAGCCTGTGGTTTTGGGTGGAGTGAGCGCGTTTTTTGGTCGCTCGAAGGCGTCAGTGCGCGCGAAGGCGTGCCATTTCCGGCCATGCGCAACGAAACCGATGCAACCACAAAAGCTGTCTATCCAGAGTTATTCAAAAAAACCAATGCTTGAAATTTCTGACGGGCGGTTTCACGAGTTGATAGACCGGGCGTTTGATTCGCTACCGGCGAAGCATCGTGACCGGGTGAAAAATGTGGCAATTGTGACGGCCGATGAGCCGACCGCACAGCAGCGGCGTGAGCTAAAGTTGCATTGCAACGAAACGTTACTCGGGCTATATAGTGGAGTGCCGCTACCGGCACGTCAGGGCAGAGAACCTATGGTGCCAGATGTGATTACACTGTTTAAGTACCCGCTCCTAGCGCACAGTACTGACGAAGCGAGCCTATACGAAAATATTCGCCACACGTTGTGGCATGAGGTTGCACACTACTACGGCTTGAATCACGAACAGATACACGAACTCGAAAAATAAGTGTAACTACATCTGTTACAATGTATGTATGCGAGCGGTGATTTTTGATTTTGATGGGACGATTGCGGACAGCCTTCCGGCGCTTATTCGTATGTACGAGGATGTGCGTGGAAGACATCGAACGATTGAGCTGGCGGTTATGGATCAATTTCGGAGTAAATCAATGTATCGAATTGCCCGAGAAATGGGTTTGCCACTCTGGAAGATAGCCTACTTAGGTTTATGGGGCCGCCGGCTTTTTCGGAAGCATCTACGAAGCATTAACGTCTTTGCGGGCATGGATGAGCTTATTCGTGACCTGTATGCCGCAGAAGTAAAACTATTTATTGTCAGCACAAACCGCACCGAAAATGTACAAAAGTACCTTCAGTGGAACAATCTTTTTCAATATTTCGACGGAGTGTACGGTGGGGCAAGCTTTCTTTCAAAAGCTCGGACGATGCGTCGTGTCGTAAAGCGTGAAGGTCTAGAGGCGGGTAATGTGTGGTGCGTGGGAGACGAAAAAATTGATATTGTTTCGGCCCACAATGCCGGTCTCAAAGTGGTTTCAGTTTCGTGGGGCTACGCAGGACGCGAAGGGCTTCATCTGCTGCGCCCGAACAGACTCGTCGACAGCGTGGAAGAATTACGAAAGATTTTGCTGCGTGGAAACCGTTGACATAGAAAAGCTCGTACACGGCGGGCAAGGACTTGGCGCGCTGCCAGATGGCCGAAAAGTATTTGTATGGAATGCGCTGCCCGGCGAACAAGTGCGGGTGCGGCTCATAAAACAAAAACGGTCGTATGCTGAGGCAATCGCAGAAGAAATAGTGGTTGCTTCGCCAGATAGAATAGAGCCTGAGGAGGCAAACTACCTTGCGACAAGCCCGTGGCAAATGATGACCTTTGTGGCCGAAAACCGCTACAAAGCAGAAATCGTCCGCGAACTCTTCACCCAAGCCAGCCTTACTGTGACTTCAGGAAAGGCAGCCGGAGACGGCGAATTTATTTCGCCGCCCCGCGCGGTGGAAAACCCGCACGGGGTTTTCCATTACCGAAATAAAATGGAATACAGCTTTTGGGGCGATGACGATGGCCTGCACCTGGCACTCCACCAGCGCGGTAGCCATGGCAAACACATCGTGCAGGGAAGTGCACTAGCACTGCCGGCCGTAGATGCGGCTGCACAGGTGGTACTGGAAGAGTTGCGGCGGCTAAAAGTCCGTGCGGGCGACCTAAAAACAGTGGTTGTTCGTTGCGACCAGCAAGGTAACGCTGCAGCTAGTCTTTTCGTCAAACCAAGTAAATTCCCCAGATTGAAACTACTATCCCAGACGAAACACGACTATTCAGAGGACAGTCCTCTGAAGGGGCTGCGGGTCTATCATAGCAACCCAAAATCACCGGCTTCAGTGCCGACGCAGTTGTTGTATGGACTGGGCGATTGCGGGCTAAAAGATGACCTTCTTGGCAAGACCTTTTATTACGATGCTGATAGCTTTTTTCAGGTCAATTTGCCTGTTTATGAGCAGGCGTTGGCTGACATACAAACGTATTGTCAGGGTGATCCCATAGACATGTATGCAGGAGTCGGCACAATTGGCCTAAGCGTTGCAAAGAAGCGTGTAACATTGGTTGAACTTGACCCGGCAACTGCCGCTATGGCCCGCAAAAATATATCATATATGGTTGCGTCAGGGTCCGTCCTTGACGCAGAGGTGGTTGAGGCGTCGACAGAGAAGGTTTTGGATATAATTGATAGCAACCGGTCGGTGATTTTTGATCCGCCTCGCGCGGGCCTACATCAGAAAGTTGTTGAACGGTGTCTAGAAACGCGGCCACCGCAAATCATATACCTCAGTTGCAATCCAGCTACCCAAGCCCGCGACCTCGCACTTTTGCAAAACACATATAATATAACTGATATCAAAATCTACAACTTTTTCCCGCGTACTCCTCACATTGAAACTCTCTCTATTCTTAAGCGATCCTAGGGGCACATTATTAACAATGTATCATATAGTGCTTATACTTAGCTCAAGGACTGTCCTTGAGCAAGAGATGGTATTTACCCTTTCAGACGGGAATCTGTATACTAGCAATATGTCATATATGAGGGAGCGGTCACGGCCGTATGAGTCGGGGCAGGTAGAGGCGTACAAAGTTTCGCGCAGTAAAATTGAGCTGTACATGCAGTGTCCACGCTGTTTTTGGCTGGACGTACGGCACAAGATTACGCGGCCAGGCAGCCCGCCGTTCAATATAAACAAGGCTATTGACGAGCTCTTCAAAAAAGAGTTTGACCTGTACCGCGGTAAAAAAGAGCCGCACCCGCTCATGAAGCAGTTTGGGGTAGATGCGGTGCCATTTGCACATAAAAACCTTGAGACGTGGCGGCATAATTTTACCGGTGTCAGTACGCTACATGTACCAACAAATCTGCACGTGTTTGGTGCTGTTGACGATGTCTGGGTAAACCCAGCAGGCAAGCTGATAGTAGTGGACTACAAAGCGACTGCCAAAGCTCAGCCAGTGAAAGCACTGGGCGAAGAAGGCACGTGGCACGACATGTATCGCCGCCAGATGGAGGTGTACCAGTGGCTACTACGGCAAAATGGCTTCACGGTTAGCGACACTGGCTACTTTGTGTATGCTACGGGCAACCCTGGCAAAGATGTGTTTGATGGCGTCGTAGAGTTTGAGACCCATGTGTTCCCGTACCATGGTTCAAGCGACTGGGTAGAGCAAACGCTGCTGGACATGAAAGCGGCCATGGACAGCGAGGAAATGCCACCCGTGGGCACGGCCGCCATGGGCGGTCCCTGCGAACACTGCACATACGCCCGCGCCCGCACGGAACTAACACTTCGAGCCCTCTCTAATAAAAAGGAGTAGTTGCTGTGAGCCAAGAGTTGAAAAATACATATTATCTTATGCGTCACGGACGTAGCGAGTCAAACGATCTTGAGATAGTCGCAAGCTCGCCAAAGGGATCCTTGCATGGGTACGGTCTGACTGAATTTGGACGCAGGCAGGTGCAGACAGCAGCGCAGCAATTCTCTCAATGTATCTCCGATGCTCCAATCATCTATAGCTCAGATTTTATGAGAACCCTACAGACTGCCCAAGCAGTTGCCGAGCGGTATGGTGTTGATATTACGACCGATATTCGATTGCGCGAGAGGAAGTTGGGTGACTTAGACGGGGCTTCTATCGAGCGTTACTATCAAGTGTGGGGTCATGATCCGGCCCCAGATTTCTGTCCGTTCGGCGCCGAATCTCTCGACCAAATGACTGCGCGAATGTGGTCAGTGGTACTTGATATCGAAAAAGTTCATCGGGGAAAGATTATTCTGATTGTCAGCCACGGCGATCCTCTTGTTGGTCTCAACAGCTACTATATGTATGGTAAGTACCGTCCTGCTATCAAGTACATCGGCAATGCCGAGATACGTCGGATCGATGAGTCTTCGCCGTTTGTTTTGGTAGATCAAACCCCTTAACTCTTAACCCGTAACTCTGTATACTGTTTTTATGCTAGACATACAATTTATTCGGGAGAATGCTGAACTCGTTCAGCGCAAGAGTGAAGAGAAGGGGTATAAAAACGTCGACGTGCAGGCGCTGCTTGTTGCCGACGAACAGCGTCGGGCGCAGTTGACGGCTGTAGAAGAGCTGCGGGCGCAGCGCAACGCTCTGACTGACTCCATGAAAGGCCAAAAGCCTACGCCGGAGCAAGTCGAGCAGGGTAAAAAACTGAAGGAAGAAATTGCCAGTCTTGAAAATGAGCTGAAAGCTACAGAGGAAAAATGGCAATCCCAGATGCAAACGGTACCAAACCCAACGTTTGATGACGTCCCGCTGGGCGGTGAGGAAGACAGTGTCGAGATAAAGAAATGGGGCGACCAGAACAAAGGCGCGAAAGATCACCTGGACTTTGCAACAGCGCGTGACTGGGTAGATTTTGAGCGCGGTGCAAAAGTAGCTGGTGCAAAGTTCTACTATCTCAAGGGCGACCTAGCGCTGCTGGAAAACGCCATCACGCAGTTTGCGCTTGACTTTGTTCTGAAGAAAAACTTTACCTACCTGACAGTACCGCACATGGTCAGCTCGCGCGTGGCGGCTGGTGCAGGTTTTGCACCGCGCGGTGACGAAAGTGGCAATGAATATTTTGTTGAAGGCGAAGACCTGGCACTCATCGGCACTGCTGAAGCACCCCTGACTGGCTATCATGCAGACGAAATCATTGACGAAGACAAGCTGCCCCTGAAATACGTTGGCTATAGCCCGTGCTATCGTAAGGAAGCCGGGACGTACGGCAAGCACACACGCGGACTGTTCCGCGTGCACCAGTTTAATAAGCTCGAAATGTACATTTTCTGCACACCAGAGCAGAGTCGTGAGCTGCATGAGTTCATTTTGCAGACTGAGGAAGAGCTGTGGCAGGCGCTGGGTGTGCCGTATCACGTGGTGAATATTGCTGCAGGCGACCTGGGTGCGCCGGCGGCGAAGAAGTACGATGTGGAATATTGGTCTCCGGTTGACGAAAAATACCGCGAGCTGACAAGTTGTAGTAATTGCACCGACTTTCAGGCACGGAACCTCAACATACGTGTTCGCCGCAAAGACGGCAAAGTTGAGGTGTTGCACACGCTGAATGGAACGGCTGTGTCGCTTGCTCGTTCGCTCGTGGCAGTCATGGAGCACTACCAAACAGAACGTGGTACACTGGAAATACCGAAAGTATTACAGCCCTACATGGGAAACAGAACTGAACTATAACCAAAAGGAGAAATATGATTCATACCGTCAACGCGGAAGGCTTTGACCTGACCCCAAAATTGCAAAAGTACACCGCGGGAAAGGTGAAAGACATTCAGAAGTACATTCCACGTAAAGCACGCGAAGCTGCGGTTCTTGCGGTTCACTTCAAAGAAGCTCGAAAGGGCCAAGACAAAACCTGCACTCTTGCACTTCAGCTGCCAGAGGAGACGCTTGCGGTCCGCGAAACAACTGGGCACATGTATGCCGCACTTGATATTGCGACGGTAGAAATGCGAAGGCAGCTTGCCGAATACAAAGGGAAGCATAGTACGTATGGGTTGCGGCACCGTTTAGTGCGACGCTTGAAGCGCCGCAAGACTGACGTGTAATGGGAAAAGTGCGGCTGAAATCATCATTTTGATTTCACTTCAAATTGTTTATTGTGTGTTTATCTTTTCTTGAATGGCCAAACAGGGTACAATGGGTGTTGACGAAATCTACTGACGCAACGGAGGTGTAATAAGCAGTATGAACAGAGTACTAAAACGTATTTTGGGTGACCCGCAGGCAAAAACAATCAAGCGGCTGCGGAAGCGCGTGAAAATTATCAATGAGCTAGCCCCAAAGTACGAAACAATGACCGACAAACAGCTGCGCGAGCAAACAGACAAGCTACGTGCTCGGCTCAAAAAAGAGTCGCTTGACGGCATTCTTCCAGACGCATTTGCGCTTGTTCGCGAAGCAGCGACCCGCACACTCGGTCAGCGGCACTACGATGTCCAGCTCATTGGTGGTATGGTGCTACACGAAGGTAACGTGAGCGAAATGAAAACCGGTGAAGGTAAAACACTGGTTGCAACAGCGCCAATGTACCTGAATGCACTTGAAGGCAAGGGAGCCCACCTCGTTACCGTAAATGATTACCTTGCGCAGCGTGACGCTGGCTGGATGAGCCAGGTCTACCACTTCCTAGGACTTTCCACGGCAGTTATTATGGCCGATCATTCGTATATATATGACCCAACATATACAAACGAAGATCACGAGGACGAGCGCTTCCGCCATCTAAAACCATGCAGTCGCCAGGAGGCATATGCGGCGGATATCACCTACGGTACCAACAATGAATTTGGCTTCGATTACCTTCGGGACAACATGGTGCGTGAAACCGATCAGCTCCGGCAGCGCGACCTAAACTATGCCATTGTCGACGAAGTTGACTCCATTTTGATAGATGAAGCTCGAACGCCGCTGATCATCAGTGCGCCGAGTGTGACACCGGGCAACGCCTATGCACAGTTTGCAAAAACCGTGCGCCAGCTTGTGTCAAAACACTACGAAGTTGACGAAAAGCGTAAAACGGTCGTTCTCACGGATGAGGGCGTCGATAAGCTCGAAAAGATTCTCGGTATAGAAAACCTGTACGGAACTGAGAATATCCGCACACTTTACCACCTTGAGCAAGCACTACGAGCTCAAACACTGTTTCATCGCGACAAGGACTATGTTGTCACGAACGAAGGTGAAATAGTTATTGTCGACGAGTTTACCGGCCGGCTTTTGGCTGGTCGCCGCTACAACGAAGGATTGCATCAGGCTATTGAAGCAAAAGAAGGCGTTGAGGTTCAGGAAGAATCTATGACACTCGCGACTATTTCGTTCCAGAACTACTTCCGTCTCTATGATAAGCTGGCCGGCATGACGGGAACGGCTATGACAGAGAGCGAAGAATTTCACCAGATATATAAACTTGATGTCGTGGAGATTCCATCGAACCGACCTGTGGTACGAGATGACCGCCCTGACCGGATTTATCGTAATGAGAAGGCGAAGTTCAAGGCCATTGTCGACCAAGTGAAGGAGCTGCACAAAAAAGGGCAGCCGGTTCTCATCGGTACTGCTTCTATTGAGAAAAATGAGAAGCTTGGCGGTTTACTCACAAAAGCCGGAGTGCCTCACGAGGTTCTGAACGCAAAGAACAATGAACGCGAAGCGAAAATTGTGGCGCGGGCAGGTGAACGTGGTGCGGTGACGCTCGCAACGAATATCGCTGGACGGGGTACTGACATTGTACTTGGAGAAGGGGTGAAGGAGCTTGGCGGGTTGTTTGTGCTTGGCAGTGAGCGGCACGAGTCTCGACGCATCGACAATCAGTTACGCGGTCGTTCTGGTCGTCAGGGCGATCCGGGTGAAACGCAATTTTACGTGAGTACTGAAGATGATTTGATGCGTATATTTGGCGGCGACCGAATAAGTAAAGTCATGGATCGTTTGAAGGTTGATGAAGATGTGCCTATTGAAAACAGGATGATTTCCCGCAGTCTCGAGGCTGCTCAGAAAAAGGTGGAAGGTTTTCATTTTGACCAGCGTAAAAACGTTGTCCAGTACGATGACGTCATGAACCGCCACCGCAAGGCAACCTATGCAATGCGCAAGGAAATCCTCAAGGCAGAAGATATTAGTAAGCGCGTAAAAGCCTATATAGACGAGGAAATGAAGCTTCTGGCGGACTCTCCGCAGCGCGCGACAGAGGATTTTGAGCCAATGGTAAAAGAGCTGCTTCCTCTCGATGAGCCTGCGCTCGACCGAGTCTTCGATACGTCAGTTGACACGGTGAAGCCAGTTTTGCTCCAAGAGGCCAAGGAGTTGTACAAAGGACGTGAACAGGCATTTACTCCTGAGATTATGCGCAAGGTTGAACGAGATGTGTACCTGCAGATTCTCGATAATCTTTGGATGCAGCATCTTGAGAACATGGATCATTTGCGTGAGGGTATTGGCTGGATGAGTGTTGGTCAGCGCGATCCACTCGTTGAATATCGCCGCCGCGGCCAGATTATCTTTGAAGATATGCAGCACAATCTTCGTCACGAAGTAGTTCGAGCTATTTTCCACGCCGAACCAGTCGACATGAGCGAGCTCGATCAGCCTGTTGAAACCGAGCTAACGCGTGCAGCACGCGGCTCTATCAGTAACGCCGGAGACATTTTGAATGATGCCGCGCAGTTTGATGAGGAGGACTTTACAGGGGAGAAAAAAGCACCCCGGGTGAAATCTACCGCGAAAGAACGCGCAAAGGCAAACAAGCGCGAACGTCAACGGAAGGCCAAAGCCAGAAAAAGGAAATAGGGCGTAGGCCGTGGGGAGTAGGGCGTTGTTCTACGCACCTAAGCCCGACATCCTAAGTCCGACGCCCAAATTATGAAGCATACTGTCGAAGAAATCACGCTGAAAAACGGTGCTAAGGGTCTCCTGATACATGTGCCTGACGCATCTGTTATGAATGTGTATATCAACTTTCGTGCTGGCGAATATCTTGTAGACAGACAGAAGTGGGAAACACCACACCTCATGGAACACATCTTGCTGGGAGCGAATGATGAGTTCCCGCGGGCGCGAGATTTTCAAGCAGAAGTAGAGAAAAACGGCGCATATAGTAACGCCAGTACTGACGTGTATGACATTGTGTACGAGTTGGAGTGCGCTGATTTTGAGTGGGAACGCGTCACGCGGCTGTTGCGTACAGCTATAGATAAGCCGCTCTTTCTACAGGAAGAGTTTGACGCTGAGTTTGGCAATGTGCGTGAGGAACTGGCCGCACGGGCAAATAACCATTATCGTCAGCTGGGTGCTTCGAGCCGTAAAGCTTACGGCTTAGTTTCGGAAACAGACAGAGAACGACTGGTGCTGATGGATAACGTTACGCTTGACGATGTGCGCGAGCACTATCGGCGCACCCATACAACAGACAACATGCGTTTTGTCGTGGCGGGGAACATTACACCTGTGCGTAAAACAAAGCTTGTCGATATGTTCGAGGATATCCAGTTGCCGCGCGGCGAGCGTTTCATCATGCCGGACGAGGCTGTTCGGCCGCTCAAAAAGCCCGTATGTATACCGAATGAAACGGTCGATACGGTGTATTTCTATATTGATACGTTTCTTGGGCGACGGCTTGAAGAGCGGGAGCTCGATGCGCTGAGTCTCGTCAACGCACTGCTGACAGAAACACTGTACTCGAAAATATTGGGTACCGCACGCGAACGTGGTTTGGTGTACGGCATGAACAGTGGATTTCAGCAGATAAAATTGAGCAGTAACCTGTGGTTTGGTAGCCAAGTTTCGGTGGCAAATGCGCCGGCACTTTTCGATATCATTATCGAGCAGCTCGGCAATCTTTTCCGTGGCGAGCTGGCAGAAGCAGATATAACCGCGGCTCAGGCGTATTCCATTGGCCGCTATCAGCGCAGCGCGCAAACAGTAGCGAGTACAGCTGGGGGTTACACGGGGCGCTATTTCTTTGACGAGTATATAGATGATTACTATGCGGTTCCAGAACGGATTCAGGCAGTCACAAAACAAGATATTATCGATGCAACAAGGGCAATGTTTGCCGATGGAGTCGGCGGTTTGGGTGTGTACGGTAGCGTGACGCCGAAGTTGGCCGATGAGTTGAACCAACAGATTGCCGTTTTGTGGCAACAGCAGGGAATGTAAGTGGACGAGTTACAGAGACAGACGAGTGAGTTACAAGTGGCTGTTGCAGACGCACTTGAGCGCATAGGTTTTGCAAAATTACTTGAGCGAAAGAACGCCGTAGATCAACTCGTTTTAGCACCGGATTTTTGGAATGACACTGAGGCTGCACAAAAGGTCGTGAAAGAGCAGGCGAGCCTAGAAAAGCGCTTGCAGCCGTGGGTTAGCCTTAAGCAGTCGGTGGATGACGCAGTCGAGCTCCTGGCACTCGGGGATAAAAGTATAGAGGTGGAAGTAGCATCCCAGGTAAAAACTGCGGAAGAAACATTTGCCGAACTAAAGGAAGAGTTGAAATTTTCTGGGTTGTACGACGACCATGATGTCATCATGAGCCTACATGCTGGAGCAGGCGGGGCAGACGCGCAGGACTGGACGGGCATGTTGCTGCGCATGTACACTCGCTGGGCTGAACAAAATGATTGTTCAGTTTCACTGCTGGAAGAAGCGCCTGCTGACGAGGGCGGTTTTAAGAGCGCTACGCTTGAAATAACAGGGGTATTTGCCTACGGAAAGTTGAAAGGTGAGCACGGCGTACACCGCCTTGTACGACTGAGCCCGTTCAATGCAGAGAGCAGGGAAACCAGTTTTGCGAAGGTGGAAGTGATGCCCAAAATCGATGCCCCAGAAGACGTAGAAATAGATGAAAAAGACCTGAAAATAGACGTCTACCGCAGTGGCGGCCACGGCGGTCAGAGTGTGAATACTACTGACTCTGCGGTACGTGTGACACATCTGCCGACGGGCATTGTGGTGGCCATACAAAACGAACGCTCGCAGTTGCAAAACCGTGAAACAGCCATGACCATCTTGCGTTCTCGACTGGCACAGCTGCAAATGGAGCAGCACGCGGAAAAGGTAAGCGAGCTAAAAGGCCCGAACGAACAAGCTGCGTGGGGCAACCAAATCCGCTCCTACGTCCTCCACCCCTACAAACAAGTCAAAGATCTCCGCACCGACCACACTAGTTCCGATCCAGACAGAGTCCTAGACGGCGACCTCAACCCCTTCATCAACGCCTATTTAAACCACACGTTAGGCGAGAATTAGGCAAATGATTGTTGATTTGTCTCAGCCAATTACAGAGAGGACACCGGTATATCCAGGCGATCCGACAGTGAAAATTCAACGTGTGGGCGTGCTTGAGAAAGATAAGTATTGCGACCATGTGGTGACGATGGGAACGCATGTAGGGACACACATAGATGCACCGATGCATATGCTTGCGGGCGGTGTTGGGCTGAATGAAATTGCGCCGGAACGGTTTATTGCCAGAGGCGTGTGTGTCGACGTGCGTGATGGGTTTGATTCGTTGTATAACGCAGATGTGAGAAAAGGCGATATCGTGTTGCTCTATTTTGGCTTTAGTGAAAAGTATCACGAAGCGGCTTACTTTGATAGTTATCCGACACTGACATCTGCCGTCGCAGAGTACCTCATAAGCAAAAAGGTGAATATGGTGGGAACTGATACATGTAGCCCGGATGGACTTGAAGATTATCCAGTGCATCGTCAACTACTCAGTGCCGATGTACTGATTATCGAAAATCTAACAAATCTTGATAGGCTGCTGGAAAAATCATGTATTGTCTACGTATTCCCAATAGCTCTTCAGATTGATGCCGCGCCTGCCCGTGTCCTTGCGGATATACCTGAATAAGGTCTCCCCGAAAACCTGAGCGTAAGCATGATATACTAGTAGCGATGATTTTGTTGGATAGGGTAACGAAAGAATATGGTAAAAACCTTGGGACTGCCTTAGATCGTATTTCTCTGCACGTAGAGCCCAAAGAGTTTGTGATTGTCATTGGCCAGAGTGGAGCGGGGAAGTCGACGCTTCTCAAACTTCTCACGCGCGAAGAACGCCCAACAAGCGGCAAAATAATCGTGGGCGGCATAGACTACGACAAACTCCCCGACAAGGACATCCCGCTCCTGCGGCGCAAAATAGGTGTGGTGTTTCAGGACTTTAAGCTGTTGCCAAACCGCACGGTGTTTGAGAACGTGGCGTTTGCACTCGAGATTGTAGGCGTGAGTACCAAGGAGATAAATAACACGGTACCACGCGTGCTCGACATTGTGAATCTAAAAGACAAAGCAAAGCGTATGCCAGTAGAACTCAGTGGTGGTGAGCGGCAGCGCGTGGCCATTGCTCGGGCAATTGTGCGCCAGCCAAAGATTCTCATAGCCGACGAGCCGACAGGTAACCTTGACCCCAAACATGCCTGGGATGTTATTGCTGTTCTGGAGAAAATCAATCGTTATGGCACAACCGTGCTCCTCACGACGCACAACCAAGAGATTGTGAACAAGCTGAAGCGCCGAGTCATTACCATCAAAAACGGCCAAGTTGTTAGTGATCGTGCAAATGCGAGCTACAGCGAAAAACCAGAGTTCAAGCAGCAGCGAGGTGCTCGCTGATGGGACGGCGTCGGACGACTTTCGGGCGTATTATTCGCACGGGCATGCTCTATTTTGTGCGTAATGCTTGGCTGGCTATCGCGGCTATGGCGACTATGATTATTACCCTGACGATTATTTTGTTTTCAATCATTGTAAACGCGACATTTACGAATACCGTTCAGCAAATAACTGAAAAAATAGACGTATCGGTATACCTCAAAGACGAAGTGACGGCATCTCAAGCGAAGGAATTTGTCGACGCTATTCGTAGTCAGCCAAATGTTGGGACGGTGACGTATTTAGACAAGGCGGCGGCGCTGCGCACTTTCATTGCCCAGAACGCGCGTAATGATAAATTGCTCCAAGCTGTGAGCGAAACAGATAACCCGTTGCCGGCAACTATCAAAATTAAGCCAAAAGACCTCAATCACATGGCCGAAATTCGATCTTTTGTCACAAAGCCTCAGTGGCAGAAGCTTCAATCCGATCCGGTGTCCGATAATAACGATCGCAAGCAAACAATCGATAAAATTACTCACGCAACCAATATTTTGCGGCAGGCTGGGATTGTGGCGGTAGCCGTGTTTGCGCTCATATCGGTGCTTATCATTTTTAACACCATCCAAATGGCGATATTCAACCGGCGTGACGAGCTCCAAATCATGCGTTTACTTGGCGCAAGTACAGGGTACATACGGGGGCCATTTGTGGTTGAGACTATTATCTACGGGGTAGTTTCGGCAGTCGTGTCTATTTTGCTTATCAACGCACTTTTTATAACAGCGTCGAGTTCATTGCAGGCGACGAGCTTTGGTTTGCTCGACATCACCTACAGCCAGCAATTTTTCCAAACTTACTACTGGCGTTTGTTGCTCATGCAGCTTACGCTTGGTATACTAATAGGTGCCGCTTCTTCAGTCATAGCCACGCAGCGGTATTTGAAATTCAAAACGCCAAAGAAATAGAAACAACCAACACATGCTCCGTTTCGAGATTATCTCGGAACTTTTTTGCGCTCAAAAGAGACAAGTCTCTAAATAGGTTGTAATTACAACATATTTACAGAGATAACTATAAGCAGGAGGGTTGAAACATATTGCGTAACTGTGGTACTATGCGAGTGTTCTCTAAAAGACACAAACGCATGCAAAAAAACGTCTCTCATTTTCTTTCGCGCTATTTCGCATCTCCGCTTCGCGCTGGTTTGCTCCTTATGTGTGGACTCGTGCTTGTGGCGGGTGTGCTTTTGCCGTCCTTACGGCAGATAGTTGCGGCGCAGACGTTTCAAGAACAGATTGATGCGCTGCAAGCTCAAAATGCTGCAAACCAGTCAGCCTTAAGCGAGCTTGAATCGCAAGCCGCTAGCTACGCAGATGTGATTACTAAGCTTCAGCAGCAGATTGACGGCTTACAGGCTTCAATCAATGCCAATATGGACTTACAAGCCGAACTGCAGCGCCAGATTGCTGCTGCGCAGGCAGAAATTGAACGCCAGAGAGGCATCTTGGCCGAAGACGTAAAAGCCATGTATGTCGATGGCACCCCTTCGACTATTGAAACACTTATGAGTAGCAATGACTTGAGCGAGTTTGTTGATAAACAGGAATATCGCTCTCGCGTCCAAGCAAAGCTTCAAGATACACTCAAGAAAATTGCTGAGCTGGAAAAACAACTGCAGGAGCAGAAGGCGAAAGTTGAGCAGTTGATTCGTGATATGCAAATTCAACAGAGTCAGCTCAGCGCTGACCGTGCGAAGCAGTGGGAATTACTCAACATGAACGAAGAAAAACAGGCTGAGTACGACGCACTCATAAAAGCAAACAACAGCAAGGTCGCTGAACTGCGGGCGGCACAGGCAGCGGCAAACCGTAAATTGAGCGGCGGTACGGCGAGTGGCGTTGTTGCGGGTGACCCTGGACGCGGTGGATACCCGGCCAGCACACCAAGTCCATGGGGTGGTAACTGGGGAACAAACTATCCTCTCGATAACACCATAGACAACTGGGGTATGTATAACCGCGAATGCGTGAGTTATACCTCCTGGAAAGTTTACAGTACCTATGGCTATATGCCGTATTGGGGCGGCGTAGGCAATGCAAACCAATGGCCGGGTAATGCCGCTCGCGCCGGTATACCGACTGGCTCGACGCCAAAGGTTGGTTCTGTGGCAGTGTGGAACGTGGGCTACTACGGACATGTCATGTGGGTGGAGCGTGTCAATGAAGATGGTTCGGTATGGATTAGCCAGTTTAACTATGATTTTAGGGGCAACTACAGCGAAATGCTTGTGAGTGCTAGCATGGCCTCAAACCTCACCTACATTTACTTTGACCAAATGTAACAAGTTGGCTGAAAACAAGCGTCTCTCAAAAACAGATACTGTGCTAGCGCATAGTTTTATATACCTTGAACAGGGCATATTTCAGCGGCTTATACACAAAATCTATGGGGTTTTCGTGCTCAACGCGGTAGCCGCCAAAGCGCTTTTTGAAGCTGGTCACGCCGCCTAAATCTTGACCTTTCACCTCGTCGGTCACACCCCCAAAATTGAAGAGCGTACAGCCGCGTTTCTTTGCCTCTTCCATTGCCGTCCAGATGACGATGTAGGGTGGTGCTATTTTGCGGAAATCATCGCTCGAGCCAGCAAAAACGTAATGGGCTTGCTTGTCATAGTACACAAACAGTCCGGCAGCAGCAGGCTTGCCACCTATGGTAGCAATCACCATAAAGCCTTCGTTGTCAGAAAGCGTTTTGAGGTACGAAGCGTAGTACGATTTATCGAAAATGCCAAAACTATCACGGTTGCCGGTGGTTTGCATAAGGGAGTAAAAGGTTTCAAGTGGCGCTTCGCTTGGTTTATACACAGTCACGACGGCTTCAGCGCGTTCAGCGAGCCGCACATTGTAGCGGGCATGTTTATGAAAACCCATCCACAGTTCTTCTTCTGGCAGCGAAATGTCGAGCACCCACTCGGCTCGTGGTTGCAGGCTCGCGGTGCGGGCTAGTTTATCTGAGATGGGCTTTTTGACAGAGATAGACTCCGCTTCATTTGCGTCAAGACGCACAAACGTACAGTCATACTTTTGCGCAATTGGCCGAAAAAAGGTTTCCAGCGATGCTACGAGGGCATCATCCCAAATGTCGACCGTAGGGCCATAGGGGCAGTACAAAAATTTTAGTCCACCCGAAGTGATATATACGACGCCAAGGCCGCAGCCAACAGTCGTATCATTTCGTTCGATGGTAAAATACACAACCGTTTTTCCGCTGGCTTCTTGGAGGGCGCCGTAAAACGGTGCCTGCAAAAAAGGCATCGGTTCCGACTGTGCAGAGGAAAGGGTGCTGCAAAGGGCTGCGTAGTCCTTGGCCGAACAAGTTCGAATGTGATAGTCGTTCATGCGTCTATTGTAGCGGCGAAGCCGTAAACGCGAAAGCAAAATCGTGTGCACGAAAAAAGTCATAATGGTGCTTTTGGCCTGACCATATTTTCGCTATACTAGTAACCACATGCAGAACGAAAAAGGGAAAAAGAGAACATTGCCTGGAGGTGGATGGGCCTATATTGCTCTTGTGTGGGTTGGGCTTGCACTGTTTTCGGGTGGAGTCTGGGCCGGGCGCAACACGGCGCTGTTCCAGCATAAACCCTACGCTTCGACGGCAAAGCTACCAGCAAAGCTCGACTACTCTCAGTTGGACGAAGTTTATCAGGCGCTAAAAGATAATTACAACGGTAAATTATCAGAAGAACAGGTAGTTGAAGGGCTCAAACATGGGCTCGCGAAAAGCGCAAATGACCCATACACTGAGTTTTTTTCAGCTAAGGAAGCCAACGAATTTCAAAATGACTTACAGGGTACTATCACAGGTGTTGGTGCAAAGTTGGAGCTTGATGACGATAAGAATGTTGTCGTTGTAGCGCCGCTGAGCGGTTCGCCGGCTGAAGCGGCTGGTTTGCGCGCAAAAGATATCATTATCGCAGTTGATGACAAGACAACCTATGGCATGACTGCGACAGAGGCCGTTTTGAAAATCCGCGGCCCAAAAGGGACAGAGGTAAAACTTACTATTGTTCGTGACAAAAAGGAGCAGCTTGAGTTTACTATTACACGCGATCTTATTCACGTTCCTTCAGTAGAATCGAAGATAGTAGAGGGTAACGTTGGCTACATGCAGGTCAGCCAGTTTAGCGATGACACTGATGAGCTTGCGTTGAAGGCGGCTCAGTCTTTCCGTGAAAGTGGCGTAGAAAAAGTTATATTGGACCTGCGCGATAACCCTGGCGGTGAAGTCAACTCGGCAGTTGGTCTCAGCGGACTATGGCTCCAGAACGGTGAAGTTGTGGTCGAGCAGCGCCGCGGGAAAGTAACGTATGCGAGCGATAAAGTGTCGGGTAGCGATTCCCCGCTACGTAGAATGAAAACAGTTGTACTTATAAATAACGGTTCAGCTTCGGCCTCAGAGATTGTTGCGCTGGCGCTTCGGGATCAAGCAGGAGCACGCCTGATGGGTGAAAAGAGCTATGGCAAAGGTGTTGTGCAGCAGCTCTTCCCATTTGGCGACGGAAGCTCGCTCAAGGTAACGACAGCGAAGTGGTATTCGCCAAAAGGCACAAACATCGACAAAAAGGGCATTACGCCTGACCAAGAAGTGAAGCCGACCGACGAAGACATAAAAAACAAAAACGATGTTCAACTCAAAGCCGCCGAAGAATGGCTTGCAAAACAGTAGTCTACAAGTGGTTGCGTCTTCAGTGAATCAAGCGTATCATAAGTGGGATAAACGGGGAGGTTACGGCGCGTGAGTGAGAAGCAAACGAAGTTTGTGTTTGTAACAGGTGGTGTGCTTTCGGGGCTCGGGAAGGGCATTACGGCTGCCTCCATCGGCAACTTGCTCAAGGCCCGCGGCCTTTCTGTTAACCTCCAAAAGTGCGACCCGTATCTGAACGTTGATGCTGGCATGCTAAACCCTCGTGAGCATGGTGAATGTTTTGTGACGAAAGACGGTGCAGAAACAGACCTTGACCTCGGTCATTACGAACGCTTTCTTGACCAGGAACTCACGCGGGAAAGTTCGCTCATGAGCGGCCGGGTGCTGCTGGGCGTTATAGAAGCTGAGCGTAATGGCAAGTACGAAGGTAACACTGTACAGATTATTCCGCACGTCACTCGTGCCATTCAGGAGCACATCCTCAAGGCTTCTGAAGGGTTTGACGTACACATTGTAGAAATAGGCGGTACAGTGGGCGACTATGAAAGCTTGTCATTTGTGGAGGCTATACGCGAACTAGGCATGCGAGTAGGTCGTAGTAACTGCCTGTTTGTGCACGTGGTATACATGCCGTACTTGGGTGCGAGCCATGAGTTTAAGAGCAAGCCGGCGCAAAATTCGGTGCGCGATCTGCGCGGGCTTGGCATAGCACCAGACATACTTGTGTGTCGCAGCGAGTCACAAGCTCCGGAAAATGTAAAGGACAAGCTGAGCCTCTTTACTGGCGTGCAACCAGAGGCAATCGCACTTTTGCCAAATGCTGAGACTATCTATCAAGTTCCGCTTACCCTCGAAGATACGGGCATTGCAGATGTTATCTGCAAACAGCTTGCCTTTGATGTGACGAAACCAGACTTGCGAGACTGGCGTGCGGTGGTAGAAAAGGCACTTTCTAAGCCGAGCAAAACGGTAAAAGTGGGCGTGGTAGCAAAGTACCTAGACAACAGCGACACCTACATGTCGGTGTTTGAGGCCATTCGGGCAGCCGCGTGGGCCAATGACGTTTCAGTAGATATAAGCTGGATAGATGCACCAAAACTTGAAAATGCCACAGAAGACGAGCTGGCGGCAGAGCTTCAGGCGGTGGACGGCATTGTGGTGCCTGGCGGGTTTGGCACGCGTGGTGTAGAAGGCAAGATTCGTGCCGCACAGTATGCACTAACACACAAATTGCCGTACTTGGGTTTATGCTATGGACTGCACATGATGGTGATAGCTGCAGCGCGCCTACATGGCTATGAAGACGCCAATACCACTGAGGTGAACCCAAATACATCGGCTCCCGTTATAGACACCATGGAGGGCCAGAAGGGCAAAGAAAACACCGGTGGCACTATGCGACTAGGCGACTATGCCTGTCATTTTGCAGCAGACAGCCTGGCGGCAAAACTGTATGGCACGCAAGATATTGTGGAGCGGCATAGGCACCGTTACGAAGCGACGAGCAAATACGTGGACGAGTACGAAAACTGGGGAATTCGCGCAAGTGGTATGAACCCAGACAACGGCCTAGTGGAAGTTATAGAAGGCATGGATCATCCGTTCCTCATGGCCAGCCAGTATCACCCAGAGTTCAAAAGCCGTCCAAACCATCCGCATCCGATGTTCCAGGGCTTTATTGCAGCACTCAAGAAATGACACAACCCTTGACTGATGTTGCGCCGCGAAGTACCATAAGCGTATATGGATGAAACAACTGTACAAAATCTCAAAAAAATATTGCTCGTAGAAGATGACGACGCACTCGCAAACACATACCTTATGCGCCTGCAAGCCGAAGGTTTTGATGTTCGACGTGTCGCAAATGGCGAAGAAGCGCTAGCTGCCGCCAAAGAGTATAAACCAAACCTCATCGTCTTAGACGCGATGATGCCAAAAATCAGCGGTTTCGACGTACTCGACATACTGCGCAACACGCCTGAAACAGCTAACCTCAAGATTGTGATGCTCACGGCGCTCAGCCAGGAAAGCGACAAACAGCGTGCCCAAGGCCTCGGTGTTGACGACTACATGGTAAAAAGCCAAGTTGTCATGAGCGACGTCGTAGACCGCATCAAATACCACTTGGGCGTATAGTAACTATTGTCTAAAAATTGACTTTTAAAAAAATTGTGCTATTATGTATGCATGGTATACAAAAATCAAAAACCGGATCTATTGGTAGATAAAATACAAGCAGTAGCCCCTGCGGGTGGGGCGATTACCCCAGAGGCTTTTCGTCGGCAACTGCCAAAGGGCAGGACAGTTGAAGAGGCTCAGGCTGCATTGGATGCTTTACAGGCAGCATATCAAAAGAGTCGTGGGCTGATACCACAAGCTCCAGAAGCGCAAGCCGGATCTCGATAGTTCTGTAAGGGCTATCTTTTATAGGCATAACATGTCAGAAGATTTACTCACAACAAGCATAGTGCGAGTACCAGTTCCAGAAGAGCTCCAGCAGCGCATTTGCTCAAGCGGAACAAGCCCAAGCTATGAAAATCTAAAGAATCTTCACGACTTTGTCGTCAACTCTCTTGAGTCTGTAAGCATAGATCCGCGTGCTGTGCTTTTTTCTGGCTATAATCTCGATTCGCCGAAGATGCCAGACGAAGAGGAGGGTATATACTTCTTTGGCAATGAAAGTAGCCTACATCCCGAAACGCAACCAGAGCCTGACGACCCCGGTGTAGTAGTGAATCCTTTACTGTACGCTCTTAGTGGTGGTGTGTTAGGAGTGTACGACATGCAGAAAATAGCGGAGCTACATGCACAGGACCTTTGCAGGCTGGCTCCAGACTACCCAGATAATGATTTCGGCGTATGGGCATTTATGTTTAGCAGTCCAGCCGATCTTGAGCATACCAAAGTCGCAGAGTTCGTGTTTGATGGAACGAAATAAAAACATCCCAAAACCTGACATTGACTTTTCATACAACTTATGCTAGTATGTAACATAGGAAACAAAACAAAAATGTCAGAACAAATAGCTACACAAGTACCGGCCGAACCCGAAGCATTAGCAGGGGTTGATTACAGGGGTGTGGTTCTGAGGGGGCTTGAGCGGTGTACTGAATACAACTTTGATGTTGAAACTTCTCTCGCTGCTACAGTAGGCACTGAGGTATCGCCCGCTATAACAGAACGGGCTTCTAAGGTCGTTGAGCTGACAGCTTCAATGGCAAAAGATATGGAGATTGAGGAAGATTTTTTTGATCGTCCCGCAAACACCATCATGCTTACATGTATCGCAGATTCATGGTTAAGAAACGAAGAGCTTGCAAAGGATGCAAATGCGGATAGAGCTAAAATAATTTCTGAGAGAGAAATGCTCGTGGATATAGCAAGTATGCTTGCAGGTAAGAAATCGGCGGCAGTTAAGGATTTGGCAGAAATCGATCTGGTTAGCAAGGATCGTTACGTAGAAGAAGAAAAAGATGCGGACGCTCTAGAGGCTGATGCATTTGTGGAAAGTATAGTAGATAAAGATTTGAGTGATAAAGTAGCAACGATTCTTGCTGTAAAGGATGACAATGCGTTTCTTGCCGGTCAAAGGCGCGCACTTGGCCTTAGTGAGGCCTCTGAGTCGCCATTTATCGTAAAGGTGCTAGCGCTAGCAGAAAGCGTGGATATGTTTACTGCACAAGTGCAGCAAGATCCGGGATACCCCGACTGGAACTGGGACTGGAAAGCTCATACAGATGAAGAAAACGATTCACATAGGCAAAAGATCGAAGCCGCGAGTCGAATAAACGACGCTAATGCTATCGAGACGAAAGCCCTTACAGACAATATGGACGAGTATACAAAAAGGTTTGGGGATAAATTTGGCACTTTACCAGCTGCTTTTGTAAGAACTAAAGAGGGAGAGCATCCTACTTTATATCTTAGGGCTCCGCAGGCTATGGCTCTAGTCAAATATTTTGCAAATGAGCCCATGCCATCAGATAAGCGCAAGCAAGATGATATTGAGCGTATATTTGCAATAATTAGACATGAGTTCGGGCACACCCAAAAAGGGATGACATTTGGTGTGCATACTCAGCTAGGTATGAATGTCGAGGAACGAAAAGCAGAATTCATATCTGGTGATATGCACGGATATATTGACGTCAAGAATCTATTTACGGATCTTTCGCTCGCAACAGGCGTCTCTATGACTAAGGACGTTTTGGCTGAGGCTTTAAAGAAAGAAGATTCTCTTTCTGCTTTCTTGGCCCAAACTGCACAAAAGATTGGGATGAGGAATGCAATGTTACTTATGGCACTAAAGCCCTTGCCTTATGAAAAGTATCCTGAGCACGCTAAAAAATTTGCCGATTTTAGTAAACAAAAGGCTCCTAGTGATGTCTCGGCCTTTGAAATACCCGTAAGGGAGACCCTTGAAAGACTTGGGCATGATATTATGGATACTGAGATAGATAGTTGGCTGAGAGGTGTAGATAAAACAAGGGGTCTTACTGATTTTCACGAAGAGGGCTGGCCTGCTTACAGGAGAGCTAACGGTATGGGGATTAGTAGTGCAAAAATTGGCGAAGCGGTTAAGAAAATTCGGGCAGAAAAAAGACAAGCCCTGGTAGATCAACTATAATAAACAGCTATTCATATGAGGGGAGGGCCAAAGTCTTACTCATTCTGTAGGTGCAAGTGAAAAGCGCCGCTAGCTTCTACTCTACGGTGACTTCGGTGCGGCGGACAGAGCGGCCAGAGAAGGTGCGAACTTTGCGGCTGGTCATTTTGCAGTCCATAACAATCTCAATGCCCAAAGAGTCTTTCGCAATAATCTACAAAACTGTCCCAGCTGGGACAAAAATGTAAATATACGTAGGTCGCAGAGAGAGCATGGACGGGGCTAGGTTTTGAGGCGGATGCTTTCGTAGATTTGCACGCATCCCTCTATGCCTAGCTCCTTTATTGCGTGCCGGATTGTTTCGCGGTGATCAATGTTTGTTGCCCAGACACTTTGCTGGACAAGCTCAAAATCAAGATTATGCAAGAGACGTTTGAGAGCTCTTCGTTCGGCCTCCATGTGCTCAGGAATGTCATATATCAGTAGCAAGCGAGCATTTTTGCCGAGCTTTTGTGCTATATATGGCTGAATTTTTTGCTGACCATACTTGGTGAGACGAGGGATAACATCGTCGGAAATAAGGCCGTTTCGGCGGGCTCGGTAAAATGATTGTTCTAAGGTTTTTTGTTTGTATCCCGACACTTTGGATAGCTCTGCAAAAAACAGACCGGGTTTGAATGAAAGCAGCACATTTTCACGGGTAGGTGGAAGAAGACCGCGAAGCACGTATATGAGCGCAGGATGTTTCATGCCCTTATATTTTTCTAAATGACTCCAATCATAGTGCTGCCTCATGATTCATCACTATACTACATTTCTGTCCCAGCTGGGACAGAAATGTAGTAATTTGGATTCAAACTGACTTGGTAAAAGGGAAGTTGTTCGATAAAAAAGTCCAGCCAGTAACTAACCCGACATATTTGAGTAGATACAGAGGAATTACATATAAAGTAATGACCGAATTTTCATAGGGATGGAGTGGTAAGTTGTTCTACGCTAATCTCGATGTGGTGCAGAAGGTTTATGAGTTGGATTTTTCACAGTCACGAGTCATGAAATCGAGTTCAGGACAAACTCCGCGATTATTCGACGGTTAATTCGGTGCGTCGGACAGAGCGGCCAGAGAAGGTATGGACTTTGCTGTAGACAAATCTAGGAGTTTGGGTATGCTTCCTTGCAGGGCATAAATGTTCAATTGACAAATAGGCAATATATTGCTATAATTTACACTGGTTATAAAAAACAAGTCTTCTAGCATTCTTTTCCAACAACTGGACAAAAGTTTCCTAGAAATAAAAATCAAAAAATGAATACTCATGATGAAATGATACCTCCTGCCCCAGCTAACGTGACTGACGCAGTTCGTGATAGAGATCCGAGTGCTCTACGTAGAGTTCTTGGCGCACTGGGTTCGCTATGTCCCGACGCTCCACCAGAGGGTCTTGCATCAGTCGGAGATAGAATGACGATTGAAACTACGACGCACGAACAAGATACGCCGAGTGATGAAGAGCGTCAGAGTTTGTTCACGAGGCTAAGGGAGATTTTTCCTGAAACTGACTATATTCCTCACAGTGAAGCGGCTAAGCGGCTGTTGGATTTTTCCCTTGCACTAGCAGAGAATGGCAACACAGATACCTTAAGAACAGTAGAACAAATTGCGTGTGACGGTAGTTTTCGAGGTCTTTCCATCCAGCGCATGCCACAGTGTAGGCTAGGAGGCAATATGCTGGAAATGGACTATGACGTACGAGGTAATTTACTTAAAATTGCGAAAGATAACCCCGACGTAGCAGAAAAAATCGTACAGTATGGTGTTATCGGGTTCCACGGCACGATGTCAGGCGCCCTGATGCCAATTTTAGAGCAAGAAGGCTTGCTTTCTAGCAGAGAAGTCAATTCTCGTGGCATTCTGCAGAGTACGGGTGAGACTACAACAGGGGGAGCAGAGGGGGAGTCAACTATTCGATTCGCAACGTGGGCCAGACCCGCAAGTATTTGCCATTATGCGCGTCCAAATGAACCAACACTCGACGCAGAGACCCTGATGCAAAAAGCTGACGAGTACAGTACAATTGCGCATAATATTTCGGGTGCACCGGAAGGCTTCGTAGATCCTGGTCTCGCGAAAATAGCAGAAAATTATACTCGCACTGCCGCGTATATGGAAGAAAATCCCAAGAGCTTACAAGCTAAACTTATTTGTGAAAATTTTCCAATCGCGTGGGGCTTTAGCTCTAAGGCATATACGCTTTACCCTACAATGCATGACGTGCCAGAGCTGCACACGGGTGCGGTCGTGGAACGCGTTGCGACTGATGTAAAAGGTGAGTTTGCAGTACTTGATCAGCACATTCCGTTGGATTCATTGCCGCTACTCGCCGTTCCCCATGAGAAGATTGCGTATGTCGAGGCTATACTCAAAAGCTATGGCCACGACGTGGAGGTAATTCCGCTTGAGCCTATTATAGATAATTCATATTCACCTTACGACAAAGTCTTCTAGTGGTGCTGTCTACTCACTGACCCTGCGTTGTTGCGACCAACCTATTCTACGGTGACTTCGGTACGGCGGACGGAGCGACCAGAGAAGGTGCGGACTTTGCGGCTGGTCATTTTGACGGTGCCGTCTTTTGCTGCGTGAATAGTAAAGTTGCGGCTCATGGTGGTGCCGTTGCCGGCTCGCTTGGTGGCGCCTACCTGGCGGACGATAACTTCGCCGTTTTTGACGACTTGGCCGCCGAAGCGCTTGACGCCCAAACGCTGACCGACTGAGTCTCGCGTATTTTTACTGGTACCACCGGCTTTGACATGTGACATAAAGACTCCTTTAGCGCGGCCATACCACTGGCGGCGCATTGCTGCGTTGCCGGCAGGTAGTCCCCGCTCACCGTACTTTAGTACGGCTCGCTGCGGGCTGCTGCACGGCGTCTTGCACTGCATCCACCATTGACATGACCTTGACAGTGGAGAAGTGACGCAATTAGATTTGTTAAAAATAAGGCTGGAGTGGCACTCCAAACCTCAAGTCAGGAGGTATTATACGCGCAACTACCCCTGAAAGTCAACATTTGATGGTGATATCTATGTCTACAGCCCTGGTACGAAAAAGGTTGGCATTTTGCTAGCGTTTCCCGCTATAGCGCTTCTCACAATACCCGCTTCTTCCCATTGCTCGAGCGTAGGTAGGAGTTCTTTTGTGTTCAAGCCACACTGCCCGGCGATTTGACCTACAGTAAGTCCTTTGCTGAGAAGGATAACCTGTGCAGGGGTAGATTTCCCAGTTCGCAAAGCAGTCGCAAGGTCACCCAAAAAACCTATAGCTGTTGTAAGCGGATCGGTATCTCGGGCAACGTAGCCTAGTAGTTCATCAAGCGAGCCGGTTGGTCCAGGGTGGCCGGGGCTAGCTACTAACGGCATACCATCTGGAAAATGTCTATCAACTACCTCTAAAGTAATTCTTTCATCTTTCATTGTAAGCTTCTCCTCAAGAGTGATGTTAGAGCTATAATATAATATCTTGTCGAGGAAGTACACAATTTAGAAGACTATTTTGACTTGTCTTTGCTGAGGAAGCGGACGCCAGCGTAGACGATGGGCGTGGTAAGCAGTGACATGCCGCAGCGCAGCAGCCAGTAGGGGATGAGCAGACCAAAAATAAAGGATGCATTTTCACCAAAACCGACATGTAACGCATAAAATGCAGCAGTCAGAAACACGAGCGAGTCCACAAATTGTGAAATAAAGTTTGAAGCGTTGTTGCGGAACCAGAGCGCCTTTTTGTGCATGCGGGCGCGTAGTTTGGCAAATATGGCAATGTCCAGAAATGCCGAAGATGCAAAAGCAATCAAGCTGGCAAGAGACATGCGTATGGAGTTATGAAATATGCTGTCGTAAGCTGCTTCACCACCAGCAGAGCGAGCTGAAGGGGGCAGGGCTGTTGCGAGTAATGTGTAGAACACCAGGAGAACAATCACAAAAAGACCCGAAAGCACCATACTGCGGGCGCGTTCTCGTCCTTTTACTTCTGTCACCACATCCGTAAGGGTAAAAAGTAGCGGCATAAGGAAGATTGCTACGCTCGCGCGAAGTGTGTAGTCGCCTAGGTGGCCTATGACAAACGTTTTTGCACCCATAAGTTCGGCTGCCATAATGGCAAATATATAGAGTGCTACAACCAAATCGGCTGGGCGAACCAGGTTTTTTACCTCTGTTAGTCTCACCATGAGGCCTATAGTGTAGCCTATTTTTTTACCAATGTCACGAGTTCGCGGCCGACTATCTGGCCTTCGCGGTGGTAGACGAGATCTTCAGCAGCTGCGTGGGTGAATGTCACTCGTTCAAATCCCATTGCATCCAAACGCTCAAGTACAGGCAAGTGCTTCTGTACACGTCCATCATACCAGCAGGGTAGCGCCAGGCACATACGAGTGCCGCCAGCCAGTTGCGGTTGAAGGTTCTCGAGGAAGCGTTTTATGATAAGGTTCACTTCGGAAATAGTTTGTGCAAGCAGTGCACCGCTTGGCCGTTCGGTAAAGGGTCGTCCTAAGTAGGTTTCGCAGGCAACGATTTGGGGGGTCGGTTGCCATGTATGGGTCGTGGCGTCGCCCTCTTCGAGTCGCGAGTCTTGAGTCTCGAGTCTCGGAAACTTCTCTGTTAACCAAGTGAGATTTTGCTGGCTGTAGTCAATCATACGGGGGTCGAGGTCAGTACCATATGCGTCGTAACCCATAAGCAAAGCCTCTTGCAGCAAGACTCCTGTGCCGCAAAATGGGTCTAGTACGGTGTGATTTCCTTGACTCATGACTCTTGACTCATGACTCTGAATCTCGCCAGTTGCGAGATTCACAATGACCTGTGCGAGCTTAGGCGGGAGCATGCCCACACGGGCGTCGCGCTTTGGTCGGCCGCGGTCGCGCAAGGTGTAACTGTCTATATCTTGTACGTGGGTTGTTTGGGCGAGGATGGTTTTGGTGCCATCTTGCAACAGCAGTAGTTCCCAACCGGTCGTGCCAGTGAGGTGGTTATGTACCACTTGGGCGGTGTTGAGCTCATTTTCGGTGTTTGGCACGAGACGAACCGATCGGCCGGCGGCGCGAATAACCTTTTTGAGCGTCAGGCCAGTCGCCGTGAGTTTTGCGGGTGAAATGCTAAACCCGTAGGTGCTGAGACCGAGTTTCAGTTTTCCTTCAGGGAGGTACTGAAGGTGTTTTGGGACGTTTTTGACAAGATACGTTTCGACGTCTTTCCAGTTGGTGCTAGGAATTTCTGTCAAAACCTTCGCGAGGCGCGTACTGCCACCCAGTCGCATAAACTGAACCTCTTCGACAGACTTTGTGAGCCCTGCAGCATACAAGCCAATCGGTATAACCACTCCAGCACTGTACAAGCTTTCGAGTTCGGCGAGTCCAAATGCTGGCTGACGACCTAAGATACAGACTGATTGAACCATGGGTACACTATAGCGCATATTGACATAAAATTACAAATGATATATAAGTATACTAATTATGACCAGACAGAATAATGCTCCTGATGATTTTGCGATGCTCGTTCGATCAACAACGCAGTACAAGATACCAGAAGAAGGGCATTTAACAGTGGTTAGCGGTGTTATTCTACCTGAAGACCTTGCTCTTAGTATTGCAAGTCAATGGGCTGCCGCTGCGAGGGCATTTAGAGAAACTGGACAAACTGTACCAAAAAAAGGATTATATTTTCCTGATTTTCTAGAGTTGAGTTTTGGTCTTGAGATACCAGTAGACAAAACTGGTATACGCGTCGGTATGGCTTTGACGCAAGAGAGGTTGTTGTGTACGTTCGGCATGGCGGCTCTTGAAAAATCATTTCCAGAATGGGGTGTCGCAGCGTTAATTGATGGATTTTGTACTGCTGTTGAAGCGGCTCAGTGGCAAAAATAATGATTTTGTTGTGCGTATAGTCTAGTCCTATACTGTAGGTATGGCTGACGCAAGTTTCTTCCGGCGGAACTGGAAAATACTACTCAATGTGGTGACAGTGCTGGCGCTGCTGATTCTCGTTGTCGCTATCCGCGACCAGTTCAAGGCGACGTTTGAAAATTTGTTTAAGGTGCATATATGGGCATTATTGCTCGTACCTTTTATACAAGCACTGAATTATGACGCACAGACCAGGCTGTACCGTGATCTTTTCGCCATTGTAGGTAACAAACTCTCGTACAAGGAGCTTTATAAAAGCGCTCTTGCGCTGAACTATGTCAACACGGTATTTCCAAGCGGTGGAGTAAGCGGTATTTCATATTTTGGCGCGCGTATGCGGGGCGAAGATATTACTGGGCCGAAGGCCTCAGCGGTGCAACTTTTTAAACTCGTGCTGTACTTCCTTAGCTTTGAGGGCCTTATCATTATTGGCGTTTTTGCTCTGGCGGTGCAGGGGCATATGAATAGTCTTATCTTACTTTTAGCGGGTACCATTGCGACGGTTGTTGTTATTGCGACGGCGGCAATGGGCTTTATTATTAGCAGCAAGCGGCGCATATCAGGGTTTTTTGCATACATGACAGGACTTCTCAACAGATTGATTCGTTTTTTCCGGCCAAAGCACACGGAAGCTATAAAAACAGATCGTGTTCGACACGTGTTCGACGATCTCCATGAAAACTATATGGTGATGACACGTGACTGGCGTAAACTCAAGCGGCCGTTTTTCTTTGCTATGCTTGCAAGCTTCTGGGAAGTCATGACTATATACGTGGTGTATGTGGCGTTTGGCGAATGGATAAACATTGGTTCAGTCATCTTGGCGTATGCGATTGCGAACTTTGCCGGACTCATCAGTGTACTACCTGGAGGAGTGGGTGTGTATGAAGGGCTGATGACCTTGACGCTTTCTGCGACAGGTGTGCCATCGCGTTTGAGTCTGCCCGTTACGGTTATGTACCGTATAGTGGCTATTTCATTCCAGCTCATACCGGGCGCGTACTTTTACCACGAACATTTAGGACAAAAGGAACCTCCGAGCGTGGAGGTTAAGACAGATTCATGACACATCCGGCGTTCACGGTTAGTGAATTTGTGGTTTCCCTAAACCAGACGCTGGGATTTGCGTACCCGTACGTGGAAGTGCAGGGTGAACTGAGTAACTTTCGGGTCAGCAAAAACAAATGGGTGTACTTTGACCTCAAAGATGAAACGGCGAGCCTGAAATGCTTTGCCACTGTGTACGCACTGCCCGGACCGCTGGAAGACGGCATGGTAGTGCGTGTGGCAGGCAGTCCGCGGCTGCACCCGCTGTATAACTTTAGTTTTCAGGTACAGACAATGCAGCCGGTGGGCGAAGGTGCTTTGAAGCGGGCGGCTGATTTGCTCGCGGCGAAGCTAGAAAAAGAAGGTTTGTTTGACCCAGCGCGCAAACGGCCGTTACCGTACCCGCCGCGCAGAGTTGCACTCATCACAGCGGGAGACTCTGCGGCTTACGCCGACTTTATAAAGGTTACGCGTGCTCGCTGGGGTGGCATGACCATCGTGCACTACAACGTACTGGTACAGGGCGAGCAGGCAGCGGGTGAAATCATTGCCGCACTGAAGGTGACAAATGAGGCAGAGCAGTTACCCGAGGTCATCGTCATGGTGCGAGGCGGTGGGAGCGCAGAAGATTTGGCCGTCTGGAGTGACGAGCGGGTGGTGCGAGCGGTGGCGGCAAGCCGCGTGCCGACGCTGGTCGCCATTGGTCATGAAATAGATGTATCACTGGCAGAACTCGCCGCAGACAAGCGAGCGAGTACGCCGAGTAACGCCGCAGAACTACTCGTACCGGATAGGCGAGAAGAGCTCCGTCATCTGCGAGCATACCAGCGGCGACTCAATGAACAACTTGCGCAAGTGATTATGCGCAGGCGCACGGGTCTTGTTATGCTAGCTGAACGGCTGGACGAAGAACTGTCTCTCATATTTTCTCAGGCACAAAAACGTCTTGATAACTCGCGCAAACTTCTTCTAGCCTATGATCCGAAACGACCGCTCAGACAAGGCTACGCGCTTGTGCGTGCTGGCAGTCAGCTCATCACACGCGTGGCGCAATTACGACCGGACTTTGAGATTGCGGTGGAGTTTACAGATGGAAAAGCAGTATCCCAGGTGAAATCAGTACAAAACTATAAGGAGGAAAAATGAGCAATACATTTGCACAGTTTGACTACGGGGCAAAAACAGAAGAGCTAGAAGGCATATTGGCGCATCTGCAGGCCGAAGACATTGCGCTTGATGAAGCCCTAAAACTGCATGAGGCTGGCAAAACGCTCATTGCTGAAATAGAAGACTACCTAAAACATGCCGAAAGCGAAGTGAAAAAACAGTTGGCGAAGGGTCAATAGTGGAGATTGCCGTAGGCCTATTCCTTGGTATTTTGCTTGTTTTTGCCTTTGTGATTTTTTTCGGCGCTCCGTACGTACCAACCCTGAAACCGCAGGTACAGACCGCCTTTGAACTATTACAGCTTCAACCTAGCCAGACATTGCTTGAACTGGGTAGCGGCGACGGAAAAGTTTTGCTCGCAGCGGCGAGAGCGGGCTATAGGGCTATTGGCATAGAGCTCAATCCTGTACTTGTGTTGGTGTCTCTATGGCGCACACGAAAATACCGTAAAAAAGTGAAAGTGATATGGGGTAATTTTTGGCAGGTGCCATGGCCAAAGGCGGACGCAGTATTTGTATTTCTCCTCGATCGCTATATGCCAAAACTTGATGAACACATGAAGCGGTATCGTAAACCAATTGCATCCGTTGCCTTTAAAATCCCAAACAAAACTATCACCACTGAAAAGGCTGGCGTTTACCTATATATGTATCGGTAGTCAGGGGAGGAGTCTAGAGTGCTTGCGTAAATGAGGGGTTGTGCGTTACCATGAGCAGTATGAAGTATGCGGGTGAAGAACGGGGTTCGGTTGCAATGGTTGTAACTGTAGTTATGCTGGTAGTGTTGTTGCTGGCTGCTGTTGGCTTTGGTGTCTGGGCGTTTATGGGGCGACAGGACTACAAAAACAATGTCGATAGCAAAATAAAGGCGGCCGTTCAGGATAATTCAAAAGCAGTTCGAGCACAAGATGCAAAGGAATATGCTGAGGCCGCTAAAAATCCACTCAAGACGTATACTGGACCGGAGGCATATGGGAGTGTGACATTGCAGTATCCGAGAACCTGGAGCGCGTATGTGGTGACAGGATCAGGTCAGCCTCTTGATGCTTATTTTAATCCTGACGTTGTGCCTTCGATATCTGATCAAAAGTCGGTTTTTGCACTTCGAGTCCAGGTGGTAGCAACAGCGTATAGTCAGTCTGTCGCACCGTACAAAAACCTGCAAAAACAGGGTAAAGTGACGGTTTCACCTTATGCACTGCCTACTGTTTCGTCCGTCGTGGGGGTACGTATAGATGGACAAATTGCCCCGACAAAACAAGGGAGTTTGGTAATTTTACCAGTGCGTGATAAAACCTTAAAGTTATGGATAGAGTCAAATCAATTTGCTGCTGATTTTAATAACACTATCTTGCCCAAAGCCGGTTTCTCACCATAATTTTCACAATATCCAGTTGGTTCGAGCTCAGATATACTGATAGGCAATAGCCTGTTTTTTAGTGTGACAAGAGGGAGCACATGCAGCGAACTACATCGGCCAAGCTTTTTAGTGAACAAGAGCGGCTCTTTGTGAGTTTGGCTGACGGTATGAACAACACGCTCTTGCAGCTCGCTATGCTTAGCGAGGCCGCGTTGGGTGGAAAGGAGCGTCAGGGGGACTCATGGCAAACTGTTGCTGATGTTTCGCGGACATCGCTACAACTTCTTGAGGGCTATACGCTCACGATGCGCCTGCAAGGAGGTACGGCAGAACCGGAACTAGAACCGCTTGCAGTCACTAGCTTGCTTTACGAAACACTACACGCACTTGAGTCGTACGCAAAACAGTTTCAGGTTGTGCTTGAGCTGGAGTTACCTGCGCGAATTGAGCCAATTATGACAGACAGGGCCATTCTGCAGTCGGCGCTGGTGAGTCTGGGGCAGGTATTTATCACAGCCCAGTCCCAGGCTGAACAGTCCGTAGGGCGCACGCTCCGCCTGAGTGCTCACCGCGGCCGTTATGGTATTGTCGCAGGGTGGTATAGCGAAGGGTTGCAGTTGACGACATCTGCTTTGCAGCGAGCGCATAAACTTGGCGGTTGGGCGCAACAGCCATATAGCGAGCTTGTGAGCGGGCCGGCAACAGGAGTGTTTATCGCGGAAAGCCTTCTTGAAGCTATTGCTGGCAAGCTTCACGTTGCGCGGTATCATAATGCAACGGGTCTGGCGGCGACTTTGCCCGCCTGTCAACAACTCCAGTTGGTCTAGATATGTACATTATGTTGCTTGAACCAGATGCCATTCTTGCAAAAACCTATCGGCAGGCGCTACAGGCGGACGGCCAGAGTGTTACGTGGGTTGGAACAGCTCAGGCAGCCGTACAAAAGGCCGATGAGCATCAGCCAGACGTGGTTGTGGTCGACATCGATATTGCCCGCCACAATGGCATTGAATTTCTCTATGAATTCAAAAGCTACACCGAATGGCGCGATGTACCGGTTGTGTTGCTTGTTTCAAGCCTAAATCATGAAATAGCGGATGATGCAGTCCTTCGTGAGCAGCTTGGTATAGGCGCGGTGCTTGTGCGATCTCGACTCACACTGAAGCAATTATGTGATGAAGTGAGGGCTGTCGTGCGGGTGTCACAATGAACCAGCGGCGGACGACGGCTATTGTGTTGACGCGAGTGGACTACGGTGAAGCCGACCGTATTTTGACGGTGCTGACACCAGATGCGGGTAAACTGAGCCTTATGGCGAAAGGTGTCCGGCGTGTCAAGAGCAAGTTAGCCGGCGGCATAGAACTTTTTAGTACCAGTGAAATTTCGTACATACCGGGGCGGGGGAGTATTTCGACGCTAGTTTCTTCGCGGCTCATTCGTCACTACGGCGGGATTGTGCAAGACATAGACCGAACCATGCTGGGATACGAACTCATCAAACTACTGCACAAAGTAACGGAAGATGAGCCGGAAGCCGACTACTACGAGCTACTGAAACAGGCCTTTTCCGTCTTGGACGGGCAAACTGTCTCTGTGGATTTCACCCGGGTATGGTTTAGTGCTCAGCTACTCCGGCTGGCCGGCCACACACCAAATCTCCAGACTGATGTGGCTGGAGTGAAACTTTTGGCTGAAAAAATGTACCGTTTTGACTACGACGCAACTGCTTTTTCCGATCACCCCGAAGGTGACTATGGCGCAAATGAAATTAAATTCCTACGTCTGCTTTTTTCTGCTGCCCAACCGGAGAAAATATGCAGCGTAGAAAACGCGAGCAGGTATATCGCATTGTCCACGCCCTTGGTGCAAACACTACGCCAGCTCCACCTCCACGCCTAGCCACCTCACCGAATTCACCTTTCCTCTACGCGTCGACACATCAAACCCTCCCAATCTCCCAATCTCTCGTATTCCCCAAAATTCTAATAGCACTGTGCTATAGCATAGTTCTATTAGAATTTTGTGGAGGGATATTTTTTGCGAAATCGACGAATAAGCGGGGCAGCGTTGTCGAGATTTGTTGCCTCAAAATATGTCACGAAGTTCGCTATATTGTAGTGTGAAGAAACTGTTTCTATGACATCACGACAGGGAAAGGGGGTGATCCACGTGCTCTTTTGCAGTTGAAAGCAGCCAAGAGCACGAAGCCGATAGGCGAGAAGATTGCGGGCGTTTTTGTGTTCTTCCGGTATATCGTAGATGACAATGCGCCATAGTTTGTCCCAGATTTTTTGAGGCTGGATGCACATGCTTTCGTCGCTGATTTTGGCAAGGCGAGCGTGGGCTTTTGCGGTCATTTGTAACCCGTGCTCATATTCGCCAGCCAGATACCCTTGGGCTTTGAGATTGTATATGACGCGCTGCAACTCGTGCTCGCGCTGGCGTTTATCCATATGCCGCCAAAATTTTCGTAGCGGCTTATCTAACCCCACGAGCAGATTTGGCAAAAGTATGCCACCTGCTAGGGCTGCACTCGTTACAGAGAAGAGTAAAATCTCATCTATGATTTTACTTGTTGTCGGATTTCTTCCCATTTTCTACCGTCTCCAACTTATTACATAGTCTAATAACACTATGCTATCGCAGAAGTTATTAGAATGAAACGATGAGCGGGATGGAGGGAACAGGGGTGTGGTATACTGGGCGTATGAATATGATGCTGCAAGACGGTAGAGGTCTGTAGCCGGCTGAGTTTGTTGCTCGGTCGGCATGCTGCACATACTACGTAAAGGGAGAATCTACCGATGAGTGAACAAAAAAGTGATGTGAAAATGGAAGATATCGTCAGCCTGTGCAAGCGGCGCGGATTTATATTTCAGGGTAGTGATGTGTACGGCGGGCTTGCCGGGACGTGGGACTACGGGCCTTTGGGTGTGGCGCTCAAGAAAAACATCATGGACTTGTGGTGGAAGATGTTTGTGCGGGACCGCGACGACATGTACGGTGTAGACGCGGCAATACTCATGAACCAAAAAGTATGGCAAGCCAGCGGCCACGTAGATACGTTCACCGACCCTTTGGTCGAGTGCTCAAACTGCAAGGGCCGCTTCCGCGCTGACAAGCTCGATGACCCGCACAAATGCCCAACCTGTGGTATGAAAGACACGTTCGGTGAGGCTCGTGCGTTCAATATGATGTTTAAGACGAACGTGGGTCCGGTGGAAGATGACGCATCTGTTTCGTACCTAAGGCCGGAGACGGCGCAGGGGATTTTTACGAATTTTAAGAACGTGGTCGACACGATTTATCCGGATGTACCCTTTGGGATTGCGCAGCAGGGTAAGGCGTTTCGGAACGAAATAAGCCCGCGAGATTTTGTGTTCCGTAGCCGCGAGTTTGAACAAATGGAAATAGAGTATTTTGTGCAGCCGGAGCACTGGGAAGAAGCCTTTGAAATGTGGCGTGCGCAAATACACGAATGGTTCAAAGCGCTTGGTCTCGACGCAAGCAAAACACATGAGCTAGAGGTCAAGGCAGGTGATCTCGCGCACTATAGCAAGCGCACCATAGACTTTGAGTTTGACTTTCCGCACGGGCGCGATGAGCTGCTGGGTATGGCGTACCGCACGGACTTTGACCTTGGGAACATTCAGCGGGTGAGTGGCAAAAGCATGGAGTATCGCCCGAAAGACGGCAGCGCAGCGTACGTACCGCATGTGATAGAACCATCTTTTGGCGTCGAACGCGCCGTCATGGCGGTGCTGTGTAGCGCCTATTGGAACGACGCGGAAAATGAGCGCGTGGTACTGCGCCTGCCGTACGAGCTTGCGCCGGTGAAAGTGGCTGTGTGTCCGCTGGCAAAGAACAACCCTGAACTCGTCGCCAAAGCCCGAGAAATATATGCGAAGCTGAAGAAAGAAATGGGTGCCGTACTCTGGATAGACAGCGGCAACATAGGCAAAAACTACCGCAAAATGGACGAGATTGGCGTCCCATACGTCGTAACCGTAGACTTCGACACACTAGAAGGCGACACCAAAGACACCGTAACCGTCCGCTCCCGCGACACCACGGAACAGCAACGAGTAGATATTGAAGGGTTGGGTGAAAGCTTGCGTCAAAAGTGAGTTGGAGTATCCAGCTTTACGAAACTCCCACCGGGCAAACCCCTGTCGAAGACTTCATAAAATCACTTCAGCCAACCACAATAGCGAAGCTAAGGAATCAGATAAACCTCCTGGCAGAGTTTGGCCCAAGACTATCTATGCCGCACGCAAAACCGGTGGGGGATGGCCTATATGAGTTACGAGTACACGGAAAAGAAGAAGTTAGGACGATCTACATATATCAAAAGGTAAGAACAATAATAATCTTGCATGGCTTTAAAAAGAAAACCATGGCTATATCTAAACGTGATTTGAACATTGCTATACAACGTAAAAAAGAAGTAGCCAATTTATAATGTATAGGTTATAATTCTATTGACATTACTATAACTTATACGTTATACTATGGCCGGTAATACATATTACTATGTAATATGTATTACAATGAACAGAGGAGAAAAATTTCATGAAAGACTGGAAAAAATTAGAAAAAGAATTGCTGAAAGATCCTGCAGTCAAAGCTGAGGTTTCTAAGCTTGCTGTTGAGTATGAAATTGCTCGTCAGATTATCAAATTCAGGCTATCTAAAAAGCTGACGCAAGCTGAGCTGGCTGAGAGGGCAGGTTTAAAGCAAGCGTACATAGCTCGTCTAGAAAGCGGCAACGTAAACCCAACCGTAGAAAGTCTTAACAAAGTTGCTGTTGCGCTCGATAAGCGTTTGAAACTGGTTGGGGTGTAGCCATGGGGTCAATTGTAGAGCTGAACGATCACTACGGATTACCAAAGAACAGGGGTTTCCGGCTGGACTTGATATAGAAAAGCATTTGCAAAATCCATATATGCTCTCCGATATCGAGGATAAAGTATTTGAGTTTAAAGCAAAGGAAAAGATTCGTTTGTATCAGCAGCCGCCGGTGCGCAACTTTCTTGTTGAAGATCTGGATGGGAAATGGCTGTACTGGGGTCTTTGCTACATACTTGAAGTTTATCATGACTATGTCACTGGAGTAACGAGCGGTAAGTACAAAATTGTTCGCTTGAACACGCCTGAGGAAATGAAACAGCATTTTGAAATCACCCATTTAACTAGTCCAGAACAAAATTATTTTGAGTAGTACCATGCAGACGTATTACATCGACGGGAGTGCAAGTCCAAACCCGGGGCTCGGAGGTTTTGCTGTGGTCTGCGACGGGAAACCAGCAGTGCTCGGTAGCGAGCCGGGCGGTGGCGAGACCACAAACATTCGTATGGAGGGCTTTGCTATACTCGCTGCACTGAAACATGCCGATGGCCAGCCGTGCGAGATACATACCGATAGTGAATTCTGGATAAACGTTATTATCAAATGGTCACTGGGCTGGGAAGCAAACGGCTGGAAAAAGAAGGGTGGTGAGATAAAAAACCTCGATATCGTGCGCGAAGTCTGCTCACTGTACCGTGCAAGTCAAGCGAAGCTGGTTTGGGTACGGGGTCATGTGGGTCACGAAGGTAATGAGCTGGCAGACCGTTGGGCGAATAAGGCACGTGAAGGCGAGAGAGTATAGCCATGACGGGTGGCGACACTTTTGAGTGTAGAAGAAATTGCGCGGTGGTTTGAGGAGCATTCGGTCGCGGCTAGTCAGTGATGATGGGCAGTGCGTCGGCGGGGGTGCCGAGGGCGGAGGCGAGGCGGTCTAGCTGCTGGAATTTGCCGTATTTTATGGGCGTGCCACCAGATGAGTAGAGGCGGTAGTAGTGGTCTAAGTGACGCACCTCGCCTTTGAAGTTTTGCGCGGTGGTGGGCTCATCTATAAGGCGTATATACCAGCCGGGTGGTTCGGCGGCCAAAATTCGTTTGAGTTTTGCGTAGTGATTAAATGCCATGAAACAGATTATACTATGGGGCATGCGTGAACCCGTTTTTACACTACTGGATGAACTAAAGATTTCGTATCGGCTGCAAGAGCACGAGGCGGTGTTTACTGTGGCAGAAAGCAGCGTGAAGTTGCCAGAAAAAGCGCCAGTGAAGACGCTGCTCTTGACAGACGAGAAAAAGGAGCGCGTATGGATGGTGGCTATGCGCGGACTGAATAGGCTAGACATGAAGCAGCTCGCGCGTGAGCTGAGCGTGAAAAAACTGCAATTTGTGAAGCCAGAGCTGGTGGAAGGGCTGGTGGGAGTTCGTCCGGGAAGCGTTTCTGTCTTCGGTCTGCTTCACCCGGGATCGAAAAACCTGCACGTACTATTTGACGAATCGCTCCTACAAGAACCAGAACTCGGCTTTCACCCAAATGACAACACTGCCACGGTTTTTCTCACGCCCGCAGACGTACAGAAAGTCATAGCCGCCACTGGCCACGAATGCCGTATACTGGCAGTATGAAGCCTTCTTCGCATCACCTACGCGGCTATACATTGATATTAGGTTCTTCAGTTGTTTTTGCGAGCTATGGTATTTGGTCAAAAATGATGGGCGATCAGTTCGGGATATATTATCAGGGCTGGGTGCGAGCACTAATTGTACTACTGATGATTACGCCATTGATGTATTGGCGAAAGATGATCGTACCTATACAGAAGGAAGATAGGCGTTGGTTTTGGCTGTACATAGTATTTACTCTGTTCACGCAAGTGCCGCTGTACTATGCGTATATAAAAACAGGGATTGGTGCCGCAACGCTGATGTTTTACGCTGCATACGTGATTGCATCGTATATTGTCGGCCGGTATCTAGTGGGCGAAAAGATGACCAAGACGAAGGTTGCGGCGCTCATTCTTGCCTTTGTTGGTTTGGGGTTTGTGTATCGTCAGTCCGCCTTAGTTTTTTCTGCGTTTGGTCTCGCAATGGCGGCTCTGAACGGAGTAGCAAGTGGTTCAGAAGTCTCAATCTCTAAAAATATTTCTTCAAAATACCTAACACTCACACTGACGTGGTATTCGTGGCTTGCGATTTTACTGACTCATTTGCCGGTATCGCTTATAGCAAGCGATAAGATGGCGATGCCCGCGTTTTCAATGGAGTGGGGTGCGATGATACTATACTCGCTCGCAGGTTTGCTGGGGTTTTGGTTGGCGCTTGAAGGGCTGCGTTATCTGGATGCAAGCGTTGCAAGTTTGATTGGGCTGGCGGAGATTTTGTGGGCGGTACTGTTTGGGGTTTTGTTTTTTCAAGAAAAAATAACGGCAGGTGTACTGTTTGGGGGTCTCGCTATTTTTACAGCGGGCTTATTGCCGGATGTCGCCAGTCTCGTATCTCGCCGTAGAAAACGTATGCGGCCATCGTCAAAAGCGGTACAATAAGCTGATGATAGATGAGCGATGGGCATATGTAGGAGCGGCGATATATTTGGCGGGAAGCATGCGGTATGCGTGGAATACCCTAAAAGGCAGAACGAATCCAAATCGAGTTACTTGGGCAATCTGGACATTTGTACCCATGCTTGCCTTTGTCGCGATGAGATATGATGGCGTGAGTTGGGCTGGATCTGCCATGACGCTCTCTGTAGCGGTTGGGCCGCTCATGGTCTTGCTTGCCAGTTTTGTAAATAAGCAGTCGGTGTGGCGCATTACAAAACGGGATTACGTATGCGGAGCAATTTCACTCAGCGGGTTGTTGCTCTGGCTTTTTCTGCGTTCGGCGCCACTGGCGATTTTCATTGCGATTGCCGCAGAGCTATTTGGATTTTTCCCAACGCTCATAAAGTCATGGCAACATCCTGAAAGTGAGAGCTACGCCTCGGCGCTGGCAGCAGTGACGAATGCCGGCATAACTCTCTTGACTATTACTGTGTGGGACGTCAAACATGCTGCTTTTTCACTCTACATTTTTACGGCAATGATGCTTATGACGGTCTTAGTAAAATACCGTCTGGGGCCGCGGCTTATGAAAGGAGCAGCTAGTGTCTGATTGGGATAGTATACGTTTACGGGCGGTGGCGGCGGAGCAGGGGACACCATGTTTTGTGTATTCACGCGGGATGCTTGAAGAACGCGCAAAAAAGTTGCTCAGTTTGGAGTTGCCGTACGGAATTATTCCCAGATACGCTATGAAAGCGAACAATCACCCGGACGTGATTCGGCTCTTTCACGAAGCAGGACTGCACTTCGACGCTAGCTCAAGCTACGAGGCGGTAGAGCTACTGGAACTAGGTGTGCCAGGGGAGAAGATTAGTCTTTCGAGCCAGCAGCCTGCGCACAATCTCGCCGAATTGCTCAAGTCAGGTGTTAAGTATATTGCAACATCATTGCACCAGCTTGAGCTATATATTGCGGCAGAAAATCGTCCCCAAACAGTTGGTCTCAGGGTAAATCCAGGACTTGGCGCAGGGCATAATAATCGTCTCACGACAGGCGGTGCAAACAGCAGTTTTGGTTTGTGGAATGCCTATGTGCCGGAAGCACTTGATTTAGCCGCGCAGGGTGGAGTGAAAATTGATCGGCTCCATGTCCACATTGGTTCTGGTGCTGACCCGAGTATGTGGGGCAAGATGATAGCAACCGCTCTTGAGATTGCAGAACTTATGCCCGACGTCACAAGCTTGGATATGGGCGGCGGCTACAAAATTCACCGTTACGGCGACGAGCACGAAGCGGACATGGATGAGATTGGGGCGGAATTTGCCAGGCAGCTACAGGGGTTTGCAGAAAAAACGGGACGAAAACTTCAGCTGGAAGTAGAGCCGGGTACTTGGCTAGTAGGGCATGCAGGTGTGCTGCTGGCGGAAGTTGTCGATGTGGTGAATACAGGTGATGATGGCCATACCTTTTTGCGACTCAACACGGGTATGAATGATATTGCACGGCCTGGCATGTACGGGGCTCAGCATCGTTTGGAGGTACTGAACGACGCAACGGAAATGGCCGAGTACGTGGTGGCTGGGCATAACTGTGAAACGGGTGACATACTGACACCAGCACCTGGGGATCCGGAGGGGCTGGAGTCGCGCGAATTGCGAAAGGCAAACATTGGCGACGTGCTCGCTATATACGACACCGGTGCTTACTGCCGAAGCATGAGCCACAAAGGCTACAACAGTTATCCGAACGCAGCAGAATATTTTATATAGTTTTGAGCTTAGGATATACTCAAGATATGAAACCACGACTTTTTATCAAACAAAAGATCACTGCTTTTGTAAACAAATATACTATTTTTGAAGCCGACGAGCAGGGAAACACCGGCAGGCCGCTGTGGTATGTGCAGCAGAAGCGCCTTGCGTTCAAGGAAAAGGTGACGTTTTACGATGACGAAGCGCATACGAGTGTCGCGTTTACCTTTCGCGCAGAAAAAGTTATGGATGTACACGGCAAATATTTTGTTGAAGACAGTGCAGGGCAGGTAATAGGCACGTTCAAAAAAGATTTTGGAGCGTCGCTTACCAACAGCACCTGGCACATTCTTAGCCCTGGCAGTGAAGTTGTGTTGTATGAGGTGAAAGAAAACAATCAGACACTAGCTCTGCTGCGCCGTTTTGCAGGTTTCATCCCGATCCTCGGCGATCTAGCCGATATAGTTGTGGCATTTTTCCGCTACCACTTTGTATTTCAAGACGTGAAAACTGGCGAGGCAGTTGGCAAACATCAAAAAACAACACTGTTTTACGATAACTACAGTGTGTCTCTGACAGATGAGGCATATCAAGCCATTGGGCAAAAAACAGCCGCCGCTTTCGGCGTTGCACTCGACGCCCTCCAAAGCCGATAACTTATTTTTTGAAGAATTTGTCTTTCAGGCCGCCCAGTACGCTGCCAACATCACCGCCTAGGTCTTTAAGGTCTGCGAGGTCGACTTTTCCGTCACTGTTGGTGTCGGCTTTCTTTTTGAGCTCATCAACTTTGTCTGCGGGAAGTTTGTCGCGCAGTGCTTCTAGGTCGTCTTTTGTCAACTTGCCGTCACCGTTCGCATCTGCTTTTGCCTTTAGGTCGTCGAATATACTCATCACACCTCCTTGTTATGTAGCCTTAGTGTACGTCATTGTGTACAGCTGCATATGTAATCTAGCTTACATTGCAAATAGAATATTCTGCCATAATGAAAGGGTAAACAGGGGAAATATATGGACGTTGAAGTAAATTATGTTGCAGTGTTGTTTGCGGGGCTCTCTAGTATGGTTGTGGGTAGTATATGGTATGCGCGAAATGTGTTTGGCGACCGCTGGGCAAAACTGGCGCACGTGGATATGAATAAAAAGGTTAGTAGTGGCGAAATGGGCACCATGATGGGAATGACGTTGCTCGCTTCGCTAGTGACGGCTTTTGTGTTGGCGCATGTGACGTACTTGAGCAATCATTTTTTCGGCGGTAGCTTTCTTTCGAGTGCGCTGCAGACGGCATTTTGGGCGTGGCTTGGTTTTACGGCGGCACGAGTTTTGACACACGACTTGTTTGAACGTCGTCCTCGCATGCTGACGCTGCTGACATTTGGCCATGAGCTCGTAACGGTGCTTGTGATGGCGCTCATCATCGGCGTGATGAAACCATAATGTATCCCAGGTGAAATATATAGCCACCAACAGATAGAAAATTTACGTTTTTGTGATCCCGGGTGAAAACATAAAAAACTTGATGCGCCTGCAGTGCTTTTCACATATGAAAAGCAGGCGTGGCACGGTACAATAAAACTAGCTATAACAACGGGAGATATATACATGGCGCGAACGGCTCGGAATTCAAACGTAAAAAAAACGGTACGGCGGCCGTTGCAGCGGCTTGCGCTTTTTTTCTTTGACAGACCAAGGCTCACCGCCATACTGGCGCTTGGTATTACGCTGTTTGGTGTGGCAAGCTATACGACTTTGCTCAAACGAGAGGGTTTTCCCTCTATAAATGTACCGTATGCCATAGGCCAGGGAACGTATTTTGTGAATGATGCTCGCAAAGTTGACGCAGACGTTGCGAAACCAATGAGCGAGCTCATTATGCGCGAAGCCGGCGTAAAAACAGTCCAAACGAACAGTCTGGGAAATTTTGTTTCGTTCTTCGTGCAGTACGAGGAAAAGACCGATGCGGCCGCCAAGAGCAAAGACCTGCAAAGTAAGCTAGCGAAAGTGCTGCCTGTGGGCGCAAGTGTAAAACTTGAACCGGCACGTTTTGGGTACACCGAACGAGGAGACGATGCGGTTGTTTCTTTCTTCTCTACAAAAAACCCGGCTGCACCAGAAGGTGAGCTTGTCGCCACGGCAACAGAGGCAGCTAAGTTTTTGAGGTCTCAGGGAATTTCGCAGCTGAAAGACGCATCTATCATAAGCCCACTTCAGGAAGCGCGAAGCCCGCTGACAGGTCAACTCGAAACGGTACAGAGTAAGTTTGAACGTTTTGGTGAACGAGTGAATGGCGAGACAAAGTTTTACAGCTCTGTACCAATCGGTGTGACTATTCAGAAGGGTGCTGACGTTGTTTCGCTCGATGATGAGCTCCGTGCTGCAGTTGATAACTACAACGAAAAAAATGCGAATCAAGGCTACAGTTTACGGATAAGCGCAAGCTACGCGCCAAGCATACGCCAGCAGATTTCAGAGCTACAAAAAACGTTGCTCGAAGGACTTCTCGCAGTTCTGGTCGTCGGTTCAATCGTAATAGCTGTTCGGGCTTCTTTCATAACCGTGCTTTCCATGGTGACAGTTATTTTTGCGACACTAGGGCTGTTGGAGCTTGTGGGCTATACGCTGAACACTATTACGTTGTTTTCGTTAGTATTGGCCTTGTCGCTGGTGGTAGATGATACCATCATTATGGTTGAGGTGCTTGACGCACAGCGCAAACGGAAAACGGACCCGGAAGATATTGTACAGACGGCAGTTGGCAAAGTAGGCCGCGCAATGATTGCGGCAACATCTACGGCAGCCCTCAGTTTCGCACCGCTTCTTTTTGTGGGTGGCATATTGGGCGGCTTCATACGGGCAGTACCCGTGACAATCATCTCGGCTCTCGTGATTAGCCTAGTAGTGGCACTTGTGTTCATACCGTTTTTCGCGCGGTTCATTTTGATTGGTAAAAAACACACGGGCGTAAAAACAGAGCATGAGCTCGCGGCAGATTTTGAAGCGCGTGTGGCACGTTGGCTCTCGGCTCCTATGCTGTGGGCGCAGCACAGCAAGAAGAAGATTGCTTTGGTAACGACGAGTGCGCTGCTCCTGAGCCTCGTTTTCATTGGCGCTGCGGGCTATTTGTTCCAAAAGGTGACGTTTAACATTTTCCCGCCCGCAAAAGACACCAACCAACTTGCTATGACACTACAATTTCCAGCCGGTACGACTATCCCGCAGGCAAAAGAGACGACTGATGCGGCACTGCAGAAGCTAAAAAATGTATTCGGTGAAGACTTTGCATATGGCGCAAGTTACGGAGTGGCGGATGCTCAAAGCGTACAGTATTTTATAGAGCTGACCGACTATAACAAGCGTAAAACCACTGCACCTGAGTACATTGAACGGCTGAAAAAAGAGTTTGCGGGTTTTACGCAGGCGCAGAGTGGTTTTGCGAGTATAGACGCTGGCCCGCCCGCAGCTGATTTTACGGCACGAATTGAGTCTGACAAAAACCGAGCTGGTGCGGAAAAGATGGCGGCAGATATGGTTACATTTTTGCAGCGCGCGGACATTACTCGGCCCGACGGGACCAAGGTAAAGATGGAAAGCGTTCGAGCAGACAACAGCGATGTGTTTGTTCGTGCTGATGCTAAGGCATTTATAGGCGTAACCGCAAAGTTTGTCGATAGCGACACGACGGCACTGGTGACACTGACAAAAACGGCGGTTGAGAAAGAGTTTACGAAAAGTCGTGTAGCCAGCTATGGCTTGAGTGAGAACGCGCTTTCATTTAACTTCGGTCAAGAGGACGAAAACCAGGAAAGCTTTAAGACGCTGGCGATTGCGTTTCCAGCGGTACTGGCAGTGATTTACCTAGTGCTTGCATTACAATTTCGCAGCTTACTGCAGCCGCTTCTCATCTTTATGGCTATACCGTTCAGTCTTTTTGGTATAACACTTGGACTGTGGCTGACAGACAATGCCTTTAGCTTCTTTGCGATGCTTGGTTTCTTTGCACTACTCGGTCTCAGCATAAAAAATACCATTTTACTCACGGACTATGCGAACCAAGCGCGGCGGGCGGGCATGAACCCGGTCGATGCGGCGCACGAGGCCCTAGCAGAGCGGTTCCGTCCACTTATCGCCACAAGCTTGACGGCGGTTGTTTCACTCATACCGCTCGCGCTAACCAGTCCTTTCTGGCAAGGACTGACGGTGGTTCTCATAGGCGGGCTGCTTTCAAGTACGCTTATGGTCGTGACGGTATTTCCGTACTATTACCTTATGGGCGAGTTCTTGCGCGGTTGGTTCGGCCGCCGTGTGAGTACACCGCTGAAGCGAAAGGTGCGTCGTCGTGGCTGATAACGGTGGATGGTCAGTCTTCAAGCGGATTCTTTCCGGAAAGCCTGCGTTTGAAGGAGGCGTGAGTACGCAGGGCGGGAGTGAGGCTGCCCATAGCACAAATGACGCTCATGCGTCTTCTGGCTATTTGCAATCTTCTGGCAAGAAAGTTTATCCGGTAGTACGGATTAGTAAGTGTGATTTTCATCGTGCGGGCGACCATGCGGAATTGCGAGTGGACGTGCACAATGAATCACCGTTTGAAATTGAGCTGGATAAATTACGTGCACTCGGAGTAACGACCGAGCTCGATACGCGCTTGCAGCCGCACGGTAGCCGCGAGTTCTTGGTGTACCGCGGCCATGCACTCCACAACCAACCGCAGGGCAAGGCAGAACTGGTCTATAAAATCATGGGAAATGGCGACTACTTTATGCATCCGCATGACTACGTGACGCAGCGTGAGTCCGACGGGGTGTATCTCATTACTGAGCTCCGGGGCAACACAAGCCTCATCACCGATGTTTAGTCATGCTTATTTGACTATGGTTTGCGGTCTATTTGTGATAGAGTTGAATCAGTAGAGCCAAGAGGAGGAACTATCTATGTCTGAACACAAAACCAAGAAGACTACTAAGGTTGACACGACTGACTACAGTGCAAACACAACTGACGCGCGGGTTTTGAAAGAGCGCGATCGTAACGCAAACCCGGGCTTTTTTCTGCGGTCTGCAAACTGGATTTTGTCTCGTTTTTTCTTAACGCGTAACAAGTACCAGAACTGGACAGCGAGCCGGCGTGTGATAGTGGGGTGGTTTTTGTGGATTGTACTTTTGCCTATAATCCCACTCATTGCAATCATTTTATGGTACATACATGACCCTGAGGGTTTCAAAAAAAGTCCGTGGGCAAAGGCGCTTATAGGAGTGTTTATTGCATGGGCATACGGATTTGGTGTTGTTGCGACTAACCCATCACAACTTGATGTAAATGGTAAATATTCTCCTCGTCAGACCGCACCAAACGGTGAGGTGAGTGGTACGGCAGATGCGCTCAATACACCTAGCGCTGAGGCGAAGCAAAAAATTGCTGCTCAGAAAGAAAGCAAAGATTCTGGTGGCCGTAAGTTTGAAAACTGTACTGCTGCTTTTGAAGCAGGTGTATTTGACATAAAGCGTTCAAACGCTAGCTACGAACGCCGGCTTGACCGCGATAATGACGGCATTGCTTGCGAGAAATAACGATGGATATCAAACAAGTACTCCTCGATCAGCTCTCCGGTGCGGCAGCCGAAAAGCTGGGTTTGCGGAACGGGCTTGATGGGGCACAAACAAACTCTGCGGTTGATTCTGCGCTCACGGCCATACTCAGTGGTTTGCAGGGGGAGGCGAGTGATACGAAGAAAGCCAGTAAACTTGACGCGGCACTCGGTAAGGATCACGACGGCTCCATCCTAGATGATTTGGTTGGTACTGTTGGCAGTGATAGTACAAAGCTTGATGGCGGCAAAATACTCGAACACATTTTTGGGAGCAAAAGCGGCAAGGTTGCCGACAGCGTTGCGAAAAATTCGGGAGTGAGCTCATCTGCCGCTGGGGATATTTTGGAGACGCTTGCACCGATTGTACTTGGCCAGCTAGGGAAGCAAAAACAATCAGAAGGGTTTGATGCGGGCGGCCTCATAAACATTTTACTGAACCAAAAAGCAGGAAAAGGCGACGGTGGGCTCGGCGATGTCATCTCCGGCATGTTCAACAAAAAGAACGCCGGTATACTTGCGCTTTTGTTCGGCATCTTCAAACTTTTCCTTCGTAAGAAATAGCAAAACTAAGAAGACGATAACACAACAGCCGGTCGGTGACTTCGGTGGTACAATTTTGGTATGGAAGAAGAAACGAACCTTGAACAGCAACTTCAAAAGGAGATGGACGGTTACAAAGAAACCGATGTGTTTGCCTGGGCAAACAACCTCGTGCAGTACAAAGACGAACTGAAAATTGAGCTCTTTTTTATCTCGAAGAACTACGTGCTGTACAAAACGGCAATGGCGGATGGGCTGAAGAAACAGTTGGAGCCGATTTTCATTGACGAGGTGCTGGACTATGTTCTCGAAGGCGCCGATAAGGGCTTGATAGTCCGCGGTTTTGAAGACGCCGAGGCGGAAACGGGCGTGTTGCAGCGCACACAGGTTTTCAAGGTAGAAAAACTGCGTGAAACGCTCGGTTGGCTGCATAAGCAGGAGCGTGAGATTGTGCTGTTTAAAGATGACGAGCATGACATAAACCACATGAAGGGCGTGTTAGTACGTGTCAGTCATGCGGAAATGGAAAAGCCGTTTTATATGGCAAAGGTACTGCCAAAGTCCCAGGTGATGAAGGGAAAACAGGGTTGGATGCTCCGCTCGGACAAATTTGTACCGTTTGACGCCGAGGCAGCGCTGCGCCTGCCCACGGACCCGCAGCTACTTATTCTCGACCAGGATTTGTACATATTCAACCAGTCGAAGCTCAAAACACTCTTTGGCTATGACGCAAAAGAAGCGGCTATAGCTGAAAGCAAAGTACGCGAGATTATGGAAACATATGGGCTCAGTTTCCCTGAGGGGGTGGGGCTGAATGCGCTTCTGAAAGGCAAAAAACAGCTTATCCAGAAACTCCAAAAGCTTGAAGTTGGCAAAGTGACGCAAGAAAAAGCCCTTGAGTACGCTGAAGACATGGAGCTAGAACTCATGCCGGATGACCAGGGAAAGATTATCATTATGGATGATAAAAGCCTTACCACTTTCGTAAACATCATCAACGAGGACTACTGGGAGTCACCGCTCACCGGCGAACGTTATGAAATTATCAAAAAGCGTCCCCTCAAAGTCAAAGATGACGAAGAAGTGTAGTTCATGCCAAAGACAGGTGGAGAATATCGAGCACAGGGTAGAGAACAGTTACGGCGCTGTCTCCCGCTTGCAGCACTCGGCTCTTATGTTCTCGGCATGTTGGCAGATATCAACCCTCTAAATATTCTGACAGACTCAGCAAGAAAATCCCGCAGCAAACTCTAAGTTTTACGAAAAGGACCTTTTTCGTAAAATGTCACAAAACGCAGTGACAGAAAAAATCACACAAAACCGTCAAACTTTCCCATGACACCAATACCAACCAAAGCCATAAACCCATACCCATTCACCAATCTCTTTGCATTTTAGATTGTCCGGCCGTACAATCTAAATATGGCGAGAAATGCGAAGACGAGTGCGCTGGTGGATGAAATCTTGAAACTGGCTCTGACTGGTGCGCTGGTGGGTACGGTCATGATTGCGCCAAATGCGCTGATAGGACTTGATAAACCTATGAAGAAAGCATTTGATGCGCTGGATAAACGCGAAAGAGAACGCGAAATAGCTCGCGTCCTTGCCTACATGAAGAGCAAGAAGCTGCTCGCGGAAAATTATCAAAACGGCTTGGAAATCACGACGCTTGGTCAACTTCGACTAAAACGTATGGATTACGAGAAGCTTAGCATACCTACGCCAGAAGTCTGGGATGGGCAGTGGCGAATAATTATGTTTGATATACCGGAAGAGATGCATCGAACGCGCCGGGATTTTACGGCCAAACTGCGCTTGCTAGGCTATAAATACCTGCAACAGAGTGTCTGGATTCATCCGTTTGAGTCGCGGCGGGAAATCTCTGTTGTCTGCGAAAAACTCAATATCAGTAAATATGTCACCTATATTGTGACCACACACATTGACCATGAGAGCGTTCTGATAGATAGGTTTAAAACCATTTTTCAAAGCGACTCAAAATAGATTGTCCGGCCGGACAATCTAAAATGGGGTGGAAAATACAATGAGTGATGGGTTGCGCGGGAGGGAGACGGGGTATAGGCTAGAAAGTACTGACATGCGAGCGATGCACGTGAGTAAACGAAGTAAACGCATAGCGTAAGGAGGACGAGGGATGAGGCAGTCGCAAGCTTTGAAACTGATGATGGACGGGAAGTCCATTTTTTTGACGGGTGCACCGGGGGCAGGGAAGACGTATGTGCTAAACGAATTTATTCGTCTAGCGAAGAAAAAGGGCAAAAATGTAGCCGTTACGGCTAGTACGGGCATAGCGGCGACGCACATTGGCGGGAGTACGATTCACTCGTGGTCGGGGCTGGGGATACTGGATGTGCTGAGTCAGTATGACCTGGCGCGTTTGAGCGGTAGGTCCAACCTTGTGAAACGCTACAATGCGACAGATGTGCTGGTCATCGACGAGGTTTCGATGTTGCATGGCCACCGGCTCGACATGATTAATCTGCTGGCCAAGAAGATTCGGATGAATGAGCAGCCGTTCGGCGGGCTGCAGGTGGTGCTAGTGGGCGATCTTTTCCAGCTGCCGCCGGTAACGCGTGGCAGTGATGCAGCGGATTTTGCACATCAGAGTAGCGCCTGGCAGGAGCTTGACCCGGTTATCTGCTATCTGACCGAACAACACCGGCAGGCGGTAGGTGATACGCTCCTTGATTTGCTGGCGGCGATGCGGAGCGGCGAAGTGCATGAGCTGCATGAGGCTGCCTTGCGCGACCGACTGGGCCGTGGGGCTGCAGAAGATGTCACCGTGACGCGGCTGTACGCGCATAATGTTGATGTAGACGCCATAAATCAGCGCTATCTAAAGGCAATTGATCTGCCTGCCAAAAGCTACACTATGGAGGCAAAAGGCGCAGCCACAAAACGCGAGCAATTGATGAAAAGCGTGCTCGCACCAGAGGTGCTGGAACTCAAGCGTGGCGCGGAGGTAATGTTTGTGGCGAATAGTCAAAAAGGATGGTTTGTCAATGGCACACGCGGCATGGTAGCTGATTTTGTCGATGACATGCCGCTTGTGGTGACAACGGGGGGTAAAGAGATACTGGTCGAACCGCACAGCTGGTCGCTTGAGGAAGATGGCCGGGTGAAAGCTGAGGTGACGCAGCTGCCGCTACGGCTGGCTTGGGCCATCACTATCCATAAAAGCCAGGGGATGAGCTTGGACGCGGCCGAGATTGATCTGAGCCGGAGTTTTACGCCAGGGATGGGCTATGTAGCGCTCAGTCGGGTGCGGAGCATGGACGGGATTTATTTGGCCGGTATAAACCGAATGGCGCTTCAAATGCACCCAGTCGTACATGAGTTTGATGTCTGGCTCAGGGAGCGTTCTGAGGAAATGGGGCTGGAAACGCCTGATTTTACCGAAGAGGCGGCCAAAAATGAAGAGGAAATTGCCTTTGACGAGGCGCTCTTCAAGCAGCTGAAAACATGGCGCAGCTCACAAGCTGCCAAAGAACAGATTCCGCCCTACATGGTGTTTCACGACACGACGCTCAAAGAACTCGCTGCCCGCCGTCCGCAAACAGAGCCAGCCCTTTTGGCTGTAAAAGGCATGGGCAAAACGAAGCTGGAGAAATATGGCGAGAGCATATTGCAACTACTCCGGCGCTAATGCTTATAAAAAATGATTATTGCTAATATATAAAATCTGTTCTATAAATGATTCATGAGTATTTGTATGGAAGAGCGTCCTGGTTTGACACTCAAGTCGCTGGAGTGTGGCGCACTTGTCGTTGGATTAACTGCTGTTGCCGGTAAAGCCGCTGTAGCGGGTGCGACAAAACTATACGAGCATATGCGATGGGGACGGTATACGCCTGAACAATTTGAGGCAGCCACGGCGCCATCGAGTATGGTGCCATACATTGCCTTTGCACTCAAGAAAGCCGAAGAGTATGGCCTAGAGGTGGTGATAGCGGGCGGGATTGCGAAAAAAGCGTTGGCCGACCCAGAAACAGTGTTTGATGTAGAAAATAAGACTATGTCTGTGTCGGACGACCAAAGTTGCTTGGCGCGTCGCAGCGCAACGGTACTTCGTCCAGATGAAGTCACCGAGCGTGATATAGATATCTTCGTGAAGCATATGTGGGTTGGAGAGGGCGAAGAACGACAGAGGGTTGTTGCTGACCAGGGTAACCCAGAAATTGCAAAAATGTTGAAAGAGAAGGCGTGGCGGCTACAGAAAGAGATTGATGAATATGCCAAAACACGAAAACTTGACCTGGGGCCGGAAATTTCTGTTTTTGGCTATGATGCTCCGTATGGACATGATTTTCGTCTTACTGATTATGCGACCAAAACTGAACTTTCAAGTGATGGCAAGAGGGAAAAGCTCTATGACAATAATGGGAACGTGTTTGAAATGCCGGTTGATGAGCAATGGACGCTTATAGTTGGTGACTTGCATGTTTCCGTTAACTCTCCTCAGGTACAGCTTGGCCGCACGCTTAACCGTACGGTTGTCGCTCGCGAGCGAGATATTGACGACGTCAATGCTGCCATCCGGAACCTGAAGAACAAGGGTTTATGGGAGGGGAAGATGGTGAGTATATGGAAACTGCACCAGCAGTTCCGTGTTGCTATGAATGAGTCTATTCGCATGCAATCCATTACACAAGAACGAACGGTGATAAAAAGAGCGCATCTTTTGGGTCTAAAGGCTCTTGCGCCACTTACAGGAGCGGTTGAGGATTCGCCGCTGCTATGTCCGGCCATTCGTGATCGACGAGGGTGGTTCTCCAAGATTAGCGGCAAGATTATGAATGCGTCTTCGGGTAAGTAAGCGTAGTATACTGTCTATATGACTGAACAAAACAAACAGGGGAAAAGTGGGAAGCAGCCGTGGTGGTGGAAGAAGAAGGTGGGGAAGCCAGCGGAAGTACCTAAGCCCAAGGGAAATTACGCGTTTATCGACAGCCAGAACTTGAACCTAGGGGTGCAGAAGATTGGCTGGAAGATGGACTGGCATAAGTTTCGCGAATGGCTGCGTACGGAGTACAACGTAGAGCAGGCGTTTATGTTTATAGGGTACATGCCGGACAATGAGTCGTTGTACGAGCAAATGTATGCGCATGGGTTTTTGGTGGTACTGAAGCCGACGCTGGAGATCAAACAACGACCGGCATCCAACGATCAACGTGCGACAAACAATCAACAACCAACGGGTAACGTACGAGGTGAAAATGGGGTCGGGAAAACAGAGGAGGCGGAAAAATCCCAGGTGAAAGGGAATATAGACGCCGACCTGGTTTTGTACGCTATGAAAGAGCTGAAAAATTATGACAAGGCGGTGATTGTGAGCGGGGACGGAGACTTCTTTAGCTTAGTAGAGTACCTAGCGCAGGAAAAGAAGTTGCTGAAACTGCTGGTACCGAACCGGCGATTTTCGACACTGTTGCAGGGGTTTGAGGAGTACATAGAGGGCATCGATCACCATCGCACACAGCTTGCATATAGACCGAGGCGGAGCCGGAGTCAGAATCGTAACGGTAGCTAGTGATGTCTCAAAAACAAATTCTTAGAAACCGTCTTACGCTTGAAGGCGTAGCCAGTTTTGTCTTTGGCGTGACACTGCTTATTGGCGTGGCGTTTATATGTGTCTATTTCTTTGGGTTTCACGCTGCGCTTGGTGCCGATACTCCAGGCAGCCAGAGAAGTGTATCGGGTATGTCCGTATTGTTGGGGGCAGCCGTGTGGTGTTATGCCGCCGCAAAACTTCTCATGTATCGACAGCGTGCCGATACGTTCTTGCGCGACCATAGTGCTGCTCTCAAACGTTGGGCTGAGCTCCAGCACGTTTCGTATATGGATGAGCGCGAGGCGGCTACCTTGGGAGAAACGTATTTTATCGACACATCTTTGTTAAAGTTATTTGAGGGAGTTATTCGATATAGAGATGTTATCAATGCGCCTACGTGGCGGTATGCAACCGGAGTTGCGTGGGACTACGGTCATCCGACAAAGGGTAACAACCACTCGAACGAAACATTTGTGGCGATATTGCGGTTGGACTTACCGCGTGCGCTACCGCATGTATTTTTCGATTCAAAAAAGATGGATGGTCAGCAGTACGACATTGCTTTCAACACGAAACAACAGCATTCTCTTGAGGGTGACTTTGACAAATATTTCACCGCATATTTTATAGAGGAGTACACCATTGATAGCCTGAGCTTTATTGCTCCGGATGTCATGCAAAAAATGGTGGAGGCAAGCGACTATGACATTGAGATTATCAATAACCACCTTTACCTTTATGGACCGCTTGAAAAAGGCGAGCAAGCTATTCAGATCATGTTCCAGCGTGCCGGGGCGATTGTTGAAGCACTTGGTACGAGCCTACGAACGTACCGAGATGAGCGATTGCCATTGCCTGAGGGGAGAATGGCGGTTTCAAAAACGGGTCAGCATCTGAAGCAACACGTTATGACGGCGAAGGAATGGGCAATTTTCATTGCCATTTTCATCATTATGCTTGTGCTGTAACGTGCAGAGCCGGACATGTATACTGGAAAATATGAAACTGACAAAGTTTGGGCATAGCTGCGTGCTGGTGGAGGCAGAAGAGCGGGGAAAAACAAGAGTGGCGCTGTTTGACCCGGGCGGGTGGAGTGAATTGCCTCTGGAAACTATTGACTGGATTGATGATGTGTTTGTCTCACACATACATGGTGACCATTGCGACCCAGAAAAGTTGCGTCAGATTGCAGACAAATTTCCGGGCGTACGCATAACTGCTCCTACGGAGGTCATAACAATGTTACGGCAGCAAGGCTTCACACAGGCGGCCAATGTTGTACCAGAGGGTGCAGTGGCTTTTGTGAGTCCGCACGAAGAAGTTCGGCCCTTTGGTAGTGTGGTTCCCGAAGAATTAGGCATCCATTTCCTTAGCCAATATACACACCCGGGAGACTCCCATAGTTTTTCTCAGACCATGCCCGTGCTCGCGCTTCCTGTCGTAGCGCCCTGGGGCTCCACGATACAGGCGCTGGATTTGGCTTTGGAGCTCAAGCCGAAGTATGTTTTGCCAGTGCATGACTGGTTTCTATCGCCTGAGGCGCGTGAGTGGACGTATGAGGGTATGGCGCATGTGCTTGTTCGCGCAGGGATTACGCTGCTTCGCCCGCAAGATGGTGTGCCGATAGATATTAATCACTCATCAAGTATCAAACGTTGATTTGTTTGCCGCTCAGCTTATTTTGGCGTGGCTAGATGAGTTTGAATGGAGCCGAGACCAAAGGTGTGCAACGAGGCAATATAGTTGACAAAATGATTATGTTTTGGTATTATACAATAGTTGTATAAACACAAAAAATGTCAAAAATAAAAAAGAAGCAAAACTGGCTACGCATGCACCCCGTACACTTCCATGTCGGAATGTATGTGGCGATTGCCGCGCTGCTTATAACTGCTATGAAAAGTAGTGAAGGTATGATTGCGGCCGTGTACAGCAACCCGGCTCATGCGAGCGGGGAAGCACTGAGCCACACCTACCTGCGTGAGGCGGAAACGCACATTGGCCACGCACAGCTCAGTTTTGCCCGACCCGCCCGCGTGAGCGGAACATAAACTTGCCCTATTGACAAATAAACATAAAAGGAATATAATAATGTCGATGAAATCTACGCCTAATCAATTGAAAAAGAACCTTGCAAAAACAGTAGCCGCTGGAGTGGCTGGAGCGATTGCGTTATCGGGCTGTTCTGCCAAGTCCAGTAATAGTATACCTGTTGGCTGCTCTCCTGCAGTACAAACTTCTAGTGTGGAGGACTTTCCAACGATTTCACACGCTGCAAATGATAGGTTAAGTGCCGCACTTGCTGATGCCCGTAGCCAAGGTATTGCTATCCCTGAACTTGACAAAGCCAAATATCAAGGTTTGTTACAGGAAGCAACGGAAGTCGTTAAGCGCGATTCTACTGCACAGGTTTGTGTTGGCGATTTGGCCACTCCGGCTAAGGTACCGTTTATAGGCCAAGAAGGTCATACGATAATTGTGGTGAACCCGGCAACTGATACACTCCGTACTAACACGGATGGTAGTCATGAAGCTGCTCTATTTGATAAGTAAGACAAATTGGCCTCTGTAACAAGTGCTTGTGGAAAAGTGGTGTGGATTTCACCACTTTTTTCGTGTTTGTGTATTGCAGTGGGTTCTAGTGGGTAGTAGACTGATGGTAGTGGGTAAAAGTAGGTAGCCCGCCAAAAAAGCGGTCTCTCATAAAAACAAAAACCACTGGTTCCTTTCACATAAATCAAACAATATGACACAGGTGGATTACTTCCAGCGCAAACTCGACGATAAACGGCGGTTAACCATACCGACCGAACTTCGCGAAACCTTTGCCAGCGGAGCAGTCATCACCCGTGGTTTTGGAACGTATCTGCACCTGTACCCAAAGGATGTTTGGAATAACATGGTTGAGCCTCGGCTCGCCGGCGACATCCTAGACGAGCGGACGGCAGACCTGAACGTGCAATTTCGCATGGGCAAGGTCGAACAGTCGCTCGACGGTAAACAGGGGCGGATAACCCTAGAACAGCACTTACTGGACTATGCGGGCATACAAAAGGATGTCGTCGCGGTAAGTGTAGGGAATTACTGGCGTTTACTAGCGGCTGAACAGGCATAGTGTCCTGGTACAGCAATGATATAACCTTAACAACTCGGCAAAAGCATGGAACATGAATCATGAATAGTGAATCATGAATCATGTAAAATCGAATGTAGCCCAATATGAGTACCCGATTCATTATTCATGATTCAGGATTCAATGTATTGGGGTCACCTATTCGGCAGTCAACAAGTGGAAAAGGAACACCACTCTAAAAACCTCGTTCTTTCCATAAAACACCTCCCAAAACTCCACCTCACACATAAGTCTCTCACTTTGTTTCTAGGAAGTCGGAAGTTCTAAGATTTTTGAAATCTCGTTCTACTTGAACATATCTTCCTTACATACGGACTAGAAACTACCAACAAAAACAAAAACTACAAAAAAACAAACAGTTGGCTGCTGAATAGGTGATACAACACGACATCGTTCGTACAAAAACAAAAACCAAAGCCTGATAAGGGTGGCGGACATCACCAAAACAAATATAAAAATAAAAACTAACAGCTCATCGTCGGACGTTCTTTTTCTGAAAAGGGAGAGATGAATGACAGTGAGCAGAAAAAGACGCGACATGCACTATGTCACAAACCATACACAAGCCCGTACTGCTCGAGGCGGTGCTCACGTACTTGCAGCCAGGAGAGAAACAATCGTATCTCGACCTGACGGCTGGCTACGGGGGTCACGCGACGGCGGTTTTAGCGCGGACGCATACTCCGACTGCGATGACTTTGGTCGATCGCGACGAGACTGCGATAGCAGCGCTGAAAGAACTGCAACACAGAGGGGCAGCAGTGGTTCATGCCAGCTTCGAAGATGCCTCACGCTTGCTGCATCAGCAGGGCGAGAGCTTCGATATGATACTGGCGGACTTGGGTGTTTCGTCGCTGCACCTTGACACGTCGTCACGCGGCTTTACGTTTCGTGCCAGTGGTCCACTCGACATGCGAATGGATCAACGGACGGAGCTTACGGCCGAGACAATCATCAACAGCTATGACCAGGCGGCGCTAGAGCGGATTCTCCGTGTGTACGGGGAAGAACCGCGGGCAAAGCGGGTGGCTGCGGCAATTGTAGTCGCGCGGCCGCTGCATACCACAAGCGACCTGGCAGACGTGATTGCAAAAGCACTTGGCGGCCGCGGGAAAATTCACCCGGCAACCCGGAGCTTTCAGGCAATCCGCATTGCGGTTAATGATGAGCTGGGGCAACTAGAGCGGAGTCTACCGCTGTGGCTGCAGCTTCTCAAACCGGGCGGTAAGCTTGCGGTCATTAGTTTTCATAGCCTGGAGGATCGTATCGTCAAGCAAGCTTTTGCGGCTGTAGCTGGCGAAACGTATGATGCAGATTATCGGCTGCTCACAAAGCATCCGGTGGTGGCAGACGACACTGAATTAGCTTTCAATCCGCGGGCGCGTAGTGCAAAACTGCGCGTTCTGCAGCGAAAATAAAAACAAGAGAAAGGGAACTCGCATGCCTATACGGGTCAAAAGTAGCTCCCGGGCCTACAAAGTCCACGTCAAAGTGGGTCGATAGGGCCAAGGCGCCGGCGGAGCAATTCACTCCGCCGGTCAATCCCAATTTCAGAGGACTGTCCTCTGAAAGAAAACAAAAACAACATATGACATATTCATCAAGTATGGCGCTTGGGCGTCAGCAGCTTGCGATACGCGGGCAAAATTCAGTCAGCTTTCGGTCGACGACCAAACGTCTTGGACCAGTAAGTAACACTATTGTGCTGATTGTCCTCGCATGTTTGCTGGGACTTCTTTATCTTACGCAAGTCACAAAAACAAACACATACGGCTATGCCATCAACAATCTGCAGCGTGAAAAAGCGAGCCTGCAAACGAAACGAGATGACCTGGCGGCGACTTCAGCTCGCCTTCAGTCGCTTGATGCCGTGCAAAACTCTGCTGAGGCAAGGGGTCTTGTGGCAGTAGCGCCTTCAGGAAGCGTCCGCTAAGCGTTTTTACAGCGTGCTTGCGGTATACTGAAACGAATGGAACAGTGGCAGTCTGAAACGAACCCTATCCAACGTGCCAGGTTATGGTACGCTTGTTTATTGATTATTTTTGCGGTGTTCGTTGTACGCCTGTTTTACCTCGAAATTATCAACTACAACCACTATAAAACACTTGCTTTGAGCGATCAGGTGCGCGAGTATGATGTAATACCTGAACGAGGTGCTATATATGCGCAACTCAACGGGGAAAAAGTACCACTCGTTTTGAACCAAGCTCTGTATACGGTATTCGCCGACCCCAGCATTATTAAAAATATAACGAAAACAGCTGCCGATACGGCCGCTATTCTTGGCATGGACGAAGAGAAGGTGCTTGCGAAGCTAAAAACAAAAGGTACACGGTACGTAGTTCTAAAGAAACGGGTGGGCGTGACAGAACAGAAGAAGTTGCTCGCGTTGAAACATCCAGGGGTTGCGGCGCAACAGGTGAACTATCGGGTGTACCCACAGGGGAGTATGGCGGCTCAAGTGCTTGGGTTTGTGAATGACGAAGGTGTGGGTAAGTATGGGGTGGAGCAGGCAATGGACGAGGAGCTCGCAGGCCAAAAAGGTCGCCTCAAGGCTATTACCGATGTAAATGGCGTGCCTCTGGCGGCAAACAGTGAAAATTTGCTCGTGCAGCCTAAGGCGGGTGATAGCATGACACTGACGCTTGATGTTGGCATGCAGGCGCAGGTAGAGCGGATTGTGAAAGCAGCGCAGGAAAAGTTCCGTTCAAAAAACGTTAGTGCTGTGGTAATGGAGACAAACACGGGTGCCGTGAAGGCAATGGCAAACTACCCTGGATTTAACCCCGCAGAATATCAAACGGTTGAGGATGGTGCACTTTTTCAGAACTACAGCGTTGCGAGCCCGATTGAGCCCGGGTCTATTACAAAGCTACTCACCGTTGCTGCAGCGCTTGACACCGGAGCAATAGCAGCCGATGCGAGCTACTATGACCCAGGTAGTTGGACGATTGATGGTGCGAAAGTGCTCAATGTTGCAGAAGGAACTGGTACTGGTACACAGACTATCCGTTCTTTATTGAACTTATCGCTAAACACTGGCGCAACCTGGACACTGATGCAAATGGGTGGTGGCAAGCTCAACCAAACGGGTCGTTCGTCTTTGCATGAGTATTTTACAAATCGCTATCGGCTTGGCCAGTCGACGAACATAGAACAAGGCTACGAAGGGATTGGTTTTGTACCGGCACCAGAAGACAAAGACAACGGTATAAATATTACGTACTCTAACATGTCGTTTGGACAGGCATATTCTGCTACGGCTGTTCAGATGGGCGCGGCGCTGAGCGCCATTGTAAATGGCGGGACGTACTATCAACCGCATTTGGTGGCGGCTATTACATCTGGAGGTGACGGGGTAAAGCAGGTCGCGCCAAAGGCTGTGGGGCGCGAGGTTGTTTCGTCAAAAACAAGTACTGCCATGAGAGGTCTTATGGAGTACGTTACCGAAGCGCACGTACCTGGATTTCCCTATATGAACTTTGGGAGTCAATATGCCGTGGGTGGCAAAACGGGCACGGCACAGATTATTGATGAAAAAACGCACTTATATCGTGAGGATGCCTTCAACGGGACGTTTATGGGCTATGTGGGCGGCGATATGCCGCAATATACAATAGTAGTTTACAACATAGAACCACATGGGTATGCTGGATTTGCTGGTGCTCAGACAGGCCAACCCGTGTTTGCAGACATAGCACACATGCTCATCAATAACTACGGTGTTACACCAAAGAAAGGCTCATAGTGCCATCGAGCCGGCATAGAGTATAATAGAGCATGAGTATACAAACATGAAAAAGAACGTAAAAAGTTGTCTTATATGCATGGGTGGTTCTGATGCGTGAGCGTTTGGGTTATAGTGCGCGCCGGCACGAACAAACAACTGACGTGATTCGTAAGCATCGTCCAGACTATTGGCTAATTGTGATTGTTGCATGTTTGTTGGCTATTGGCTTGGTGGTGGTTTACTCTATTAGTCCGGCACTGACTGAACTGCGCGGGGGAAATTATGTACAGCACCAAGTTGTTGCAATATTGCTGAGCGCTGCTGCTTTTTTGGTGACCGCGAAGATACCGCTTTCTGAATGGCGGCGATGGCAGTGGCAGCTTCTCGGGCTTGCGACGCTCGGTACGCTTATTGCACTTGTCACGCCTCCGATACCTGCGTATCCGCAGCATCGGTGGATTCGGTTAGGTAGCGGTTTTTCGTTGCAATCAGTTGAAATTCTCAAATTTGCGCTTCTTATCAGTGTGAGTGGTTTTCTTGCGACGCGGGCGAGTCAAGGACTGATTGCAAACTATCAAAAAACACTCAAACCGCTTGCCATTGGTGTGAGTGTCGTGGGGTTTGTGGTGGCATTCATACAGAGTGATCTTGGGTCTGCCGGTGTCATAGTAGCTATGGTGACGCTGATGGGATTTATTGCTGGACTACCCATGCGGCGTATTATGTTAATTGGGGCAGTCGTTGCAATAGGTACTGTTCTAGCAATATCATCGACGCCCTATCGTCGGGCGAGGTTGAATACGTATTTGCATCCGGAAACCAACTGTTCAACTGCTGCAGGGCACCAGGCTTGCCAGGCGCTTATTGCGGTTGGTTCTGGTGGCATGATTGGACTTGGGCTTGGTAAAAGTGTCCAAGCCTATGGCTACCTGCCAGAGGCGCAGAACGACTCAATCTTTGCTATCTATGCTGAAAAGTTTGGGTTCCTTGGCAGTGTCGTCTTACTAAGCTTATTTGTCATGCTTTTTGCACGGCTGAGGCTTATTATTGAACGAGCGCCCGATATGTTTAGCAGACTGGTGGTAGCGGGGGTTCTAGCGTGGTTGAGTACTCAGGCAATTGTGAATATTGGTGCTATGATAGGACTGTTGCCACTGAAGGGGATTACACTGCCGCTCATTAGCTATGGCGGTACAAGCGTTCTCTTTGTTGGCGCGGCGCTGGGACTAGTGTTCCAAGTGTCGCATTATACAAGTTTTCATTCACGGTTTGTACCAAAAGGAAGGCAAAGGAGTGCTCATGAACATCGTTCTGACGGGCGGCGGGTCGGGCGGACATATCACGCCAATCTTAGCGGTCGCTCATGAATTGAAACTGCAGGCGCCAGATTGCCAACTGACCTATATTGGGCAGTCCGGTGGAGATTTGCTTGATGTTGTTCGTGGGCATGGGGCGATTGACCATGTAGAAACTATTTCTGCAGGTAAACTTCGTCGCTACAGCGGAGAAGGTTGGCGCCAATTGCTCGATATTAAAACACAAGTTTTGAACATACGGGATGTATTTCGTACGATTCGGGGCACGTGGCAAGCGTACAGGCTCTTAGGTGTCATTAAGCCAGCGGTAGTTTTTACGCGCGGTGGATTTGTGAGCGTACCGGTAGCTCTTGCGGCTCGCGCAAGACGTATACCGTACATTACACACGATGCAGACACCGTGCCGAGCCTAGCAAACCGTCTTATAGCGCGCTGGGCCGCCGTACACGCTGTGGCATTACCAGTAGATGTATACCCGTACCCGAAGGAAAAAACTGTTCAGGTTGGTATACCAGCTGGAGCGGCATATGCTCCGGTTGGGTCAGAGCAGCAGGCGCAGTACAGGCATGAACTTGAACTGGATAGTTTTGCGCACGTAGTCCTTTTGACTGGTGGCGGTAATGGCGCCCGTTGGCTCAATGAGACGATGGTAGCGAATGTGCGGTTTTTGCTGGCAGCATATCCTGATTTGGCCATTTTGCACTTTGCTGGCCGTGCGCTTGAGGCAGAAACAAATGCTGCGTACGATAAGCTAGACATTGGCAAGGCTCGATCGCGGATACATGTGTACGGCTTCGCGACGGATTTCTTTCGCTATACGGGTGCGGCTGATGTGATTATAGCGCGAGGAGGTATGGGGAGCTTGACCGAATTTGCCCTGCAACAAAAAGCCTGTATCATCGTACCGTCAAAGCAGCTGGGGTGGAATGTAAAAAATAGTCGGGTTTTGGCTGAGCGTCATGCCGTTATTGAACTCACTGAAGATCAGGCGGGACAACCAGAACGACTTGGGCGAACCATTGGCGAACTGCTGCTGCACCCAGAAAAACGAACAGAGCTCGGGCAAAAGTTAGCACGTTTGGCACGGCCAACTGCCGCACGTGATACTGCGGCCATTGTGCTTCAGTGCGGGAGTTCGGATGGGTAAACTTTTCCGCCGAGACAAGCGGCCAGCACCACTTGTTCCAGGCAGAGATAGGCCTGAGTCGCTTGCTCGGTCGCGTTCATACATGTTTTATACGAGCCGCTCGACTGCTCGAACGCAACAGCCAGAGAAGACTCAGAAACGACTGCGAGCAGTGCCGGAAGAAGCCGAGAAGCAGCACCGTAGGGCTCCGTATTCTCTGGTAACCTGGCTATGTTTTGTACTTATAATCATCTCCGCAGTAAAGATACTTTTGTTGGTGCCGCAGAGTCGGATTGTGGTAAGTGGCAACGAGACCGGCCTAGAACTCCCCCGTGACGTGTATGCGCAAACTGCCGATGCTAATATACGGTCAAGTCTTCTCAATCGTAACAAACTTACATTCAATGCGAATGGTATTGCCCTGGAAATGTCGAGTGCGCATCCAGAGCTGACTAGTGTTGTTGTGGTGGCTCCACTTATGAGCAATCGCCCAGTCATATACGTAACTGCCGCGAGCCCTGCCTTTGTCCTTCGTGCTTCAAATGGTGACTTTACGTTGAGTCGTAATGGGTACGCCCTTACTTCAGCGGCTACGAAAAATTTAGTGCCGCTATATGACACTAGTAAGCGCCGTGCTGAGATAGGGAAGCAGTTTCTGGCTGGGTCTACGGTAAGTTTTGCTACTGCAGTTGTCTACCAGCTCCAGCAAGCAGGCTTACATGTTGAGCGGCTTGAGCTCCCGGCAAATGCACCATATGAGGTCGATGTCTTCGTTGCTGGTAAACCATACCGTCTGCGATTTAACTTGCAGTCAGATGTTTTGCAACAGAGCGGGGGAGCGGTATCTGTTATGCGGCAGCTTGGTTCGAATACGCCAAGCGCATACATTGATATGCGGGTGCCGGGCAGGGCATACTATAAGTAATGCAGGGGATGAGTTCCCCCGTTGCACCACTCCTCTGCGTTCGTAAAATGTTCGTATATATCAATATGTGTAACGAGTAAAAAAACATATAATTATAGCAGAGTAGGGAAAAGTCAAATAAAATAGGGCAGGAGGCGCAAACAGGGGAAAGGGATATAAAAAAGTCAAATGCGTGAAAAAGCAAATGTTTTCACAACGTGACTGTGGAAAAGTCAAATAAAACTATACGAAAATAGCGTTTCAACAAAAATGCAAACACTAGGCACATATGGGTCTGTAGCCGGCAAAGCGTCGAACCAAGTGGAGCCAACAGATAGCAAATGTGTATCCTACATGAAATGTGCAGTATTGTCGTATAGCAGTTTATGGGCTCAGCTGCCAAAAGTCCCCCGTTGGTAGAGGTACGCTGAATCAACTTCAAAGCAGATATTCACGTCGCAAAATATACATTGTACGACATTTAGTCACTGTTCGTTTTCTATTCACCCGCCCGCTTGTTTGCACCACATTTTTTAAACTGTGTTTTGTTATTTTTATTTTTTCTTTAGTACTCTTCCTTTATGCTTGTTCCCGCAAGCTTTTCACGTTACCTACACGCTACACTACTCGTGCGGGAGTTAAAATACATGTTCGTATTTTGTACGCAATAATACAAATCTGAGTACAATTAAGGCGCGTCAAGACCTCCTCTGTGGGCTCGGCGGGGCTTCAATAAATGTTTGTGTATGAAATCTCGAACCTTATCGGGGGTATCGAAGTTATTGTCTAGCATTAGTGCTGCTAGGTAGCCTGCGTGTCTCATCCTTGACTTCAATTCTGGCAAAGTCACTTCGTTGTGATTGATGTATTCAGCGCCATCCATATCTGTACAGTCATCTTTTGGGCTCCTAGTATGCATAGAGTACCAATTGCCCGATACCGCTCCAATGCGGACCTTCTGTAGTGTTGTTTGCTTTAGGGCATCAATAACCATTCTTGTGGCATTTTTAGTAGTATGCCCTGTAGAAAATTCATCGACAATAAGAATGGTTTCTGGCCGTGCTTGCTCCAACTCAACCGAAGTCCTTTCTATTTCTGAGGACTAAAAGTCTGGGTAAATATATCCGTATGTTAAGTCCAAAATGTTTCTTGTATCTGAAAATCCGCGGATGGCGTCAGCGCATGGAACGGCCGTTCGTGTAGTTAAGATTACTCGACACTTTGGAGCCAAGATGTTTGCTCTGACGGCGGCATCCATATACGAAGGGAATGAACGCCGTTGACCAGCAACAAAAAAATTAACACCATTCGGATCATCATTGTGCTCAAGCACTACGAGCGGTGCAATAGTCCCACTCTGATATCCACTAAGCAACGTCATTGGAAACACTAGACTCTCATCACCCTCAAGAATTGCCTTAACTTCTCCGGCATTTGCCTAGCGGTACTCATGCGGAGATGCTACTCGCTGAGTTCGTAGGTGGCTTTGGCGACACGCTTGAACTGGGGCTTGCTCTGGAGGTTGAGGAGGATGGTTGTCTCCTTCACAAAGCGGCTTTTGAGGACGCGTTGGACGATTTCGTCGCGGTGGAGGGGTTGTTTGGCCTCGCGGAGGACTTCAGAGATGATGTCGGCAACAGTGCCCTTTTCGTAACCCCACTCTTTTAGGGCGTACAGGCCGCGGCCAATGAGCACAAAGCGTTTGTCTTTGATAAGTTCGTTGTGAATGGCCTGAGTTGTAACATCTTTGCGTTTGAAGTCGCTGGCTTTGATAGATGCGGCAATTTCGTTGAAGTGCATGTGCTTCTTGTTCTCGGCAAGTATGACGTAGATTTTGTCACGGATGTTCTTTGGGTTGACCGTAGGCCACTTTACGAGGCCCCAGCGGCCATTGAGCGTGGCAAGTTGCTTGCTGATGCTGGCGAGCGCGCTTACATAGGCAGCGTTATCATTACTAACAAGCTTCGTCATTTCTTTTACCGAAACAGGCTTCCCTGCTTTCTTGATGGCATCGACAAGGCTATTGACTTCTTTTTTGATAGTCAAAGTGTCGTGTGCTTTGCTATTCCCTGCTGCCTGGAAATAGGTGTCATCTTCAGACACAACCGCAATTTGTGGGCAGAGTTCGGTGAGAAATGCCAGACGCGACTGATCGGTGCGAGTGTTTTCGGCAGTAAGCTTACTAGCAAGGTTTGTGACGCGGGCGGTTTCGCCTATCTCTGTAAGTACCGAGAGAACGGCTGCTTCAACATCGCTGACGTGAGGAAGTTCTAGGCCAGTTTGGCGCAACTTTGTCATAACTGACTTCTCAAGCTGACGGACACGCTCACGGGTAATGCCCAGAAGCTCGCCAATCTGTTCAAGGGTTTCTTTACGGTCAAATAGTCCGTAGCGACGAGATATAATTTCACGTTCGCGTTCACGGTCTATACTGTTCAAAATGTCTTGAACGATTGTTTCAGTATTGAGTACAGCTGGTTTTTCTGACATAATTACCTCTACTATAAAACTTTTGATATATAAAGTCAATGACTTTTTACATAATCCACCACTTTTTTGTTGCCCATCTGATAATGTGCTTTTACTGACTTATTGTAGCACAAAAATTGACGTGTATATAGACAGTGTGTTGTAAAAGTTAATAAGCTCATGGTTTGCCTGTGGACAAAGTTAGTAGATAGTCTTGAGGAGATGTCTGCCCCTCCGCTGGACAACAGCTCATGTTTGGTGACGGGCTACATGTGACGCGAAAATCTGTATTTAGCAGGGGGCATTGAGTATTTAGCAGAAACTTGGCATTTTTCAGGTAGCAGGTGTTTGCTTCCGACGCTTCTGCGTTCCGATTAGCCGCTAAAGTCCCGCGGCAATGGTGACAGGCCAATCCCTTTCGACTACTTCTTGCGCCCGCCCTTTCGGAAAGGTGGGCGGCGGCGAGGGGTGTCGGGCGCTTCGGCGAGCAGTTTTAGGGCTTGCTCGTGAGTGATGGTCGTGGGGTCGGTGTCTTTGGCGACCTTGGCGTTCTTTTTACCATCGGTAACGTATGGTCCCCACCTGCCCTTCAGGACTTTTACACCGTCGCCAAAGTCGGCAATGTTTTTCTCTGCTTCGGCGACGAGTTTTGCAGCGTAGAGCTCGCGGGCAGCTGCGAGGTCAATCTCATGCGGGTCGTGCGGTTTGATGCTGACAAAAAGCTTCCCTACCTGTATGTATGGCCCAAAACGACCGATGTTAGCGCGGATATCTTGTCCGTCTTCCGTTTGGCCCACTAAGCGTGGTAACTCAAAGGCTTTGAGGGCTTGTTCCAGGGTGATAGTTTCGATGCTCGTTCCCTTTGGTAGCGGCGCATTCTGCGGCTTTTCTGCCCCTTCTCCGCCTTCGCCGAGCTGGAGATATGGCCCGAAGCGGCCGAATTTAGCGATGATGGGCTTTTGGCTCTTGGGGTCTATGCCTACTTCCCTAGCCTGCGCGACGCTGGACCGGTCTATCTTGCCACTTTGGGCTATAAGGGCATGAAAAGGCTCGTAGAAGTGCGAGAGCATGGTATTTCGCGGCAGTTTTGCCTCAGCAATGTCGTCAAACTCTTCCTCGACTTTCGCGGTAAAACCGTAGTCGATGACGGGCTCAAAGTGCTCACTGAGGAAGTCGGCAATGAGTTGACCGCTTGGTGTGGGGACAAGCTTGCCTTTGGTTGAGCCAGTGTTTTCGGTGATGATTTGACGTTGGACGTTCGACGTTGGACGTTCGAGAGTCAAGACGATTATGTCGCGGGGGTTACCTTCGCTGTCGCCACGTTCGACGTAGCCGCGAGTTTGGACGGTGCCGATGATGGTGGCATAGGTGCTTGGACGGCCGATGCCAAGTTCTTCCAGTTTCTTCACGAGCGAACCTTCGGTGTAGCGGGCTGGTGGACGGGCGAAGACTTGGCGACCGCTCGCTGAATTTAGTTTCACTTCGTCGCCACTAGTCAACAGAGGTAGAATGGCATCTTCTTTACTTCGTCCGTAGACACGCAGGAAGCCGTCGAAGGTGATGACTTCACCTTTGGCTTCGAATTTCGATGTTTGAATTTCGATGTTTGAATGACTGCTGACCGCTATTGTTATGACGGTTTTTTCAAGCCGGGCGGGAGACATTTGGCTGGCGAGGGTGCGGCGGCGTATAAGGTCGTAGAGCTTTTGGTCGTACGGGTCACTACTCGCAACTTCCAGCGCCATGTTGGTCGGACGGATGGCTTCGTGAGCTTCTTGGGCGCCCTTACTTTTTGTTGTAAAAGTGCGAGCCTGTACATACTCTTTGCCGTAGGTTTTTTCTATATAACTGGCGGCGGAGGCAACGGCCTGTTTGCTGAGATTGACCGAGTCGGTACGCATGTAGGTGATTTTCCCTGCCTGGTAGAGTTTTTGGGCAGCGGTCATGGTGGCGCGGCTACCAAAACCGAGTTTGGCGTTGGCTTCCTGCTGGAGTGTACTGGTGGTAAATGGCGCTCCGGGGTTGCGCGTACCAGGGGTCGTAGAGACATCTGAGACGGAAAAGGTGACTTCGGCAAGACTGGCAAGGAAGTTATGCGCTTCCTGCTCGGTGTCAAACCGCTGAGGCAGCTCGGCGGCAAATGTGTCGCCTTCGTGGGTGAACTCTGCCGTTACTTTGAACTGGGCGGCACCTTCAAAGGCTTGAATTTCTCGTTCGCGTTCGACGAGCAGCTTCACGGCGGGGCTTTGGACGCGACCAGCGCTCTTGCCGCCTGGTACCTTTTGCCATACCACTGGGCTGAGTTCAAACCCGACAATCCGGTCGAGGATTTGCCGTGCCTGCTGCGCTTCCACGAGCTTCATGTCCACTGTACGGGGGTTTTTTATGGCCTCGGTAATGGCGTCTTTCGTGATTTCATGGAACACAATTCGGTGTGTGCGTGCTGGGTAAAGTCCAAGGACTTCACAAAGATGCCAGGCTATCGCCTCTCCTTCGCGGTCTTCGTCGGTGGCGAGCCAAACGGTGTCGGCGGCTTTGACGGCTTTTTTCAGTTCGGCAATCACTTTCTTTTTCTCTGGGTCAACTTCGTACTGGGTTTTGAATCCGTTCTGAATGTCTACAACAGGGGTGCCATCTTTCGACTTTTTCGGAATAGCCCGTATATGGCCAACACTACTCAACACCTGAAAATCTGCACCCAGATATTTCTCGATGGTTTTTGCTTTTGCCGGACTCTCGACGATGACCAGGTTTTTTGCCATAAACTTCTTACAGTATATACAGTTTAATAAATATAGCTAGATAACGGTCGCAAAGCATACATGACCCTCCCGCCTTCGTCAATAGGCTGGCGCCATGGATGCATCCCTGAGGAGTATTAGCCTCTCCTTTACACAGACCGCCGAAGGCGCGAGTGCTTTGCACGAGCCTTAGCGGGAGGAGAGCGTTACGATTTTATTTCGGAACAGCGAGAAGGGTGAGGTCTGCTGGTAGCAGACCGCAAGGCAGTCTTCTCTTGAAAGCTATGCTTTCAAAGACGAAGCTGCGGGGCCACAGAATGTGGCAAGCCCTCCTTTACATAGGCGCCCAGTGGTTGTTGCCGAGGGGGTGGATTTTGCCGGAGAGTTCGAGCATGGTGAGAGTTTGCGTAAAACGGTCTGGGCTGAAACCGGATTCTGCGAGAAGATCATGGCCGTCGCTCATGCCATTGTAGAGGAGGTCAAGGATGGCCTGTTCGTCAGCATTTTCACCTTTGTGTACGTATGTAGTCGTGACGAGGTTTTTTGCGCCAAGTGAAAAGAGAATGTCATCTACAGAGGTGACTGGCTGCGCCCCGGACTTAATGAGGTTGTTGCAGCCCACACTGTTTGGACTGGTGATGTTCCCAGGTACAACGAGGACGTCTCTGCCCTGCTCCATGGCAAAGCGTGCTGTGTGGAGTGTGCCGCTTTTTTCGACGGCTTCGGTAATGAGCAGCGCATTGCTTAGCCCGGCCACGATCCTGTTACGTGCCACAAAGTTTTGTTTGAGGCTGGGCATACCTTCTGGGTATTCAGAGATAATTGCCCCGCCTTTTTCCAGAATCTGTCGTGCCAGCTGCGTATTGCTGGCAGGATATATCTGGTCAAGACCGTTCGCGAGTACAGCGAGGTGCATACCGCCGACTTTGACGGCGGCTTCGTGCGCGGCCGCATCGACGCCAAGTGCCAGACCGCTGACTATGGTAATGCCTCGTGATGCTAAATCTCCTGCGAGCTGAGTAGTGACCACCTTGCCGTAGGGCGTAATGCCTCGGCTACCCACCACGGCGACGCGCGGCCGTTTGAGCCACTCTGACGGTTCGGCGCCAAGGTAATAGAGCTCTTTTGGTGGCGAGGGAATATTCCGAAGCACTTCCGGATACGAACTATCGTTTAGGGTAATCTTTTTTACTTTCATACGAAATCATGAAAAGGTATTGACATACTGACATCTTTTTGCTAAAATAGCAACTCATAAGTGTCGTGCGCTTTTGAGCCTCGACCCTTTTGCACCTTATATCCCCCATTCTAACACCTTTGTGGCTCTGTGTTGCAAAGGATGAATGTTAGATTGTTTTATAGCGTGCCACTTTTCGCTCCAGAGCGGAAGGCAAAAGTTGTTACCCTCCACTTTCTCTTTTCGCGGCACTTGCTGCGTAAAGCGTTCTAAAACAAACTAACCCCTTTAACTGGACTTTCATAGCAATATGAGAGCCCCCTGAAGGAATAGGCGAGTCTAAATGATTTTTGGCTGCTTCGGCAGCTAGAAGACACGGTGCACTTTATGTTCGCACGCGATGTTTCGCTCCTATCAAGGTGGGTTGAAGGGTGGAGGGAGATCACCTCGGTGGTCTCCATAAAAAGACCATCGAGCGGTGCCCACCCCCTCTCGGTGGTCTTTTTATTGTAAACAGCGCCCAGTCGTCACAGCTTCACGCATCTTCAAAAATAAGCCTGTGGTCTTCCTTGGGGCAAGTCACAGCCTTACTCAATTCTCCCAGTAGCCTGTTTATACATATGTGCAGCCATTTGGAATAAACATATGAAATATACTTGACAAGGATAGAATAATGGATTATTATATAATAATGTCCGAAAGTAGTCAATTATTTCCTGGCGATCATCTCCCAAGACAGGTATCACCTGGGCGAACTCACGTTGTTAATGAACAGGCTTTGCTTGAGGGCGTGTCGCACATTGGTGGCCCCAATAGCGTCTTTCAAGATAGTCATGGAACGGCAAATGTAATTGTAGGTTTGAAATGGGTACTACCTGAGAATAAGAGAGAGGGTGTCGATGCTCTTTTAGAAGATTTGCCAGGGAAATATTATGAAGATCTTATTGTCCTGAGTAACCCATTTATACGAGGTAAAGTGTTACCGGGGTCTGAGGAAGCAAAGTGGTACTCTGAGATATCAAGTGCCGCTCAACAGAACTCTCTTGCACGTATATCTATACTTGAAAAATGGCGAGATATTGTCATGGCCGTAAGAGAAGAAAAGGATGATGGGCTTGATAAAGCATGTGTCATGATGTTTGCTGATGTTTGTCCCGGTCTAAAAACTACGCTGCGTTATCGGGCTAATATATTGGGAAGAATACCCCTCGCTGGTCTAACTCAAGCTGACCGGCTATGCAGAGATCATGTGTCGGCTATTGTTCGTGATTGGTATCCTGACTCGGGTTTTGATGGGTACATTAGAGCCATCGACTTGGGGATACAAGGCGCCGAATATGCTTATACCGCCCAGATCCTTGCTGAGACAGCATGTCAACTACAAACACTGCCTGCAGTAAAGCAATCTGAGTATATGAAAGCCCGCGTTGCGACTCTCTTTGGCCTATATCTTCCAGATGGCTTTACAAACACTGCTCAGAAAGCCGTAGAAAGTCTCGACAGTACTTTGTTAGAAGCAGTACGTATATTTGACACCTTACGCATAAATAAGCTCCCCATAGAAGTTCAAGATCAGTTACTCGCTCTTAAGCGTAAGCTTTTAGGCAGAATAGATCAGCGGTCTCACAACAAGGTACTAGAGGGCTATCAGAGTAGCATTACAACAATCTACCGCCCGCTCAGTGCAGAGGGTATGAGTACCTTCATAGCGCAGCGGCGTAATAAGTCGACTAACAATACAGACACTAAACCTGCCAGTCCGGAAGTGGCTAGGGTTAGCGGAGAGGTTCATTGTACTGCCAAGCAACTTGCAGCTGAGAACGCTGCAGCCGCAGCTATAGCGCAGGCACGGCTAGAAGCTGAGCACGATGCTCCACTAAATGACGAGATAGCAGAGCTTATCGAGTCGCACAGAGTTCTGTTGGAACCTTTTACTTTTACTAATAAGAAATTGCGTGAACATGGTTTACTTGGAGCGAACTCACTGAGCTACTTGCTGGAAACTAAAACTAAAATATCGATGAGTCAAGAGTTGGCGCAGACATTCACGGGTCTTTGCATCCTCGCGCAGTCGTGTGAGTCGGGGAGCTTTCTTCGGGAGTCAATTAGAGCAGCACTTGATGGAGATAGCAAAGCTACGGCATCTTTCGCTAGGATTATTGAACAGCTATACACCAGACAAGGAGTAGAAAAGTTGGAGCGAAGTCTTGCCAGCGAAGTCGACTGGTTTACTGAGGACAGACTCCAGGCAATTATTGCCTTTGTTCGTCAAGTTGAAGACCAGGTAGCAAAGGGTGATATAGTAGCGCCAAACTATTTGAAGACGTTCGGCTCGGAAACATTAGTAAAACTGCGGGATGCATTGTACCACGAAGCTGTTCCGGATACTTCCGTGGTATCGGATAGCCCAGAACCTCCTTCCATATTGCTTGAGGGAGTGTCAATCCAACTTGTAGAAAGTCACGCGCCGCACGGTATTCCACTCCCTGAAAGCTTACGGAGTCGTGACGTCCTTGAGTTTGACTTTAGTGTCTTTCCACCAGATGCGAATATCGATGCTATTCGCGAAGCAGTTAGCCGCGCATATGAGAAAGAGCTTCGAGATGTTCCTCTTGACTGGGAAATGGCTGAGAATCTACTGTTTTTGAGAGACACGTACGGCGGAAAAGTAGGTTTGAGCCGGCCTGGCGATTTGGGTAAGGATGGTGTACCGTATTTTGTTCTTGACTGCCAAGCCCTAAATGGTCGTCGTGTCGTTATTCTTGATCACGTAGAGTATGGAAATGCCGCTTATATACTCGACACAAAGAAGCTTCAGGATGGATACAACTGTGACGATGTTATTCGATGTGGTTCGCGCGCACTTGCACGACTAGTGGGCGCAATGCAAGTGTTTCACCCAGACTTAGATGTTGAAGACCGTTCGTATAGACATCTGAACACAGTGCTTAAAAAACTTGGCCTTCCACAACTATAAAAAACGACGGGTGTCGGGAGTTAGGGGGGTGCCGTAGGCGTATTCACTCAGGAGGGCGTTCATTTCGCGGGTGAGTTTGGGGAGGTCGCCCTGCTCTTTTGTCGGGAGCCTAGGAAGATGTGACTTACCGAGAGTTCTGCTCGTGAACCACTAGGGTAACCGGCGCCAGAGTCATATACGTGGTATGATGAATTTTATATGGAAATATTCCACAATAATTCTGGTAGCCCCTACTTTAAGTTCAGTCCTCTTGAGCAGAAGGCATTCAGACTACCTGACGAAGTGTACGTATTAGGCGTAGAGGGTGTCCGTCAATTAGTGGATGGCTATATAGATCCTTTCCCGATTTCTCCCCAGGACAGAATAGCGTTGGAGTTAGCCGATATTCTTGATTCGTACTTTCTAGAAATAAAATACGGATAAGAATCGAATGTCCACGCAAAGGTGTCTTATATGTTCAATTCTTGATTCGACAGAATATTTCATGGCTATAAAAAACTGCGGGTGTCGGGAGTGAGGGGGGCGCCGTAGGCGTATTCGCTGAGGAGGGCGTTCATTTCGCGGGTGAGTTTGGGGAGGTCGCCCTGCTCTTTTGCGGAGAACTCCTGTAGAACGAAATCGGCTGAGTCGATTTGCTCAGGCGTCTTTGGGCCAATGCCGACGCGGACGCGGCCGTAGTTTTCGCTGCCGAGGTGTTTCGTGAGGCTTTTTATGCCGTTATGGCCAGCACTACTGCCTCCCACGCGGGTGCGGATTTGCCCAAAGTCAATGTCGAGTTCGTCGTGTACCACAACTACCTGTTCGAGGCTGAGTTTATAGAAGGTGAAAATGGCTTGCACGGCTTCGCCGCTGAGGTTCATGAAAGTCTGCGGCTTGCAGAGTATAACGCGCGTGTCGCCTACCGTTTTCACCGCGGTGAGACATTTCATATCTGTTTTATTCACCCAGGATGGAAAATCGTTCTTTTTTGCAAACTCGTCGAGACAGTGAAAACCGACGTTGTGCCGTGTGCCGTCATAGTCTTTCCCGGGATTGCCAAGGCCGACGAGCAGCAGTGATTTATTCATGCCGTAGGTAGTAAAGCTTAGTCGAGAGCCGAGTTCGGGGCGCTTCACGAACAGAGCCATACTATGCAACCTCCGGTCGCAGAATTATGAATGGTGAATTATGAATTATGAATAGAGAAAAGCTGCATCTGCATGATTCATGATTCATGATTCATGATTCCTTTCGTTTGCGCGCTTTGTTCTTGATGATTTTCCGCTGAGTTTCAGATCGTTCCGGCTTGGTAGGGCTGTTTCCGTGTTTGTGGCGGCCGCTTTTTTCGATGAACCAGAGCTGCACGGCCGTGCCGTCAAAGTTCCATTCCTGGCGGAGCTCGCGTTCCATATAGCGTTTGTAACTCCAGTGGAGGAATTTGGTGTGGGCGCCGAAAATTTTGAAGGCGGGTGTGGGGTTGTCGTCTTCCTGTACCATGTAGTTGAGTTTGGGGGCGCGTTTTTTGAGGCCGGCGGGTGGGTGCGAGGCGGTGACGCGGGAGAGCCAGTTGTTGAGCTGGGTAGTCGGTATGCGCGTTTTGCGGTGTTCGGCAACTTGAAGGACGAGGTCGAAGATTTTGGTGACGTTTTGGCCGGTGATGCTGCTGGTAAAAATGAGCGGTGCCCAGGGCACGAACTCAAAGGCGTGGGCTATTTGCGGTGCAAGAGCGTCGCGGGTATAGGCGTCTTTGCCTTCTACGCTATCCCACTTGCTGACGACGATGATGAGGCCTTTGCCTGCTTCGGCAATCATACCCGCGATTTTTTGGTCGAGACCAGTACTTAGTTCGTTTACGTCCATGAGAAGTAGGCATACATCTGCCTGTTCAATCGCTGCGAGGCTGCGTATAACACTAAAGTGCTCTATGCCCACGCCTATTTTGCCGCTACGACGTATGCCAGCAGTGTCCATGAGTTCTATTTCCTGGCCGTTGTACTTCACGCTCGTGCGGTTGACGTCGCGCGTTGTACCTGCTCGGTCGGCGACGATGGCCTGCTGTTTTTTGGCAAGGGCGTTAAAGAGTGCACTTTTACCCACGTTTGGGCGGCCGAGGAGCGCGAGTCGTATGCTGTCGGTATTGTCGGCCAGCGTGGCTTTCGGGATATGCTGCACGAGTGTGTCAAGCAGGTCGTCTATGCCCCGCCGCTGTGTGGCACTGGTCGGGAAAATGGGCTTTATGCCCAGTCGCTCGAAGCCTTCCAGGTCGTGCCCGCGGGCGCGGTCAACTTTGTTTATAACAAGAAAGACCGGTTTTTTACTCTTCAGCGCCAGTTTCGCTACGCGCCGATCTTCTTCGTTTACTGCAACATTTGCCTCTACCACGACCCAAATCACGTCTGCGCTATCGGCCGCCTGGGTAATCTGTTCCTGTATGGTGAACTCAAAGTCATCGGCTGCGTCTTTCATGCCGGCCGTGTCTACCAGCCAAAAATCGTAGCGATTTTTGGCTGAAGAATCATGAATCATGAATCGTGAATTATGAATGGAAGTTGTATCGCCTGCGGCGATTCTTGTTTGGCCGTCTTGCAGTATAGTTTCACTTCTTATCTCATAACTCTTATCTCGTATCTCTACTGAGGCTTTTGCGGTTATGCTGTCACGCGTAGTGCCTGCTTCGTGTGCGACAATGGCCTCGCGGCGGTCGAGGATGGCGTTGAACAGTGAGCTTTTGCCCACATTTGCCCGCCCCACTATGGCAACAATCGGTAGTTTTTTGGTCATTACCACTAGTATAACAGAGGTAGTAATATTTGACAAAGTATTAATTTTGCGTTTATGATAAGATTCATGTTTACAGCAGAGAGTATTTTACACGGTGCAGAATTTACGGGAGGTTTTGACCCACGAGGTTTTGCGCCAATTCCAGAAATAGGGTTTCTTGCTAGACAAGAACAAGAAGGAGTGTTGGCCATACTTGGTTTTGGAGCCAATTTGGTTATGTGCCATAGATCGACTGCTGATACGGTGGTGCCAGTAGTTGATTTTGCTGAGTTGCCCCGTCACCTGCAAACCATCGAAGCTCAAGGTAAAGGTGTTGGACCGCGCCTGTATAATTCCAAGGAAGGCCCTGCAAGCCTAAGACGTCTACCAGAAGAAGTTGGTATATATACATTGACCATTGCGCGGGATACTTTGTTTGATGCAATACCCAGCCAAGGTACACCCAGACAGCGATTAGCAGAACAATTCCGTAAGCTTGTGAGTGCGAGAGTAAGAGGTGCTGGACGGGTGGTAGATAATGTACATGAGCAATATGGCGACGCGAGTGTGGTATTGTTGGAGACGCCGCCACAGGCTTTGGGAAGATTAAAGCTTCGTGGCCTATATCCTGATGGTTTTAATTCACGATTCCTCATCGTAAGGAAGCCACATATTATGCTTCATAAAATTGGCGAGTCTGTTGTGCGCTCGCGTTAGTTAATGCAAGCGGATGATGACTTCGCCGTCGGTTTGTTCAGCGACGTGCTTTTTGTCGTTTGATTTCTTCTTTGTGGTGTGTTCGGAGGAAATATGCTCAGTTTGCATGTAGAGCTGCTGGGTTGGGGCTGAAGCGTTTTCTGTCGCGACCACAACAGGCTGAACAGCTGGAAGCGCCGTCGCTTCGAGGCCGATATTCTTCTCGGTGACGCCCGGAACGATAAACTGTTGCTCGTCCTGCATTTCGCGCTGGACAATTGCTTCGTTTACGCCTTCCAACCGCTGGAGGTAGGCGTCTAGGCCGCCAAGCTGGTTGACGTTGTAGAGCTGCCCGCCCTCAAGGACGTATATTGTGTCCATGAGTGCCAGGAGCGATTTGCGGTGCGTGACCATGAGAACAGTCTTTTCTTTGATGATTTCTTTCAGCGAATCTCGGATGTAGTTTTCGCTCTTTGCGTCCAGCGCAGCAGTTGGCTCGTCGAGGCACAAGATGGGCGCTTGCTTTATCAGGGAGCGTGCTATTGCGACGCGTTGTCGTTGGCCGCCGCTCAGAGAACCGCCGTTTTCACCGGTGGGCGAGTTTATACCCATGGGCATTTTGACGGCAAATTCGAGAACGTTTGCGACTTCGACAGCGTGTTTGACTTCCTCGACGCCTATTTGCCGGTTGACATCGCCGTCGTAGATGTTTTCGATAATGCTGCCATTGAACAGTTGCGGCGTCTGACTAACCCAGGCAATTCTTTTCCTCAGTTGCTGCAGCGAGACGGCTTGCGTGTCTATACCATCTATGCTGATAGTTCCCGAAGTTGGGGTGATAAATAGCGGTAGGAGCTTCAAGATGGTGCTCTTTCCACCGCCACTTGGACCAATAATGCCTACCTTTTCGTTTTCGTCGATATGGAGGTTTAGACCCTGGAACACCGGCTGGCCATTATAGGTGTAGCTGATGTTTTGAAAATCGATTACGCCGCGTACCTCTAGCGGCATGAGGCGGTCGGAGCGGAGATTTTCTATGTCTTCGTGGTCGCTGAGCACTTCGTAGACGCGGCCAACGTCGATGATTTTCTGATAACGCGATGTAATTTGCTTTACGAGGCCTTCAACCGGACCGAGCAAGTAGCCCATGTACGTCATGAAGATGAGCAGTTCACCAAAGGTCATTCTTCCCTGCATGGCAGCCGTACCACCAAAGTACATAACGGTCGATGTCGCCAGGATGACCAAGAATGAGTTCGTATTTGCAAGTAGGTTGTTCCAGGTGAGGCTTTTGCGTGTGACCTTGTAGCCTTCGTACCAGAGCGAGTCAACCTTCACTAGCTGTTTGTCTTCGAGTGTGAAAGCCTGGACGGTTTCAGCGTTGTCGACTGCTTCGTTGATGGCGGTCGCGGTTTTGCTGTTTATTTCAGTCAGTTGTTGGGCGTATTTTCCCATGCGCGGCGCTATTAGGCGCATGGTGAGGTACAGAAGCGGCATGAGCACTACGGAAACGACCGTCAGTCCTGGGTTGAAGCTGTACATGATGGCTAAAACGCCAATAATCATAATGATGGAACTGATGATGGAAGCGGTTGTGCCGAGCACGAGTTCAGAGAGGCTGTTGGT
>CAYLWF010000027.1:0-8270 GCA_964387505.1 uncultured Candidatus Saccharibacteria bacterium
ATTAGTGCAGGTCTATGGAATTTCTACCTGGAGCATACCGAACGACAACGCATTACGGTACAGTTACAAGCCAACGGATAACGAGGGAAAGAACAAGGAGAGCTGCTGACTAGTGGATGGTGTTATATGGCAACGGGGTTATTCTTGACGATAAGAGGTTTACTTAAAATGTATTAATCAGGATAGTCTGTGGAGAGTATCTATGCCCATAATGTCGTTGCCAGATTCTTTTGAACCGATGGGCGCGATTTTTGATGTAGACGATACGCTTCTCGATAATTATGCCGGCCTAGATGACTCTGGCCTGCATGAGTACGCTCGGCTGCTCGCTATACGTGAAATAGGCGAAAAATACGGCATACCAGAGTTAGCGACTATGGATGAGTCGCAGAATAAAACCGTTCCTCACCGTTCCCGTGAACATAGTATTGAGGGTGGTATCTGGCAACTTTTTTATGAAGTTGGGATAGTTGATACGCCAAACATAAATCACGCACATGCGTTGCTGCAGGAGATAGCTACGCGCAAGCACGAACTGTACGAGCCCATCCTAGAGCAGTTTGGTGCCCCTTTGCCTATGGCTTGTGAATTCGTAAAAGCCGTATACGTACTTACGAATGGGAGGCTTGCGATTGCGAGCGGTGCGCGAAGGCAAGACGTAGAGGCATTTTTGCGTATGAGTGGCATGGATACAGTATTCGAGGAAAAGCGCATCATCACGCGCGAAAAATTTGTTCACGCCAAACCAGACTCAGAGTCATTTGAAATGGCGTTTAAGACACTTGGCATTCCTGATGCCGAGCGTCAACACGTGCTTGCCTTTGAGGATGACCCAAAGGGCGTTGCTTCTGCTAAACAGGCAGGACTGTATGTGTGCGCCATTACCTCGCGATTTGATACAAAGACACTTATGGCGGGTGAGCACAAGCCGGATCTTATACGTGACAGTTTTGTCGACTTTGCTGCCGCGCTTAGCATTACCTTGTAACTTGAGGGTTATGTCTTGAAAAGGAGCTTATAAATGCTAGGCTCTCTCGTATGACAGTGTTAAGGTTGTGATGTCGCGTAAGCTCTAATTAGTCTGCTACAATCTACTCATGAAACTTATTGGTATTGCAGGTACAAATGGGAGCGGCAAAGATACGGTTGCGAAGCTGCTTGCGGAACGACACGGGTTTTTGAGCGTGTTTGTTTCAGACCTTCTAAGAGATGAATGTCGCAAAAGAGGGCTACCCGTAGAACGTGAGCACTTGCGTGAAATAAGTGCAGAGTGGCGGCGTGAGGGTGGCCTGGGGGTACTTGTAGACAAAGCCGTTGAGCTTTTTGAATCTGAAAGGGGTAACTACAAAGGGCTTGCGGTCGGTAGTCTCCGAAACCCTGGCGAGATAGAAAGAATCCACGAGCTGCAGGGAACAGCACTATGGGTAGATGCAGATCCGCGTACGCGCTACGACCGTATTCAGCGTGCACATCGTGGGCGCGGTGCTGAGGACAACAAAACATTTGAACAATTTCTCGCTGAAGAAGCCACCGAAATGCAGCAATCTGGCGACGAAGCAACGCTCAATATGGCGGGTGTAAAGGCGTTAAGCGATATCATAATATTGAATGAATCTACACTAGAAAAACTTGAAAAACAAGTGAATCAGTTTTTGTAACCCGTTTAATGCAACTTGCGGCCACCTCACTCGCTAGCTTGCATTATGAAAGTAGCTCACGTATCTATTGCCATGGCGCATTGCTTCTTACGTACACAGATTCATGTATATACAGAAATATGTGTACGAAAATGTTTACGATATATGCGGTTCGAGGGGATTGTCTGTATCTGAAAGAGTACCGTCAGGGGCATGGTACCTAGGTGCCGTGAGAACTACATCAGGTAACGGGGTAGCGGGATAATCTTTGGTTGTGTAGTGGTCTTGTTGTTTATGGGTTGTTACAATAAAGACCATAGATGAAGCAAAAGGTATACTTTCCTACTGCCGTAGAAGCTTTTGTATTGCCAGTGTCTTTGGTGGTCGTTTTTGGGCTTGCCAATGCGACATTGCTGAAGCAGAGATTTTTCTCAACTGAATCTGGTCAGGTGGTGCTGGGTTATGGTGATATGCTTGGTTATAAACTAGACAACCAAGCTGTGAACGGTTTTGGAGTATTTCTGTTTTGGGTATTTGTAGGAGCCATTTGTTATAGTAGTGCTGCGTTGTTACTTTTTATCATACATTCGTTTCGCTCTGAGCTGACATTCAAACAATATGTCTCTTCTATGTCTGCGCCTGCGGTCGAAAGGGCCAGACACGTTGAAATGATGCGCCTACTTATCAGGTCGGCTGCATTGGCGGGTATTATTGCCTGGAGCGCTGCTATGGCAAAGTACGTTCTTCCTTTTCTCCAGCACAATTTCGAGAGCTTTGTGCTGAAGAGCGATATATTTGCGGGCGTACTTTTTCTTGTCTTTGGGAGCGTTGCGTTATTTTTGCCAATTGTGCTTACTAGGCTTTTCGTTTTGCGGGTCAGAGTATTCGGAACCTGACCGAGACGATAGCTTGGCGCTAAGTTCTAGGCTCTTTGCAGGTGTTTGTGCAGGGTTTCGTGGCCGTGGCGAGTGAAGAGTGCAGAGCGAGAGTGGTTGCGGGTGTGGCGTTCAAATTCGCGAATGAGGATGAAGATGGCGGCCGCGCTGAGCGCAAGTAGCCAGTCAATAAACCCAAGCGGACCACTGGCAAAATACGTGTTGAGCGGGCTGTAGATGATAGCTATGACACAGCCAAGCGAGAGGACGTAAGCGCCCCACAGCTGTCGGTTGTGGAACTGGTATCGGGTGAAGATACCATGCTGGCTTCGGCGCTGCAAGATGTTTGCAAGCTGGCAGAGCACAATGGTGAGGTAGGTAAGCGAGGTTGCCTGGTAATGAATGAGGCTGTGTGCGTCTATGTGTGCCGCGCCAATGCCGCGCCGCCAGTAATACAGCAGGTAGTTTCCGAACGCCAGACTCCCAATGAGCAGACCGCACCACAACAGATCTTGTATGCTCCGACGGTTGAGTATGTGATTGCTCAGTTTGCGCGGAGGCTCTTTCATGAGCTCACCGTCAGGCTTATCTCGTCCGAGGGCGGCAATGGGGAAGAGTTCTGCTATAAGGTCAATGGCGAGGATCTGCATCACAGAAATGGCGAGCGGCACGCCCATGAGCGTTGTTGCGGCCAAACTCACCAAGTTTACAACCAGTTCTGCCATGTTTGAGGTAAAGCAACTGAGCGTACCTTTTTGAATGTTACGGAAAATAGTGCGCCCTTGCTGCACGGCACCAACGAGTGTGTGAAAACTATCGTCCAGCAAGATGATGTCGGCTGACTGCTTTGCAACGTCGGTGCCCGTCACTCCCATAGCCACGCCGATGTCTGCGCGCTTCAACGCCGGTGCATCATTGATACCATCGCCAGTTACGGCTACCACAAACCCGCTTTTCTGGCTGAGTTCTACAATACGTAGCTTGTCTTCCGGTGCAACGCGGCTGAAGATGGTGCCGCCGCGGCGGACGTGATCTAGAATTTGCGTGTCGCTCATGCTAGGCAGCTCATCGCCACCCACCACTGTCAGGTGCTCTGGTTTATCGGCGAGTTTTGCTTTTACGGCTATGGCGCGGGCGGTTGCGGCAAAGTCTCCCGTAATGATTGACACAGCCATATGGGCTTGGCGTGCAGCCATCATTGCCGCGGGAACCTCTTCGCGGAGGGGGTCTATCATACTGACTATGCCCACGAATGTAAGATCCTGCTCGGCATCTTCCAGCGGGTGTTTCTGCGGGTCAAACCCTTTCGGCAGCTCACGGTACGCAAGGGCAAGATTACGCTGAGCGTTTGCGGCGTGAGTTTCATGATACTCGAGGAGGCGCTTGCGATCATTGGCTGTCATGTTTCGAGTAAAGGTGTGGTCCCACAGTTTTGTCGAAAGGTCTATGACGCTTTCGGGCGCGCCTTTGACGAAAAGGTACTGTTTGCCGTTGTACTCACGCACGCTGCTCATGCGTTTACGGGCAGAGTCGAAGGCATATTCTTTGCGTTCCGGATATTTTTTATCAAGTTCAGTCGGTTCTGAACCGCCCTTGCGGGCAAGCGTTATGAGGGCGCCTTCGGTCGGGTCGCCTATGACATGCCACACCGCATGTTCATCGTCTGGCGGATTTACCTGAGCATTGCTGGCGAGGGCGGCTGTTTCAAATACAACACGCAGCTCCTCCAGTGTTTTACCTGGGATGGCCTTTCCATCTCTGTTCGCTATAACCCCATTTGCTTCATAGCCAATTCCCGTAACGGCGTATTCAGTCTTGCCTACGAGTAGTTGTTCGACCGTCATTTCATTTTTGGTAAGCGTGCCAGTTTTGTCGGTAAGGATGACATTGGTTGCGCCTAGTGTTTCGACGGCGCTGAGTTTTTTCACGAGCGCGCGAGCGCGTGCAAGCTTACTCGCGGCTCCAGCGAGCGCAGTGTTGATTTCAGCCGGTAGTCCCTGCGGGATGATTGAGCTGGCAATACCTATTGCAAATAGAATGGCGTCTTTTATAGCCAAGCCGCTTTGGATGGCAATAGGGAGCAAGATGACGCACAGCACCATGGTGCCCCAGGTGACTTTGGTGGCAATATTGTTCATTTCTGCCTGTAGGGGACTGAGCGATTTTTCGGTTTGCTGACTGAGGCTGGCAATGCGCCCAAGTTCGGTATGCATGCCCGTCGCTACCACGACGCCGTAGCCTTCGCCGGTAGCTACAGTGGTACCCATGAATACGAGATTTTGTCGGGCGCTTAGGGGGACATTGTCTGCAATGGCATGTTTAAATTTGCGTGTGGGGTTACTTTCGCCAGTGAGAGCAAAGTCATTAGTGCTCAGTTCGTCTTCACGCAAAATGCGCAGGTCTGCCGGGACACTATCGCCCGCCTCTACTCGTACCACATCACCTATAACGAGTTCGGAAGAGGCGATCTCTAGTTCCTTGCCGTCGCGCAGTACTTTTGCCTTTGCAACGACGAGTTTTTCCAGTGATTCTATGAGTTTTTCAGCCTTAAATTCCTGCATGTAACCGATGAGTGTGTTGAAAAATACGAGCGCGAGCAGAACAATCCCCGCACGTTTATCTCCCAGGTAAAAGGCTAAAGTTGAGCTAGCGAGCAAGAGCAAGATCATGAAGTCTTTGTACTGCCGCAGATACGCGACGACGCGCGACTCTCTTTTTTTGACATCCAGCGCATTTGGCCCAAGCTGCTGATAGCGCTCACTGGCTTCGTCGTTCGTCAGACCCTTTTCTGTGCTTTGTACCTGCTTGAGCACTTCCGCCGGACTGAGCCGATAGTAGTGCAACTGTTTATTTTCTCCCACCATATGCATATGTAGTAGTATAGCCCTTTTTAGCCGAGCAATAAACGCTTATCCTATTTGTATGCAAGGAAAAATTACTTCTATATTTAAGTATAGAAGAATTTGCATTTACTTATATAGTTAAGTATACTAGTAGGTATGAATGAAAATGTTATCGATTATGTACAAAGACAGCTTTCGTTAGGCAAGCAACGCCTTCGCCGTTATGTCGTAAGCTCGGGCGGGCGGGTGTACCCTAAGAGGTATATTTATGTGAAAACACAGAAGTATCTTCAGACGTTTCTGAGCGGCAACACTGACGAAAAACGCTGGATAATTATCCCGGGACTCCGTGGCACGGGTAAGACCACCATACTTGCTCAGACATATTACGAACTAACCAATACGTTTGGTGATGACATACACATATTTTATTTCTCTTTAAATGAGGCGATCGATACGATAGGATCTGGCCTTCAGGATATTTTGACAGAGTACGAGCGAGTACTAGGCGAAAGTTATGAGGTGCTTTCAAAGCCAACCGTGTTACTTATAGATGAAGTTCAAAGTGATGAAAAGTGGGCTCCGATACTAAAATCTCTTAATGAAAGGGCTGTGAATGTCTTCATAATATGTAGTGGTTCATCGGCCGTTCACCTTCAAGACGACTCTGACATTTCAGGTCGACGTGCGGTAGTCGAGAGACTATATCCGATGAGTTTTTGTGAATTTGAAATGGTAAATTTCGATAATTATCCGATAAGCGGCTTAAAGAAGACACTTGAGGCCGCACTTTACTCTTCTCGTAGCGCCCAACAGTGCTATGAGCTGCTGAAAGCTCGAGAGGCATCAGTTGATCGCTATTGGTCAAGCATAGACCGTGCACATTGGAAACAGTACGTGGGCACAGGCAGTCTGCCCTTTGCGCTTATGGAACGTAGTGTCGCGGACATATACGATGCCGTATTATCTTCTGTGGACAAAGTAATATCCAAAGATATCCAACAGTTAGGTAGATTTGACGCAGACACGGTACCTGTCATAAAGCGACTTCTTTATATACTTGCTGAAAGTGATATTATTAGCGTTCAGAAGCTTAAGGACTTACTCAAAATATCGCCAATTACCATTGCGAACATACTAGATATTTTGGTACAGGCTGAACTACTTATACGGGTACCACCTCAGGGATCACAAGCTTCTGTGGCCAGAAAGGCTGCAAAGTATCTTTTTATGAGCTCTGTGGTTCGGGCTGCTTTTTATCATTTGGCAGGTTCTAGTAGCACTACCACGACTCGTGAAGGCAGGCTCCTCGAGGATATTGCTGGTCTTCATTTTTACCGAATGCTGAAAGGTATGAGACAGGGTGGTCTGACATATGATAGCGCTGAAGGCGGTGCAGATTTTATTGTAAAAACGGCAACAAGCCAGATTGCTATCGAAGTGGGTAGAGGATTTAAAGAGGCTAGCCAGGTCTACTCAACAATGCAACGAGTAGACTGTAAATATGGTTTGGTATTGAGCGAAACCCCACTCAATATAACGCAGGACGGGCTTGTGGTCATGGTGCCTTGGAAATATTTTGCATTGATATAAACAGTGACTTAACTCTTATTCATTAACAGCGTATACTAACAGATATGGTAGAGGTGCAGCGGAAGCGGCTAGCGGTGATAGACGGGAAGAGCGTGTTTTACCGTGGCTACTACGCTATGCCAAATCTCAGTACGAAAGACGGTACGCCTACGGGCGGTGTCTTTGGATTTGCCAGCATGGCACTCGAAGTTATCAAGCGGCTGAAGCCAGATTATGTGGCGGTGGCGTGGGACAAGCCCAAAACGAATATTCGTTCGCGCCTAGCCATTTACCCAGAGTACAAAGCGGGGCGCAAACCAGCGCCGCCAGACTTTTATGAACAAATCCCGGTACTGCACGAACTGCTCGAGGCCTTCGGCTGGCCGCTGTACGAGCTCGATGACTATGAAGCAGATGACATTATGGCGACACTTGCCGTCAAGGCAGCAAAAGAAGATATCGAAACGCTGCTTATTACCTCTGACATGGATGCGCTGCAGTGTGTGGGTTCGCACGCCAAAATGTACCGGCTGAAGAAAGGTTTGAGTGACATAGAGTTGTATTCGCCGGAGTCGTTTACGGCCAAATACGGCATAGAACCTGAACAATTTTTGGATCTGAAAGCGCTCAAGGGTGACAGCTCAGACAACATCCCGGGCGTGCCGGGTATAGGTGAAAAGACAGCCATTCAGCTGCTGCAAGAGCACAAAACACTCGACGGTGTGTATGAAAACCTGTGGCAGGTGCGCGACGCGGTGCGAAAGAAGCTTGAAGCAGGCAAGGAAAGTGCCTATATGAGCAAAAAACTGGCAGCACTCTGGACTGACGCGCCGGTGCCATTGGATCTTGAGCGTATGGACGGGCATTTTGGCGCAAATCCGTCAAAGATTGTGGAGCTGATGGAGCGGCTAGAATTTCGCTCGCTCGCCCGGCAGATCCCGGAGGTTCTCCATGTGGATTTGCAGAATCATGAATCTGGAATACTGAATCACGGGATGAAAGTGGGTGAAAACATAATTATTGATAATGAGGCGAAACTTGCCTCTGTTAAAATCACGAATGGGGCGGAAGTGGTCATGTATGGGCGATCGGCGGGAGTGGCGGGGCGTGACCCGCGGGTGCTGATTGTGTCGGCAGACGACAAGCTGACGTATGCGTTTGATTTTACTAAACTCGGTGCGGCTATAGGACTTTCGAAACTCCAATCTCGAAACTCCAATCTTGTGGGTTTCGACGTTAAATCAACCCTCAAAACATTTCCCGGCCTGGGCGCGGCTGAACTTACAAAGGCCACGCCCGATGGTCCTGTGGCGGCTTTTACCCCCAAAAGCCTTCTGCGGGTC
>CAYLWF010000028.1:0-16156 GCA_964387505.1 uncultured Candidatus Saccharibacteria bacterium
AGCATGGGACTGACTATCGTTCACTTGCAGGTATTAACGGTATTGAAAATCCAGACCTCATTCTGCCCGGACAAAAGATTCAATTTTCGGATCCACTCGCTGGCGGTGGTATGGTTAGCACAAGCAATGATGATGCTGGTGTGGCGAGCCCCATAAATCTGACTGGCTTTACCGATCAGCCGTAGGTGCTCGTCCGGAAATATGTAGAGTACATGACTTAAAGAGGTGCCTCGAGGCCAGATTCACATGGCTTAGTGTGTTAGTACGCCGGTTTGTGGCAAATTCAAGCCACCTGCTTACTAGAACTGGGTTGTAATGTATCAAGATTATAGGCTCCAAAATGGGTACGGTGCAGTCTAGTGACGGTATATCCAAGCGCACTAAAAGTGCGACGAATCTGGCGATTGCGGCCTTCCTGCATGGTTACTGTGCATTTGCGTCGGTCATGACCAGCTAGTGCAATTTGGAACTGGCTGAGACCGTCTTCAAGGGTGATCCCATTGTCGCAAATCATTTGATGATGAAGTGGTTGGAGTGGTTTATCTAGAGCTACATCGTATACTTTTGTTTTAGCGTAACGAGGATGTGTTAGCCTATTTGCAAGGCTACCGTCGTTAGTTAGCAGTAGAAGGCCAGACGAATCTTTATCGAGGCGGCCGACTGGCTGAAGATGCTGGTAGTCGGGTGGCAAAAGCTCAAAAATGGTTTTACTTCCTTGGCCGTTTCGTGAACAGACATAACCAACGGGTTTGTTGAGTAGAACAGTCGTGTGAGCATGGGGCACGGTCAGTTTAGCTCCATCAAGGCATACTGTGTCAGTAGACTGTACTTCGGAGCCCAAGTTCGCTGGTTTGCCATTAATACTGACACGTCCCGCAGTAATCGCACTATCGGCTGCGCGACGACTTAATGATGAGCCGGCAGCAATATATTTATTGATTCGCATACGATTAGTATACTTCGTCAGATGTCAGATGTCAGATGTCAGATGTCAGATGTCAGATGTCAGATGTCAGATGTCAGATGTCAGATGTCAGATGTCAGATGTCAGAGTGCAATACTATTTGGGTCGACAGTTTGCGCGGGAGGGCTCGTTGGGGGTACTTGTGTGGGCGGGTTCTCGGGCGTCTGTGTCTCGGCGGAAGCGCTTGAGTCTGGCGGTGCAACTGTTGGGACGACGTTCACTAGGTTTCCACTGTTTTGGTCTGGGCCAGCCTGCTCTCTCGCAACCTCTCTTGCTAAAAGCTCGTTCAAGTCTGGACCTTGAGTGATATCGTTGAGTGGCTGTATAACTTTCTTCCCTGCAACGCTTGCCGTGTCAGTTTGTGCTACAGGCACTTCGGGGACGGCGGCGGGTGTTGTTGTGGGTTCTGCTGCGGATGAAGCATCTGGACTGTGTGGTGTAGAGAGATCTTCTGACGGCTGAGGCATTTGTACGAACGATGGTTCCGCTACCGGTGTTGGGCCTGGTGCAGGAGTGCTGCTCGTTGCACTCATCAGCCCCCGAACAGCCTCATCCAGAACATTTTGGTTTGTCACCTCAGGTACAGGGGTTACTAGACTGGGGGGCGTTGCCTGAGAGGTGGGGATATCAGTCGAACCAGTCACGGTTGGGGTGATTGGCGTTGGGGGCATAGTAATCGCATTTTGGAGCGTATTATCGCTGTATGTCGTGCTAGGCATGGCTTGAGACTCGGGAATAACGGTCGCGGGAGCGGCGCTCGGTGCCTGTAGGGGGTCTGGGTCAACCACTGTGGCGACAACGGGACTGGTGGACATTGGTGGCATTGGATCTGGTGCAGGATTCACCACAGGAGGTGTACTAATGGGTTGTTGAGAGGCAGTCACAGGTGGCTCAGTACTTGTTGTTGGTTGCGAAGGAGCCGTTCCGTCGGTGGCTACTAGAGTGGGTGTTACAACTGTGGTGCCATTGAGTAAATCTTGAGCACAGTTTACGATGTCTTCGAGTGTAACCTGCGACTTCACTAAATATTTGTCGGCTCCCAGTTTTCCCGCGCGCGCCTGATCTTCAGCTTGGCCGAGGGCGGTGAGCATAATCACCTTTGTACTTGCGAGCTCCGGCGTCGCACGTAGAATGTCCAGCATTTCAAAGCCACTGATACGAGGCATCATGACATCAGAAATAATAAGATCGGGCCGTTCTTGTTTTGCGAGCGAGAGTGCTTCTTCGCCATTTTGTGCCGCAACGATTTCATATCCCTCAGCTGAGAGTCGTGCTTGGTAAATTTCTCTTAGGTTATTGTCGTCTTCGACGAGGAGTAGTTTTGCCACGTGTTCTGCCTTTTCGTGTAAAAACACTTACGTTTATATGTGAAAGTATATCATGCTGAAGAGTTTGTCGATACAGTTGGCGTAATGGTAGTAGTACCGAGCGGGTTATTTGCCTCGATGGCCATGAGTTGCTCTGCCTTTTGCGAGGTAAGTCGCGGAATGTTTATGTAGAATGTACTGCCCTTACCAAGTTCACTTTCAACCCATATTCTCCCCTGATAGAGCTCAACTATCTTTCGGCAAATAAACAAACCAAGGCCGGTACCTCCAACAGTTCTGGTCGCACTATTGTCTACTCGGTAAAATTTTTGAAAAAGATGTGGAATATCCTCTGGAGGTATGCCGGCACCAGTATCTTTTATGTAGACTTGTACAACACCATCGTTTCCGGTAAGACCTAGGCTTACTTTTCCTTCTTCGGTGTACTTACAGCCGTTGTCAAAGAGGTTCGTGATAACCTCACGTATGCGATCAGGGTCAACTTGAACATAATATAGCGGGCGGATGACCTTATTCATCTCACGGGCTTCTTTGCTGGCGCCACTAGCGTCTTTCACCGACGAATTTCCAAACAAAAACTCCATAAAAAGCCCCTTTTTTTCGGCTGAGAACCGAAGGTCTTGTGCGAGTTGTTCTATAAAGGCGCCCATTTCCACTACTTTTGGATGATTGGTCAGGCGGCCGTCTTCTGCTTTTGCGCTCGTGAGTAGGTCTTGGAAAAGTTGGCCAAGGTGTTTTGTACTACTGTGTGCTTTTTCGAGGTAATCGCGAGCGCGGTTGTCGACAGTTGCAACTTTGTCGTTTAACGCTAGGCTGAGGTACCCCTCTATGGCTGCAACGGGGGTGCGCATTTCATGACTAGCAGTGCTAATAAACTCAGCTCGTTGGTTTTCTTCGGCGCGTTCTTCGCTGATATCACGAAAGATAGCAACCATTCCGGTTACTCTTTTTGCGTCGTCTATGAGTGGTGCGACACTGAAATTTGCCGCAACGTTTGTCGCGCCCTTTGTTGTAACGCTGAGCGTGTTTTCTCGAACAGGTTTTCCACTGGCGAAAGCTTTCGCAAGAGGCGTTTGCTCGGCCGGTACTACTTCACCTTTGTCGCTCACAAACTTAAGCACAGAATGCCAGTCGAGGCCTTCAGCTTCTTGTTTTGGCCAGCCAGTGATGTTGGTGGCACCTTGATTGAAGTGCCGAATTGTTTGCTGGGTGTCTATGAGTACGACCCCATCCTGTATGGCTCCAAGGATGATTTCTGACTTGGCTTTTTCGTCGCGTAGTGAATTTGCAAGGTTGCTGGTACTGGCCTTGCCCGTTCCTTTTCGTTTTACGAACAAGCCAACTGCAATGCCCAAGGCAAGCACAACTACCGTCCCACCACCGATAAGTAAGAATTGATGCATGATAAATACTGCTTACGTTATAGTATCTGTTTTTTCTCTGTAAAATGCAAGGTTGGTTGCATGAACATCTGGACGATTAGTAACAGATGTGGTAATCTGTTGAAGCCCGATGACGGCCCCGTCGTCTAGTGGTCCAGGACATCTGGTTCTCATCCAGAAAATCGCGGGTTCGAACCCCGCCGGGGTCACCACGGCAAATGTTGAATATGTGAGTTTTTATTTTGGGCAAAGTAACATCCGAAGTTCCGGTTCTGTCCCGCAGAGGTTTCTTGGCGGGGGCTGCCGCCATGCTACTGGCTGGTTGTCAAAGTAGTCAAAGCAAAAGTGATACCACACCTAGACTTAGTACAGAGCCTGTTGCAACGTTAGGAGATGTGTCAAGTCCAGCGGAAACCATAGGTACGGCCGAAAGCTCACTGAAGCACCTTGGTGTTCATGAACGGATTACCAGCAAAAATGGGCGCGTAGAGTTTTTTATGGGTGGCATGGCCGACGACGCGCCTTTTAGTCTGCTCATAGACCCGCCGGCGCTGGATTCATACGCGGAGCAACTCGTAAAAGACGGCATTATCCCGGCCGGCGACAGTGTACGTCTTGCTTTTGTTTGGCCCGGAGGAGAGAACGGTTCAGAGTACTTGTGTAGTCTAGGCACAAACAGGTCTGAGGCTGTTTCTCGGACGCATGTTATTACGATGCATCTTGCGGTAAATGCCGCTCTTCATATGCCTGATTCATTCAAAAATGCTCGCGGTTCTTTAAGTGATGACAAAATGCTGAGTTGGTTACAAAGTTTCGCGAATCGGGTTGCATGGCATGAACCGGCACATATTGGACATTGCGCACAAGGTATGTCTTATGACAAAGCGGAGCCGCTCGCAGATGCGTATGAAGCCGCACATGTGGGAGCGCCGCCTTTTATGATTTTTAAGCCAAATAGTTTTACTCATACTTTGCCAGATACGTTGACCAGGATTGCTCAGCAACTTTTAGTGCCGTTGCCGTCGCACTCGTGATAAGGCTATGTTATTTGTGGTACGGCAAACGGGCGTTGATGGTGCTGGCGCGGTAGAGGGCTTCGGCAGTGACAACCATGGCGAGGTCGTGCGGGAGGGTCAGGCGGCCGAGTGACCATTGGTAGTTAGCGGTGTCACGCACTTGCTGGGGCAGGCCTTCCGGTCCGCCAATGACAAAGCATACTTCCCTACTCTCTAACTCCCGTGCTTGTAAAAAATCAGCAAGTTTCTCGGACGTGTACTCCACCCCATATATCTCTAGTACCACTGTTATAGAGCCCTGTATTTCACCTAGGATTTTTTTCGTGTCGTACGCATACTTATCGCTCAGGTGTGTCACGCGCACCTGATGCAAGCGCTTCAGCCGTCCAAGATATTCCTCAAACCCCTGCTGTGCATACGAAAGTTTCGGTTTGCCGATGGTGAGAATATGGATTTTCATAGGTGAATAACTCCCATGTTATGCACGGTCTTGACTTGATGGGATGAAAAATATTCGTGGACAGCGCGGGCAGCACCGGGGAGAGCTTCTCGGGCGTAGTCGTCGATGATGATGGTGCCGCCCTTTTGCGTGCGTGGGAGCACGAGCCGGAGTGAATCGCGGATGCTTTCATAGAAGTCACCGTCTAGGAAGGCGAAGGCAATTTTTTTTGGCACATCGGCGCCCGTAAGGTCTTTGAACCAACCTTTGTGGATTACTGGTGGCTGAAGGTGCGCTTTCTGAAACTCACGTAAAAACTGTTTTTTACTGACGGCCAGCTCACCCGCGGTGAACTGCTCCCCTGTTACAGATGCATCCTGGATGGATTTGGGCGGCAAGCCCTCAAAACTATCATACACATGAAATTCCCTTCCTTTTGGTTCTGTGGCGTGAAAGCTCCGCTCTCTCACGTTCTTGTGAGAGAGCGGAGCTTTCACATGTGAGTCGAGGAGGCGGCGGATGAAAAGGCTGGTCGTGCCGACGTAGCAGCCGAACTCTACGATAGCGCCATCAACGCCACCGTCGAGGACACGTTGCAGCTCAAGCAAAATGATCTCGACTTGCTGTTTGCTGACTTGGTCGGAGATGAGGGGATGTTTGGTGGGTAAACCTGAGATATTGTCAGGCATGGGGTAGCTCCTTCTGGATTGATAAGGGGAGGCTCGCCTCCCCTCGGGTACTATCATCGCTTTGCTCGATAGTAGCCCGTCCCCACCCGGCGGCTACATTCGCCGCCGCTCGCGCGAAGCGCTCGTGCTTCGCTTTTAGCTCAGCATCTGCCATAGGTGGTCGAAGAGTTCTTTTTGCATGTGGGTGACGCCAGGGTTGTTTATGACGATGGCAGAGAGGACATTTGTATCGCTCATGGTGATGAGAGCGGTCTTGTCACCGTAGATGAGTGTGTAGCAGTTGGGTGCTTCACCGCGCGTGGCGGGAAGCTCTTTGCGTTCGCTCAGTTCATCTGTGCTGGTTCCCGTGCCTACACCAATCACCCGCACAGAAATGCCGTCGGCTATGCGTCGCTGGGTAAAGTTGGGAAAGTTGTGGTACATGTACTGGCGAACTCGCTTGGTAGAAATAACACGGTAAGCTGGGTTTCCCTGCTCCCGGCAGGTGGCGAGCACATCGCGTAGTATAGCCGCCACACCTTCATGGTCTTCGTAGAAGGTCGCAAATGCAGCAGTCTCCACTACTTGTTCTGTGGGCTTGGGTAGCTGGGCAATGTAGGTTTCGGCTAAAGCCTGAGCCGTGGCAGCCTGTTCTTGTCGCTCGCGCAGCAGCTCGATGATAACCTCCGGATTGCTCGCCGTGTAGCGGCGCTGCTTGCCGACTTCTATGGAGCCCACGAGCCCCTGCTCTGCCAGCCGCTTCATACTCTCATATACGCTGCCGCGGTTTATACCGGTGGCGGCGGCAATTTTACGCAAACTACTGCGCGGGCTTGCCACGAGCGCCTCGTACACGCGCCTGTCACGAGTTTCTAGACCAATTTCCTCAAACCGAAATGTTTCAGTCATATGTCATAAGTATATTAGCATGTTTTTCTGCTTGTCATTTTTTTGTAGCCATTCGCTTCAGCGAAGTACGATGAATGTGCTAAGATTTGTGTAAGGCAAGGAGGGCTATTACATGTCAAAAGGCTTTGAGGGTGGTGCCATTAGTGTTTTACCAGATCTGTCCAAAGAAGCCCAGTTAGTAAATGGGCGAGAAATACTAGACCTTCGTAGCCTACGACGCCAGCCGCATGAGGTCGCAGCAGCAGTCGTTGGTTTTGTCATACAAGGAACATTACCTGAGGGCGATACTCATAATAATAGCGGTGGGTATCGTGTTCGTTTTGAGGGGCCAGGAAGAGTGAGCATTTCACCTCCTCCGACGCCTGCCGCTAAAGAGGCGCTTCATAAATATTTTGGCGTTGAAGTTGTTGATGTCCGGCCTGCCCTTTCGGTTGTCGGCTAGATTATGTGCGGTAGATCGCTCCAACTGCTCGTGTAGCGGGGGCTGAGCATGTTGCTGCGGGGTTTCCAAGCTTGGCTGAGGAGTTCGGCGGCCGGGCGGAGGGTGTGCGAACCATATTTGCTGTTTACGGCGTCGTAGGCCTGCATGAGGGTCTGCGAGCGAGCGTGCGCCGTGAGATCTACTGCGCCAAAGGCGTCAGTTTGGAGCGTTTTATCTAGGCTGAGCTCATATAAAATGACGTCCGCCTTGTGATATAACAGATTGCTGCGAAACGTGCGTTGTAGGGTGCGGATGAGCTGGCTACAGATGATGCCGACGTCTGCGGTGGGTGTGTAGAAGCGCACTTCGTCAAAGGTGCGGGTGTAGCCTGGTTTCAGACGGTTAGTGCGGAGTATAACGGCGGCGCGAGCGGCCAGCTGGCCTTCGCGGCGGAGTTCGTGAGCGGCACGTCCGGCCAAAGTTGTGACGGCGGCCTCTATGACGTGAAAATCGCTCGTGTCTTCACCAAACTGGCGGCCGCGGCCAATCATCTTCTGCGGTTTTGTAGCGGGCTGGAGTGGCAAACAGCGCGTGCCGTTTAGCTCGTACACCATGTGGCGGCCGTGTATGCCCATAAGCTGCTGCGCTCGGCGCGGATTCATGCGGGCGAGGTCAAGCGCTGTAAAGACGCCTTCGGCGCGAAGTCGTGGCGCGAGCTTCCAGCCCACACCCCACACATCGTTGACGGGGCTGCCTACTAGTATGTCGTGCCATGCTCTGTTCTGCTGTATGGCCGCGACAACGCCGCTGTATTCGGCGTGTTTTTTTGCCCAATGATTTGCCGTCTTACAGAGTGTTTTGCTGGGTGCAATGCCAATACTGACAGGTATACCAATATTTTTGAGAATCATGCTGCGAATACAGTTGCCCCACTGGCTGTAGTCACGAATATCGAGTTCGCTCAGGTCAAGAAATGATTCGTCGATACTGTAGAGTTCAATATGCGGCGTAATGGAAGTGAGTAAGGTAGCAATGCGCTCAGATATGTCGCCATACAGCTCAAGGTTGGCAGAAAACACGACAAGGTCGGGTTTTCTGCTACCCTGAGCTTGTCGAAGGGTCTCGTCCGTTATCGGGTATGACGAGATTCCTCGGCTGCGCTCGGAATGACAGGCATTTATGACCGTGAAGCGGTTGCGGAGTTTGAAGACGGGTTCGCCCATCTTCACTCCTAGCACCTTAGCTTCGCTGCTGCGGGATATAGCGCAGCCGTCGTTGCTGCTCAGCACAACGACTGGTTTCGTTGCGAGGTCGGGACGAAACAGCCGCTCGCAGCTGACAAAAAAGTTGTTACTGTCTATAAGTGCATACATGTTTCATGAACCTTTTCTAGCTTCACTGTTGCCGCAGGCACCGCTGCGCAAGCAGCGTAGTATACCGGTTCTCGCACCGGCAGGCGACCTTCTTTTCTTGCCGCAAGAAAAGAAGGCAAAAGAGCTCGGCGCGCTTCCATCATCTTAGCGAAACGTATGTAGTAATCACAATCGCCACTCGAGAGAACGCGAGATGGCTTGGAAGATTGTGATGTGCCACAACGTTTCGGCCATGATGATTCCAGGGTGCCAGACTTAATGACATCGCTAACGCGATTGATGTTCGGCGGCCTCCGGCCGCATCTCTGGCATCTAACATCTGAATCTAAAACTCATGGATGGTGGCAGTGATAACGCCCCAGAACTGCGAGAGGCGGGCTTTACCCCATTCGCTCAAAACGAGCTCTCCAGTATCTGTTATGGCGATAATCAGTTTACCTGGGGCCGGGGTGCGGGCGCGGTCGACGACGGCGATATCACCGTCAAATATGCCGTAGGTGTGCCAGTGATGGCCGCGTATGCGGAAGAAATAGGTGCTGACGGGAGAGCGAATGAGCAAGCGGTCGAGACTGAGTGGTGTCCTGCCCCGTTCAGCCGCAGGGTTTGGAAAACCTTTGTGGGTGGCAACAGCCGTGCCGGTTTCGAGTGCTGTTTCATCGAGCAGGTTTATGTCTACATAGTCCATCGTAGTTTTCCTCCCCAGTGTTTGAGCGGCCGTTCTGGCCGAAACATGTCCGCCATGACACGTCGGTGGCGAGGCGTCAGGTCAAATGGCGTACGCATAGCGACTGGCTCTGCTCCCGGGAAATAGCGGCGAATTTGCTCGAGATCCTCATGAAGATATTGGCGGTTTTTCATACCGTGGCTCCTTTTTTTGCCAGTAGTGTCCAGTCGTCGCCGCGGCGGCTCAGTCGATACACCAGGCCATCTTCGCTGCGCATATCAAAGAGCTGCAAGGCTTCTTGCCCGCGGCGTACGAGGTAGCGCAGGCCATCGGCGAATGTGACTGCCGTGCCCCCTAGCTCAATTTCGCGGGGGAAGGTTTTCATATCCGCCCCGGCAAAATAGATGGCGTTTACCGTAACTGATTGGTTTATAACGTGTGTCATGGGAACCTCCAAAGAAGCGTTAAGAGTTATGAGATAAGAAGTCGAAGACGACAAAAACGCCAGAGAGAGCTCTAGCGGCGGATTTGGAGGTTTTACGAGATGCCTGTGGCGAGGAGACCGTCTACCCCTGCCCATATAAGGAATCTGATAGTAACGTAAGGCGCACAGTGACCGAAGTATGTTTGCCCGAAATGTATATAAGTCTGCAAGGTAAATCTGGCCGAGCCAAAAGTCCTCACATGGCTGAACTACCTAATATACGCTCATGGTTAGGCCTTGCATAGTGTCGTTTTGTCTACAAATATAGCAAAGACAAAGCAATATCGGGTGAAACATTTCTCTGAAAGATGACGTTCCTGAGTTGAAACAGGGCAAGAGTTAGCGAGTGAGGCGGTAAGATCTGTGGTGTTTTGTCGCTATCGTAAAAATACTGCAAAGCAAAATGCCGGTAGCAACGGCGGCAAGTTTCCCGGCATGCATTCCGGTGTCTGCAAGCGTAGGACTGTTCGGCAGCGTGGTGGGTGATGTTACTGAGGACGGAGAGGCGGCTACGCCGAGATATGAGTCGAGCACTGCAGCGGTTGTGCCGTCGCCAAGCACTTCGCCCCGCGTAACTTCTACGGCACCGACGTCGTATCTTTGCGTGCGAAGCTGAGCACGGGTTTGATTACGCTGGTCATTCTGAAGGCTCGCATCAGGTGCGCCATCTATGAGGGGGCTGGTCCAAAGTGGTCGGAGCGTCAGCACGTGCCCGTTCGCGCCATCCACACCAATCGGACGCACGCCCCCATTGTCAGCAAGCGCACCAAGGACGAAGCCATCGACATGTGCGATCCCTGCCTGTGCGGTGCCTGTCGTAAGATTGTCACTGACGGTGTTTGTAGGTGCGGTGTAGTTTCCTACTTTGGGCGAACCTTCCATGGCATTGTTGCGCCACACCGTGCTCGTCAGCGAGGCGGGGTTGTTAAAGCCGAGTACCGAGCCTGTCCCGAGCGTATTCCCCGCAAACGTATTGTGTATAAAAGAAAGCTTTGAGCCGCTTGCCGTTGTCACCCCGGGATCAATATTTGTATGCAGAGTAACCACGTGATCGAGCGAGACTGGCTCTCCCAGGAACATGTTGAGTTCGGAAGGTGAAAAAGTCCCTCCTGTTGTGACAGACGTATAGGTAGAGTTATATGATTCGATATGTACATTTCCCCTTTCAGGAGTAAGGGTGCTGTACGTGTTGGTGAATCCAAGCACCGCTGAACCCGTAATATCGTGGTAGGTCGTCTGTTGTGACACATAGTGGCCACAGAAAACAAGTACGCCCACCTTCATCCCCCCACCCCCTACCATGGAGTTCGTGACATACGCTGAACCGCCACCTGAACTGCCACTACAATATTCACTAACTGACACTCCGACTTTATATCCCGACACAATGCTATCTTCTATATCTAGCCGTGTCAGAGGCGTCATGTTGTAATAGCCCACACCTACCAGCCCCGTACTCCCGTCTCCTTGTATCTGACTCCGGCGTATTGTCGTCGTATTATCTACGTCAGATAACACAGAATTGAACACTTGAAGTCCTTTATTTCCTATATAGCTATCTTCGACGGTTACTGGTATCGAACCTGACACACCTACATTCCCTTGAAATCTCCTTATGCTCACACCATCGAAATGTACATGATCGAGTAACACGTTATTATTGCTTGATCCCGGAAGCGTGCTCCCAGAAAGTGAGTATGTGCCGTCTGATGTGACATGATGAATATGCGTATTGACACTTGCGTTGTCACCTATTTCTAGTCTGATTCCGTCGTAATCAGGATTAGTATTTGTTATGTGAAAGTCAGACATGACTAATTCATATGTCGTATTGTTAATACTAAGCAACCTCGCACATAGGTCGCTAAACGTCATTGCTGAGGTGTCAATGGTTGTCGCACTGCTTGAGATACCTACGAGATGAGTCGATTCAGCGATGTACGTATTGCTGTCGCCGCTCAATTGATACGTTCCACTGCCCAGCTGGATCGTGTCCACTGCAGGCATTGGATCGCCCGCAACACATCCATTGACTGCGGTGTTTGTATTTGACGACTGGATAGCGCTTCTGAGATTGCATGTCGTTAAGGAGCCGGCGGCTGTCATGTCATCAACGGTGATTGTCGCCGCAGATGCTTTCGGTGAGGCAGCTACTATACCAGCAATGGCCAGAACAATGTATAAGGTTGCGCCGTACCAGTATTTTTTCATTCTGTTTATTTCCTTTGTGTATAGTGGAGTATATCTTTTTGTGCATGAAAGCGCAAGCTTTTTGACCAAAATACGCCGTAAAATAATGTAAAAACTACAATGTTTATACTAGAATGCGCGTACCTTAAAGATACTCTTGCGCCACGCGTGAAGCTATTGTAACCAAAGTTCAACACAAGGTCCCAAGCTCTCGAGGGGTAGATTCACCCATGTTCCGTGGTTCTGTCCTAAAGCTCTGCAGCTTTATCTCAAAATACAACCTTCAAGAGAAGACTACCTTGTAAGCAATCACCAACTGGCCTCGCCCGAAACTTCCGCCTTGCTACAAGTTGGCAGATGAAACTTTCTTGCAGTGTGCCACTGGGATATCTCACGCCCCGCCTCGTCAGCCAGAGTAAATCCGGTTGACTAAACTCCCCACCCCTAAAGACTTCGCTCCCGCTCGTTGACACCTGACGGTGCTATCAGCGGTGCTTACGTCGGGTTGGGGGTTAAACTAAGTCGGCGATTCTTTAGACAGAGAGGACTTTCTGCGGGAATCTTATTTGGGATAAGTATTTGGTTCGAGTTTTCCGAGGAATTCGACGAGCTGGCGGGGAGTGATAGCGGCTTTTACAAGGTAGCCATCGGCTTGATGCTCTATGTCGCCACGGACATCCTCGCGTTGTTCAAGATTGGTTGTGATGATGATTTTGGCATGCATCTTTGGTGTCTGATGAGGGTCCCGTAGTGTGCGGAGCACTTCTATACCAGTAATACTTGGCACCATAAGGTCAAGGAGAATGATGTCATAAGCGTCAGTTTGAGCAGCAGCGAGACCTTTTTGACCGTCAAGTTGTACTTCTACTTCATACCCTGCCCTTGTTAAGGCTCGAGTATAGAGCTCACTGATAAAGTGCTCATCTTCTATACACAGAATTTTTTTGAGGGTCGGTGGCGTGGTGGGGGTGTCCGGTTCCATAGCTTCCTTTATTCGCGGTAGAGCGAGTGGTTTTTGATCCAGCCGTGTGCACCGCGCGTTATGCCTTTAGTATCGCTTTTTTTACCGCTCTCTGCAAGCTTATCGTACGGTAAAACGGTGAAGGTAAACGTGCTTCCTTCATCAATCTTACTACTTACCGATATTTGACCGCCGTGCGCCTGTACAATCGCTCGACTCAGGTAGAGACCAAGGCCTGTGCCGCCTATTTGGGCGCGGTTACGGTGGTTGCGGTAAAATTTGTCGAAAATATGCGGGAGGATTGATGCGTCTATGCCAAGCCCAAAATCTTTTACACTCGTTTCGATAAGTCCTTCTTTATTGAGTGCAGCACTCAAATGAACCTCTTTTGTTCCCCTTGAGTACTTAATAGCGTTGTCGAGCAGGTTTGCTACCACTTCGTAGATACTATAGCAGTCTACGCCAACCGTCGGCAGGTCGCGTGCGACAGTAGCTTTTATAGTGACACCACGAACACTTGCCCGGAGCCGTAAGTCAGTAACTACAGTCCGTAAAACATCCTCCCATTTTTCTTCTCGTAACTGCAGCGTCAGTTGGTTGTCTTCGATTTTTGCGACATTGAGAATATTATCAACAAAGGCGCTAAGTTGTTGTGCGGCAGCGTCCATTTTTTTCATAAAACCCTGCATTTCTGAATTGAGTCCAGGTCCAATTTCTTCGTCGAACACCTCTATATATCCTCGAAGCAGTGTCATGGGTGTACGCAGCTCGTGAACGGTGAGGGCAACAAAACTCATCGCTTGGTCATCTTGGCTGTAGACCTCAGTATGGTCAAAAAGAATAAGCAAGGTTTCGTAACCCATAGGGTTATCACGATTAAAATGCGCGGCTAAATCAAATTGCTTACTGTTCTTTTGCCCGGGAAGACCTATGCGAACTCGTTCCCAGCGCATATCTGCAGCAACGCTGTTTTTACGCACTGCATCGAGCCAACTGTGCAGTGTTTGATCGTTTGAGAATGCCATGTCAAGAGCGGTATAGATATTGTTTTTTTCCAGCGCATCATTATCTCCCCCGAAGTAACGAATAGCTGCATCATTTGCATAGACGATGGTGTCAGATTGGTCGAGGATAATGAGGGGCAACGGTAGCCTATTTGCAAGAAAGTTGGCGTGAGCATCCTGGATGTTCTTTGTGTTTGTTTTTTCTACCTCTTGAAAGACACTTGCCATCTGATACACGTGGTTAATAAGGTTCGACACTAAGTCTCTTCCGGCTTTGAGGTTGTCTACATTCGGTGCCGGTAAGGTGTCCCCATGAGGGGCGACGTGCTGAATGGCCTGCCAAAGCATATGAAGTGGCTCACTGTTTGTGCGAATGAGCAGTCGGGCAAAGAAAAAACAGCCACCGAGTGCAAGGAATGAGACTGCTGCCAGAATGTACACTGCCCCAATTTGTTGTATGTACAGCACCCAGCCACAGCCGACGACAATAAGTTGAAAAAGTAAGAGTTGCAGAACGGTCCGTGTCTGCATTTGGTGGCGGTATTTGTTGAAAAAATCCATTGGTTACTGATACGTTACCAGATTTGTGCCGGCGAGAGCAGTAAGCCAGGTTTGACCAGGGTTGAGGGGAACGTTTTTGCCTGCTGCATCTTTGAATATGAGTGGGGCCTTGGTATCACTCTTGTTCCACGTAGCTTCAGTCACGGTGCCATCTTGGAAAATGTAAGCTTGGCCGCTTGCAACTACACCGTATTGGCTATGTTTGTCGCTGGCAACACCGTAGCTCATAATCATAGCAACGACAACCTTCGGGCTAATGTCAGTTTGATTACCATTTGCATCGACTACCGTGTGTGGTGCGCCCGCTTGGCTTCGATGGTAGCTATTGGCATTTGCATCGTAGTCAAAATGAGAATTGAATAGCCCGCTTGATATTGCAAAGTCAATGCTTGTGGCTGCCTTACGACTATCTTGGGCGCTTGCCGGTGCTTTGCTAGGTGCTGTTGGGGCGGGTGTTTTGTATGGCTGCTCTTTCTTACGAGCGAATCCAGTAAAATTGGGAGTGTTATACCCACGAGAGCTTGCGTATTCGCTGAGCTTTCCAAGTGAAGAGTACAGGTTATGGGGAGCATATCGAGATGAAATGCGCGTGAAATACCCTGGTGCATCATTGAGATCTTTTGTGCCCCACTCACTGATATTCTGGAGTGCTTCTGGACTGCCGCCAGCATGTGCGAGCGCACAGTCAAAGCTCATACACCACTGAACGTAGTATGGTCGGGCGCTGCGGACTGGGCCAAGGTAGTCCGGTTGAGTATCTTGGAAAAGTGCTAGGAATCGAGTTATGCCGCCTTCGGCGATTGCCTCAAAAACAACACTTGCTTGGTTTAGACCGCTTTGGGGACGAGCATCCTCGCTGTTTTCTATCATGACACCGATAACTGGTCGCTGGTTTACGCTTGCGTCTACGGGGAGACCGCTGAGTGTACTTGGGACGCGTGTGTCTTTTGGAACGTACTTACCTTTCGCGCTTTTCGACACGCCTCCTTTTATGTCTGGACGGGTAAGATAATACGCTGCCGCTGCTCCACCACCAATAAGTATAGTAGCTATGACTGCAGCAATGACGGTCCATTTTTTACTTAGCGGCCAGCGCCATGCGAGGAATTTTGACGTTCGGCGTTTGACGTTTGAGAAGCCTTCATTTTTAGGCCCAACAGAGGTTTCACTCACAGGTTCATGCGTGTCGATAACTTCATCGGGCGGCACAAACGCAGGTTCGGTATTGTTTGTTGGGTCGCTGTTTTCTGGAGTGGTCGCGTCTGAGGGTAACAGATTTTCTGTAGCTTCATGCTCTGCGACCAGCTCATTTAGAGAGCGCTGCGGCTCTTTCTCTAGTGGTTCAATACGCTTTGGTTTTCGTGGGTCAGGCTTACTGCCCCCAATAAAATCGCTAATCATAAGCACTATTGTAGCAGATTAGATGTTTTGCTGAAATGCTTTAACTGTGGTTACATTACCTTTGTGAGCAAAGTAAAAAGGTCCCAACAAGAAGTGTCGGCCGAGTCGGTGCTGAAAGCGCTTGAAGATTTGCCCCCGACCCTAAAAATTGGGACAGCTGCACTTATTGCATATCTTCTTTATCGTCAGTGTACCCCAGAGCGCAGCGCCTCTCTAGATGAGGCACAGGAAGTTTTGGGACATGTTAAGGACCCCAATCACGAATTAGCCCCCATCTGGTAACCAAGCAATGCTCGTAGGTAATGTACGAAGTATCCTCGTACGCTTCTTGGGAACGAAGTGACCAAGAAGAAATGATCTTTGAGACGGCCAAACGTGGCCTCAATCTTCG
>CAYLWF010000029.1:0-52500 GCA_964387505.1 uncultured Candidatus Saccharibacteria bacterium
TTCTGACTGTCTACGGTGACCCAATCGCTTCCAGCGCTGGTCCAGTGAGCCGCGTGAACAACAACCTCCTGTTTGCTGCAACCCCAAGTCTGACTACCCCAGCTGGTATCTACACGGGCAATGAGATCTTGATAGCGACAGGTACGTTCTAGTCGCTGGAGCAACGGGCGATGAAAGTATCTCCTGCTTCTCTCAGCCCAAGAAAAAAACTAGGTGTTTCTCTGTGCACACTCCTGCTCTTGGTAGCAGGAGTGCTGCTTTTCACTCGTCCAGTCAGTGCAATACAGTTACTGAACCGCACGCTGAAGTTGTCGAGTTCCATCGCTGGGCTGCAGACAACGTATACGGTTGGATTTCAACATCAGTCAACGGTTCCTATAGGCTCTGTACGTGTGCAATTTTGTGCAAACGATCCATTGATTGGCCAGCCATGTACTGCACCAGCTGGGCTTAGCCTATCCGGTGCCTCACTTGCATCGCAAATTGGCATGACTGGTTTTACCATCCATCCTTCAACGACCGCTAATGTCCTTGTACTCACACGGACGCCATCGGCCAGCCCTGCGCAAGTTGTGGCCAGTTTTGAGCTAACAAATGTTGTAAATCCATCAGTGGCGGGTACATATTTTGCTCGGCTAGAAAGCTTTAGCTCAACAGACGCCTCCGGTACGCACGTTGATTATGGTGGTGTCGCGTTTAACATCAACCGCGACCTTACTATTCAGGCAACGGTGCCACCGTTCCTTTTGTTTTGTACTGGCCTGACGATAAGCAACTACGACTGTGGTACGGCAACGGGAAATTATATCGATTTTGGAACGTTTTCGTCTGCACAAACGAGCTCAAAGACAATGCAGTTTCTCGTTGCAACGAATGCCGAATATGGATATGCAGTGCGAGTGAGCGGGCCGACTCTGACGTCTGGTGTCAATACTATTCCGGGCCTTTCCAATCCTGATGTGTCACGTAAGGGCGTTAGCCAGTTTGGATTAAATTTGCGCGGCAACACGACTCCGACAGTGGGGAGTGAAATAGAAGGGTCAGGATCAGCGAATGGCACGAGTGGATATGTAAGCCCAAATTATTACAAATTTGTTGATGGAGACACGATTGCGTCTTCTACAACCACCGACAGTTATCGGCTCTATACCGTTAGTTATATCGTGAACGTTGCAAGCGACCAGCGGCCTGGTATTTATGTGACAACGCTGACATACACAGCGCTTGCAAGCTTCTAAGACATATTTGGCTCGTCGCGCTTCCTATGCGAGCGTTTGTGGCGCAAAGTACCTATTGGCAAAGCACCAACACGTCTGTTACCATAAGGGTAACCAATACATAAAGAGGGAGCAACATGGTAAATCAGGTGACTCGTTCATTGTCTACGCGAATAGCGACGAGCTTTAAAATTGTCTTAGCAGCAGCAGTGCTATGTGTCAGCTTTGTGGGCAACACCAACGCGCAGCAAAACCAAGGTTCGGGGAGCGGTCTTTTTATATCACCAGTGAGGACTGACCTCATCATTAATCCAGGTGAAACAAAAAACTTTACTCTAACCATCAAAAACGTGACATCAGCAAATACAGTTTACCGTGCTATTACAAATGACTTTGTTGCCGGAGATAATGAGTATGGCCAGCCTGCACTCATTCTTGATGACGATAAATTTGCACCTAGCCATAGTTTGAAGCGCTACGTAGCTGCTATTCCCGACGTTGCCGTAGATGCAGGCAAGTCAAAGGAAGTGAAGGTGACCATTGCAGTGCCAAAAGGGACGGCAGGAGGCGGGTACTTTGGTGCTGTGCGCTTTGTGCCGACTGGAGGAAAACAGGGTCAAAACGTTACGTTATCTGCTAGTGTTGGCTCATTGATCTTGGTAAAAGTCCCTGGTGACATTAAAGAGTTGATAACGCTCGCAAGTTTTGATGTACGAAGTGGCGAAAAAGCAGAAAGTGGAAGCAAGTTCTTTACCTCGAACAAGAATCTTTATGCAGTTGCCCGCTTTAAAAACAGTGGCAACCTTCATGAGCAACCGTTCGGTAAGGTTATTGTGAAAAAAGGCGATAGGGTCGTACAGACAACAGAAATCAACGACACAACACCTAAAGGAAGTGTTTTACCTGACAGCGTTCGGCGGTTTAGTATCAAACTAAATAAGATTGACATGTGGGGCAAGTATACCGTAGAAGGAAACTTTGGCTATGGTGCAAACGGTCAGCTCGTGAGCGGCCAGACGAGCTTCACGGTCATACCATTGTTGCTCATCATTGCATGCTTGTTGCTTCTGGCGTTGATTATCTTTGCTATCTTCTGGTTCCCCAAGGCGATTAAGCGTTACAACGAAAATATCGTGAGACGTGCAAGCCGTCGATAGGCATTCCGCACTGTATCTATTGGTGATTGTCGGGTTTTTCAGGTATGCTTAGAGTAAACATAAGCACATCATCCATGAAACATACTATTTTACGCATTGTGACAGTTGTTCAGCTTGGGATATTACTCGCTGTTGGAACGGTTGGTCATGTCAGTGCTGTCGGTAGCCCAAATCCTCAACAGTCAGGAACAACGGGCCTACAAGGAAAGATCCCCAGTCCTGCACCGAAGACTCCTGCCACCATTTCGTCTCCTAGCTCAGGTCGTACCTACACTCAAACGCCAATTACCATCACTGGCCTCTGTACGACCGGCCTTGTTGTAAAAGTATTCAGTAACAACATATTCGTCGGTTCGGCAGACTGTAAGGGCAATAGCTACAGCATGGAAGTGGACCTCTTTAATGGTCAAAACGAGCTTGTAGCAATCGTGTACGACGACCTTGATCAAGCTGGGCCAGAAAGCAATAAGGTGTCTGTTACGTTTCAGGATACGCAATTTGCTGCGTTTGGCCAACGAATTAGTCTGACAAGTAATCTTGCAAAACTCGGCGCCCCTGTTGGTCAGCTTCTAACATGGCCAATTATATTGAGTGGTGGTACGGGACCATACGCAATTAGCATTGACTGGGGTGATGGTACGGCAACGGATTTGAAGAGCCAACCATTTCCAGGCACATTTGACATTACTCATACGTATAAATCCGCTGGCATATATCGAGTCGTAGTAAAAGCAACTGACTCAACGGGCGCGGTTGCCTTCTTGCAGATTGTCGGCGTAGGGGCGGGGAAAGTAACACAAAGTAGTACGGGGAGTAAGACCGCGGATGGTTCAGGAGGTGGTGCGGCGGGTGAAACGAAAGTTGTGTACATATGGTGGCCAATTCTGCTCATGGTACCAATTATTTTTGCCATGTTCTGGGTTGGTAAGCGTTACGAACTTTCTGCTATTCATCGCCAGCTCGAGGAGCAGTCACGGATGTATGGCAACGAAATCCAAAGATAGAATAGGTTCTTCCTCTTGCGGCTAGGTAGTCTTGTTTGTATGCAGGCTTAACGGTAAATCTGTACCATATCCATTTTCAACATAGCTGCCGAACTCGGCTTACACGAACGCTTACTGTCGCCTTCGGTTCCAACAGTGGTGCTTATGGCGAACTAAGGTTATCATAGAGAGCATGAAAGTATATGTTGGCATGAGCGGCGGTGTAGATAGTTCATTGACGGCGGCCTTGCTGCTCGAGCGGGGCTACGCTGTCACCGGTGTCTACATGAAGAATTGGAGTCAAGATTTGCCTGGCATGAAATGTCCTTGGAAGGAGGACTATCAAGATGCTCAACGGGTTGCAGTGCAGCTCGGTATACCGTTCAAACTATACGATTTTCAGACGCAGTATCGCCAAAACGTCGTGGACTATATGCTAGATGGTTACCGCAGCGGTATTACGCCAAATCCAGACGTTATGTGCAACCAAGAGGTGAAATTCAAACTATTCCTTGAAACTGCCCTGCACGATGGCGCAGATATGATTGCCACAGGACACTACGCTCGTGTTGAGCCGCGAGCCACAGGCCGCGGGCCGCAAGGGGCAACACTTCATGTGGCGGCTCATGCCGAGAAAGACCAAACCTACTTTTTGTATCGAGTGACAGAGCGGGCGCTGAGTCACAGTTTGATGCCCATTGGCGAGTTTGCTACAAAGGCAGAAGTGCGAGCCGAGGCTGAAAAGCGTGGACTAGCAACGGCGCGCAAGAAAGACAGCCAGGGTATTTGCTTTGTAGGCAAGGTCGGCATAAAAGATTTTCTCTTGCATGAGCTAGGTGAGCAGCCTCACGGTGACATTATTGATCAAAATGGTGTGCGAATTGGCGAGCACGATGGTGCGATATTTTATACCATAGGCCAGCGTCAAGGGCTGGGTGTTGGCGGCGGCCTACCATACTACGTGACTGGTAAAGACATGACAAAAAACGAAGTGTATGTCACGACCAATCTGCAAGACCCGACCCTCTGGTGCGATAGGTTAGACCTGGCGCAGTGTCATTGGATAAACGAGTCGCCGAAGCAGGGACGAGTGTATCAGGTAAGGACGCGCTACCGAGCTGAGCTTGTTCCGGCTACGTTTACCTGGGATGATGCATATGACAGGGGTGAACTTCACATGGAGCAGTCTGTTCGTGCAATTACGCCCGGCCAGTCCGCTGTACTGTATGACGGCGCCCGCATTCTGGGTGGCGGTATTGTCATATAGCCAAGAGCAGGCCGTGACAATATGTAGTAAAAAATACACTATAGACTAGAAGTTAACACGACCACTTGACGGGTTAATTTTGGTTTGTTACCATAAGCGTGTACTACAAAAGATAAACAGTACAAAAATAGAAAAGGTTCGAATATGTCTCTTTTCGCGCGCTGCGCAACTTTCATACAAACACGCAAAATAATCTACGCAAGTGCTGTTGGGCTATGGCTGGCGGTAGGTGTGTTTATACCAGTCGTACAGGCTCAACAAGCAGCAGAGGAGATAATTGCTCAAAAACCATTTGTTTCGACTTCGCTTGAGGGGCTTGGCGTTACACGTGATAAGGCTGGCGCTCCGGTTGCGATAGCAATGGTTCGTGGCGTCAATGCGCCACTACAGATAATAAATATAAAGACACAGAAGCGACTTGCCTTGTCGGAGCAAAGGACAGATGGGGTTGAATCTGTGGGGGTAGCATACGTGACGTTGCCCAATCGTCATGTGCTTGTTGGTACGAACACAGGATACGTGTACGATGTTGACCCAGATAAGCTAGCAGCAACAGAATTGGCACCGCCACGTACGGGATCGCTTGAGTTTACTGCTGCGACAATTGGAGAAAACGGTAAAAGCTATTGGTTGGCGCGTGCTGCGGGGAGTGGCATGGTGTTTGGGTACACTTCCTCGAATGGATCATGGCGCGATTACGGTACGGTGTCGACCGGAGTAGGCGGGATAAGCTATGCAAACAGCAAGCTCTACATTGGTAGCGACGGAACAAATCCATCAATTTTTACTCTTTCGGTGGAGTCGGGCGCCCAGGCAACATTGCCACTTGCAGATATGTCTGCTGGTTCGGGCGCACTTAAGGTTGAGGCAATCTCAGGGAACGAACTCTATATTACTCGTTCCAGTACTCCGGCTGTAACTCTTGTGTATAGCTTTGTCAAAAATGCAGTCATTGACCAAAAGGATACTTTTGACATGATTGCAGTCAAGCCTGCACCTGAGCCTGAGTCTGTTGCGGTGACAACGGCCCCCGTTCAACAAGCACCTACTTCTTCGGCCGTAAATACCAATACAGACTCCGCTGCGTCGCAGACAAAACCGGCAGAGACAACGGCTCAGACAGCAACTCTTCCTTCGAGCGCTACGACGACCGTAACAAATAGCCAAAGCACAAACGATCGTAGTCAGCAGGCAAGCGAAGCTAACAATAAGCCTACTACCACAACCCAGACCAAGCCAGACCAAACTGCTACCCGGCCTACGCAGACAGTAGCAACAACCGAGGTTACACAATCGCAAGTAGCGGCGGCAACGACATCGGTTGCACAAACGCCTGCACCTCAGCCTAGGCAGAACCCAGTTTATTTTGGCGGCCTGAATCAATACGACGTAGAGTCAAAGCAGGTCACAGGAGCAGTTAACACTCAGGGTTTGCAGCCAGCAAATAAAGACTGTTGGATAGACGATAATCGCTGCCTTGTTTTTAGCCGAAATGGACGATTGGGGATAGCTAATATTGCAAACCGTTCATTTAAGCTTTTAACACCGTCGCCACTGACGGGCGGATATCATCCGGGTGATTTTCTTGCGGTCAATTCCAGCGATACGGTATACGCCGCTTCGTCGAGTCTCAATACCGCGGTGTTACAGGTGGATCGCGACAAAACTGCTCAACGCAAACTGATTAGCAGCGGCGGGGGCGTAATTACAAGTATGGTCACGGTCGGAAACACAGTCATAGCGGGTACAAACTCTGGTTCGATTGTTCAATACGATGATAGCGCCCAGAGTTCAGTGCCAGTTTTTGACAGCGGCCTAAGCATTGGCAGTGGTAGCGTGACAGCTTTGAGCTCAGCGGGCAACAGTCAGCTTTTGTTTGGTATAAGCCAAACCGGTGCGAATACGTCTGGGGCAATCGGCACCTACGGGGTTCGCAATCGCAACGTGAGCATGTCGCCAAAAGTTGTTTTGAAAAATCAAGCCATTGGGAGTTTAGCGTATCTCAATGGCGTTGCGTTCGTTGGTGGCAAAAGCGCTACAGGAACCGCAGAACTGGTTCGATATGATATAGCGAAGCAGTCTGTGGCCGCTACAGTTACCCCGGCCGCTGCCGCACACTCAATAGACTCTCTGGCTGTTGGGCCGAACGGTCATATTTATGGCATGGCTGGGGCCACACTCTTCGAGGCAGACCCAGTTACTCTGTCGGTATTGCGGCGAAATGTGTTCTCTGTTGCAGCTGACCCACAACCTGGCAAAGTACTCTTCTGGCATGGTCAACTCATTGTCTCAGCCGGGGGTAAGATTTACCAAGTAAAAACTGATGATCTCTCGGCAACATATGTTGCAAACGGGACAAGTGTCATTGTGAATTCACAAGGCGATCTTTACTACTATCGAGGTGGTGCCTTTTTGCGGATGCTTGCGCCAGAACAAAAGGTTGCTGCGGTGACGAAAGTTGAGAAAAGCGTTATGCCACACTTTAACTTTTCAGTTGTAGATATTCGACTGCGTATAGGCGTCGCGTCGCTATTTGGCATGTTACTGCTAAGTGGCCTTGGCCTGAGATTACACAAACGCAGGGTTGCGCACGCAACATATCGTATCCATCGATAGCGGGCATCGGTGTTATACTGGTGGACATGAATGCACAAGATATCCGTAAAGCCTACCTAGAATTTTTCGCTAAGCACGGCCATGTGGTGATCCCCCGGGCGCGGTTGGTGCCAGACAACGACCCCACCACGCTCTTTACTGGCAGCGGCATGCAGCCGCTTTTGCCATATTTGCTCGGTGAAAAGCATCCAAAAGGTGTGCGGCTGGTCGATAGTCAGACGTGCCTGCGGGCGCAAGATATCGACGAAGTGGGAGACAACCGGCATACCACGTTTTTTGAGATGCTCGGCAACTGGAGTTTGGGCGATTATTTCAAGGCCGAGCAGTTGCCCTGGTTTTTCGAGTTTCTGACCGATATCGTGGGACTTGACCCGAAAAAACTGTACGTGACGGCGTTTATTGGTGATGATGTGCAGGGTATACCGCGCGACACTGAAGCTGCAGAGATTTGGCAGAAGCTTTTTGCCGAAAAAGGAATTGAGGCGAAAGCAGTCGCGATTGGCTCTGAGGCAGATGGTGCAGCCAAGGGCATGCAAGGCGGCCGAATTTTCTTCTATGACGCAAGCAAAAACTGGTGGTGCCGCGCCGGCAAAATTGGCGATATGCCGGCCGGTGAACCGGGCGGTCCAGACAGCGAAGTCTTCTATGAGTTTGATTTTATACAGCACGATCCAAAGTGGGGTGAATACTGCCATCCGAACTGTGACTGCGGCCGCTATATGGAAATAGGAAATTCTGTTTTCATGGAGTACCTGCGTACCGAAAAGGGCTTCGAAAAACTGCCCGCCCAAAACGTAGACTTTGGTGCTGGCCTAGAGCGTATTGCGGCCGCACAGCTCAACACGCCAGACATGTTTAAGATAAGTGTCATCTGGCCTATCATTGAAAAACTGCAATCTATCAGCGGCAAAAAGTATGACAGTCATACTGAGTCCATGCGTGTCATTGCCGACCACTTGCGTGCCGCGACATTTTTGGCCGTAGACGGTGTGACACCCAGTAACAAAGAGCAGGGCTACGTCATGCGTCGTTTACTGCGACGTGCGATTCGCTTTGCGTTTGATCTTGGCATAGAGCAGAACTTTCTTGAAGCGGTAGTCCCCGTTATTGCAGACATCTATGAGGCTGATTTTCCTGAAGTGAAAGAAAACCGCGAGAACGTCATAGCTGTGCTGGTCAAAGAAGAAAAGACCTTCCGCCAAACCCTTCGCAAGGGCTTGCAACAACTCAAGAAATTCGCTGAGGATGGTGATTTGACTGGCGAGGAAATATTTACCCTCTATGACACATTTGGCTTCCCGGTTGAACTAAGTACTGAAGAAGCAGGAGTGCAGGGTATTGCACTGACTGTAACCTGGCGCGAAGAATTTGAGACAAAAATGGCCGAGCAACGCGCTCGCAGTCAAACGGCTGCGAAGGGTACCTTCAAAGGTGGTCTGGGCGGCCACACCATGCAGCACAAACGCTATCACACGGGGACACATCTGTTGCAGTCGGCTTTACGTGAAATATTTGGGCCAGAACTGCGCCAGTACGGCAGCAACATTACTGAAGAGCGTCTGCGGTTCGACTTCAACCTCGACCGAAAAATGACGCCAGATGAAATAAAGCGCGCGGAAGAACTCATAAACAAGTGGATTGCCGAAGACCACCCGGTGAAATTCACCGAATATCCGACCCAAGAGGCTTTAGGCATGGGTGCCATTGGCCCATTTGGCGAGCGCTACGGTGAGACCGTGAAAGTGTATCAAATGGGAGTTGATGGTCATGTTGTGAGCCTTGAAATTTGCGGTGGTCCGCACGTTGACCACACTGGCCAGCTAGCCCAAGATGACGACGGCACGCCAAACGGCAAAAGGTATAAAATCCTCAAAGAAGAAGCTTCTTCCGCCGGCATCCGACGCATAAAAGCCGCAATGGTTTAAGTAGGGTCGTTTTTCGTGGTACAATAAACTGTATATGCTTGATAGGGTCAAGGCTCTTAAAGATACTGCTGTTGTGGCTGCAAAAAGCCGGGTTAAAGGCGGGAAAAAATCTGCTCCTGCAGAAAAACATCTCGTCGCACTTGATATTGGCACTGAGTATGTCAAAGCATTGATTGCTCGTGTCACAGATGAAGGCATTGATATTATTGGGGCAGGTCGGGCGCACCAAAAACTGAGCGACATGCAAGCCGGAGCAATTGCGGACATTGGCGGTGTAGTTGAAAATTGTGACGCCGCATTGAACGAGGCTGAACAGCAGGCGGGCGTGAGTGTGCGAAGTGCAGTTATTGGTATTGCGGGCGAGCTCGTAAAGGGTACTACAAACACCGTGCGAGTGGTGCGCAAAACACCTGAAAAAGCCATGGATATGGCAGAAGTCGAACGTATTATTCGCTTGGTTCAGCAACGCGCTGAGACAAAAGCAAAGCAGCAACTCGCGTGGGAACTCGGCGGCAAAGATGTGAATGTTCGTTTGGTAAACAGCGCTCTCGTGAGCATGGAAATCGATGGGTACGTCGTGACGAATCCAGTTGGTTTTCAAGGTAAGGATGTGCTCGTACAACTTTATACTGCGTTTGCACCACTTATTCACATAGGAGCGCTGGAGCGTACTGCTGAGCAGCTTGACCTTGACCTTGTCGCAGTAGCCGCTGAGCCTTTTGCAGTTGCGCGTGCGGTTATAGGAGACGATCAGTCAGCAAATATGAGCGCTATTCTTATGGACATTGGTGGCGGCACAACCGACATCGCTGTAGTCAACGAAGGTGGCGTCCAAGGCACCAAGATGTTTGGTATTGGCGGGCGAGCGTATACCCGGGCCGTGGAACGTGACTTAGGGGTCGAGTTTGATGATGCGGAGCAGCTCAAACTAGGTTTGGCTGTTCACAGCGTGCCAGCAGATAAAGTACCCCATGTCGAAGAAGCCCTCAGTAAAGTGCTCGATGTCTGGGTCAATGGCGTAGAACTTGCTTTAGGCGAGTTTACCAAACTTGACCATTTACCTCACAGGCTCTACCTTTGTGGCGGTGGCTCTTCACTTCAAATGCTCATGGACCGACTGCATGACAGCGACTGGTATACGCGGCTACCGTTTACGCGCAAACCAGTTGTTGAGCATATTCACCCCGACCAGGTTGTCGGTATTCATGACCAAACAGGCAAGGTGACTGACCATACGTACGTAACGGCCATGGGGCTACTGCGGGTAGGGCTTGATACGGTACAATATACAGGCACGAACGGTGATACGGTAAAAGAAAAGCTCGATAGGATTCTTCATGTCTGAAAACAACATAAAGGTTACGACAGGTAAATCAGGCAAGCTAAGGCTTAAACCTGCAAAAGCCGCAAAGAAATCAAAAGTGTCCAAGCAGCCCAAAGTGATTTCATCAGGGGTAGGTGCTATGCCATCAGAGAAGATTCCAGTAAGCGTCAAAGCCGTTCCTGTCGTGTCTTCAACGAAGCTTAGTACTATTTCCGGAACAAGTTCAAAAGCTACATTGTATGTAGATGTTGACGACGAGATTACTGCAATTATCGAAAAAGTGCGTAGCTCGAAGAGCGGTATTATTGCGCTTGTCCTGCCTAAGCGCGCGGCAGTTATGCAGAGTATCGTGAACATGAAACTTCTGCAGCGAGCTGCAGATCAGAACGGCAAACACTTGGTGCTCGTTACAAATGAAGCGAGCCTTCTCCCATTGGCTGGTTTGGTAGGATTGCATGTTGCTGAAACCCCAACGAGCAAGCCTGTTATTCCGCCTGCGCCAACTACGCCAAGTGACGAGCCGGACAGTGTAGAAGAGTCGATGGAAGTAACGGACGGTAGTGGTGTGTCGCCTAAGCCTGAAGAATTCGACCCAGCCGCTAAAGCTCAAGTTTCTGTAGGTGAGTTAGCCGGTATGCCATCAGCTTTGGGATCGACTGTAGATGAGGAAATTATTCTTGAGAATGATGCCTCTGATAACACTGAAAATGCATTTAAACCAGACGTTGTTCCTGTAAAGAAAAATAAAAAACTTGCCGTACCAAGTTTCGCTAAATTTCGACTTCGTCTCGTACTCGGACTATTTCTGGTTGCAGTGCTCATTACAGGGTGGTTTATCGCCACAACTGTATTACCGAGAGCAGAGGTCGCAATTGCTACAAACTCACAGTTTATTACCACGAATTTGAACATTACATTCGACACGGCTGCAAGAACAATCGACGTAACAAACAAAATCATACCTGCGTCCGCACAGACGATGCAAAAAAACTATAGCCAACAAGTAGCCGCAACTGGCCAGCAAAACAACGGAACAAAGGCATCAGGCACAGTCTACTTTGCGCTAAAAGATTGCGAAAATGATACGGTAAGCATTCCCGCTGGTTCTGGGGTGAGTGTGGGGGGCAATACGTACATTACGCAAGCAGCAGTCTCGCTCAACAGTGCAACAATTGGCAGTAAGTGTAATCCGACTAGTCTGCAGTCCGTCTGGTCGACCACAGTAAAGGTTGTTGCTATCGCCGGAGGCGCTAAGTTTAACGCGCCAAGCGGGACGAATGTTCTGACACCGAGCAATATCAGTGGGGCGAGCAGCCTCTCGGCGAGTGTCAACGCAGATATTGATGGAGGGACTGATAACATTGTAAAAATAGTTTCACAAGCTGATATTGATAGCGCAAAAGCAAAAATCGCCGCCCAGGATACAGCCGCCTTGAAGCAGAGTTTACGGGCGGGTTTGCAAGCGAAGGGCTTGCTTGCAGTACAGTCAACCTTTATTGCCGGGGAACAAAAAACGACCAGTAGCGTAAACGCAGGTGATGCTGCTGAAACAGTTACAGTTTCGGTGACAGTACCGTATACTATGCTCGGTATACAACAAGACGCTCTTCGGCAATTGGTTATCGCAAACATAAAGTCAAAGATTGATGCCAAAAAACAAAAAATTCTAGACGACGGTGTCGCAAAAGCAACCTTCACTCAGCAAAACCCTGGTTCAGCAACGAGTGCAGTGGTCGCTACAAAGGTTGAGTCAGTTGCTGGCCCAGAACTGAGCGTCGCTGAGTTGAAGCAGCAGATGATTGGGAAGAAGGCTGGTGACATCAGAGAATCTATCGGTGCACTCCCGGGTGTGACTGAGGTTGAAGTAAAATACAGCCCATTCTGGGTGCAAAAAGCTCCCAAAAATACCGAAAAAATAACAGTAACTATTCTTAAACCAACTGGGGCAAAATAAACCAGTGGCAGCAGACTACATTCTCGGTATTGATTATGGCGATGAGCGCGTAGGTCTTGCCATTATGCAGTGTATTGCTCGATTACCGCATCCTTTCAAGACAATTCCCAACAACCATAACCTTGTATCTACCCTTGTAGAGACCGTGCGAGCAGAACAGGTAGGCTTAGTCGTTGTTGGCGTACCGCGCAATATGGACGGTAGTGAAAGTGACCAGTCTGAACGTTGTCGTATGTTTGCGGCGAGTCTACGCGATAACCTGACTGTAGTAGTCGAAGAAGTAGACGAAACACTCTCAAGTGTTGAGGCAGAACAACGCCTACAACAAACCAAGAAACCATATAAAAAAGCGGATATCGATGCCGAGGCGGCCGCAATTATGCTTGAACGATACGCCGGGGAATACGGAGGCAAAGTATGAGTTACCGTTTAAGCATTCCAAGGGAAGGACGCAAACGCAACGGCTGGCGTTGGGTGTGGCGTTTGTTGGCGTTGGCCACCATCGTCCTAATAGTACTATTTGTTGTAACATGGCAAAAGTACCGGAATGGACTTGAGGCAGTCGGAGGAAGTGACGTTCGTTCAATTACTGTTGAACAGGGTGACTCTATGCCTGTGATTGCTGCAAAACTGAAAGCAGCGGGACTCATACGGAGTACAACCAGTTTTGAGTATTATGCTCGTTTTCATAAAGCGAGCCAGTATTTACAGGCGGGCTCATATGAGCTTAGTCCGTCAGAGACAGTGCCGGACATTATTTCACAACTGACTCATGGAAAAGTTGCGACAACTCTGGTTACTATACTGCCTGGCCAGCGTCTCGATCAGATTCGTCAGTCATTGATTGATCAAGGATTTTCGTCGGTAGATGTTGATGCGGCGCTTGAGCCGACGCAATATGAGGGTAGTGCGCTTTTTGTTGGCAAACCAAAGGGCGCAAAGCTAGAAGGCTATTTATATCCAGACTCTTTCCAGCGCACTGGAACCACTACGGCAAAAGAAATAGTCGAGCGTTCGCTTGCTGAAATGCAGAAGCATTTGACACCCGATGTTATAGAAGGCTTTAAAAAGCAAAACCTCACGGTATATCAAGCTATAATTATTGCGTCTGTTGTGACAAAAGAAGTAACAAATCAGACTGATCGAACTCAGGCTGCGCAAGTATTTTTAAAACGAATACAAGTCGGTATGCCACTCGGCAGTGATGTAACGGCGCACTATGGGTCAATCCTGGCGGGTAAAGGCAAGGATGTTACCTATGATTCACCGTATAACACGCGTATACATAGCGGCTATCCTCCTACTCCCATTAGTAATGTTGACAAGAGTGCTCTGATGGCAGTCGCAAAACCTGCTGCAACAGACTGGCTTTTTTTCGTAACGGGTGATGATGGTACGACATACTTCTCGAAAACAGTTGCTGAACATGAAGCCTTGGCCGCCAAATACTGCCATAAATTATGTCAGGAGTAGGACGACTAGCAGTTTCCGTTGCTCGTCCTCTTGGTTGCGTTTTGTTGCAAAAATCGATATACTACTTCGGTAGTCATGCACGAATTTCGCAAGAAAATCGTACTTGACTATCTTTTGTACGTCATATCACGAACTACAAAACCAATCGTCGTCTGAAGGCCGGCGGAAGTCGTAATAGCAACGTAAGAACCGTACAAGAGCCGCGCTTTTCGTGTACTCGCACGTAAGCCAGGAGAATTCGTATTAGCACTATTCCATCGGGGTCTACGCTGGCCCAGCATCTCAGACGCAGACGGCAACTTACGAGTAACCGTCTACAGAAAACGCTCCGTCGTAAGGCTATCCGCAAGCGCTTGATACGCTTCGGCCTGGTTGGCGCAAATCTTCTTCTGCTTGTTGGTGTGTTGGTTTTTATCATAACAAGTAACCGTAGTGATAAACCTGCTGTTGTTGCAGCAAAGCTGTCTGCCGAGAATGTTGTGAGTCCAGTTGATCGGCTTACTTCTTACGATGTTGCAGCAAACGTCGCGAAGGCTGTTGATGTTCCAGAGAAGCTATCCATTACAAACCAAGCGCAGAGTGCTCATGTGGCAGTGGTAGTCAGTGCAAGTGACACAAGTGTTGCTCAGAAACCACAAGTAGTAACGACCGCTCAAAAAAGCTATCGCGATATTATCGAGTACACCGTTGTAGAGAACGACAATATTCCAAGTCTTGCTCAGAAATTTGGTATTACCTCAGAAAGTATCAGGTGGTCAAATAGTCTTTCGTCAGACTCAGTTAATGTAGGTACTAAGCTTGTTATTCCACCAGTTAGCGGCATTGTGTACACAGTTAAGTCGGGCGATACGCCGCAGAGTTTAGCTACAACTTACCATACTTCTGCCGATAAGATTATTCAGGATAATGATGCTGAGAAGGGTCTTACAGCTGGTCGTCGTATTATTATTCGAGACGGACAGATTATTGTTGCCGCGCGACAAACCAGTCGATCGACATATGTATCGGCGATCCCAGGTAGTTTTGTGCCGCAATATAGCGCGAATGGCTATCCATGGGGATGGTGCACTTGGTATGCTGCGTCTCGAGGCGGTGCTCCGAGTAACTGGGGCAATGCAAATACGTGGGCGTACTATGCTCGGCTGAGCGGTTGGCGTGTGAGCTCAGCTCCAACAGCAGGTGCTATTTTCCAGACGTCTGGTGGCTGGGCCGGTCATGTTGGTATGGTTGATGAAGTTTACGATAATGGAACTATGAAAGTCAGCGATATGAATGGCTACGCGGGTTGGGGTAGGGTAGGTTCTGCCATTGTTTCGGTAAATACGTACCCAAACTATATTACTCGAAATTAGTTCACCTCTGTTAATCTCTGGTATACTACAAGGGTGAAATTTATAGATACTGCAGCTGTGCGCGTGAAAGCTGGTGATGGCGGTAATGGCCGGGTGAGTTTTCGTCATGAAAAGTTTGTTGACCGCGGCGGACCAGATGGCGGCGATGGCGGCAAAGGCGGCGACATCATATTTGTGGCGAGTCGCAATCGCAATACACTTATGGATTTCCGCTACCACAAAGAACTTACCGCAGAACGAGGCGGTGATGGGAGTAAAACTCGTAAACACGGTAAAAACGGTGCAGACTTGCGCGTTGCTGTACCGGTCGGCACTGTGGTATATTGCGACGAAGTTGCAATCGTTGATCTGGCAGAAGATGGCCAAGAGGCAGTGATCGCTGCTGGCGGCCGTGGCGGCTTCGGTAACGCCCACTTTATTAGTAGCGTTCGTCAGGCACCAAAGTTTGCTGAACCAGGCGGCGAAGGCGAAGCGAAAGAGTTACGTCTCGAACTCAAGCTGATTGCCGACGTTGGGTTGGTTGGCCTTCCAAACGCAGGGAAATCCACTTTCCTTTCTGTCGTCAGCAACGCACGGCCAGAGATTGCTGACTACCCGTTTACAACGCTAACGCCAAATCTCGGCGTGGCTGAAGTGCCGGGTGCTGGCAGCGTGCTCATTGCTGACATCCCAGGTCTCATCGAAGGCGCAGCTGAGGGAAAGGGGCTGGGTGACGAATTTCTTCGCCACGTTGAACGTACGGCCGTGCTCTTACATCTCGTTGATGTTACGAGCGATACCATCGTTCAAGACTACCAAACAATTGAAAATGAGGTAAAACATTACTCTGTAGACCTAGCGTCCCGTGCGAAAATAGTCGTTCTTACCAAAACAGATGCCAGCCTACCTGAGTTTTTTACTGACGCAGAGAAAGCATTGCGAAAAGTGACACCGAAAACAGTCCCCATTTTTGCAATTTCGTCGCAATCGCACAACGGCGTCAAGCAGCTGATGTACGAGATTATCAAGACTGTCCATACAGAACGTGCGAAGGCAGCTGAACTGGCCGCAGAGGTTGACCAGGCCTCGGAAGGCTTGCCAGTACTGACGCTGAAGAGTGAGGAACCGTGGTCGGTCGAAAAAACACCAGACGGTTTTACGGTTTCAGGTCACAAAATAGAGAAGTTTGCCACTCGCACGGACTTCAGTAACGAAGAGTCGCTTGCTCGTCTCCGCGATATAATGCGAAAGATGGGCATTACCCACAAACTCGCCCGCATGGGCGCAAAAGCTGGGAATACGGTTAGCATTGGAAAAGGTACATTCGAATTATAATCATGCACACGCCAACCTTCTTTTGGTATGACCTAGAAACGAGCGGTATAAATCCGCGGGAAGATCGGGTTATGCAGTTTGCAGGGCAGCGAACTACGCTGGAACTGGAGCCTATCGGCGAGCCCGTAAACGTACTTGTGAAGCTACCGGATGATGTGTTGCCTCAGCCCGATGCAGTGCTACTTACTGGTATTACACCGCAACAGACTATAGCCGATGGCGTAACTGAAGCAGAATTCCTCAAAATATTTTGCGATGAAGTCGCAAAACCTGGCACTATTTTTGTTGGTTTCAATACCATACGCTTTGACGATGAGTTTATGCGCTACCTCCATTATCGGAATTATTACGACCCCTACGAATGGCAGTGGAAAGATGGCCGCAGTCGTTGGGATTTGCTTGATGTTGTCCGGATGACTCGAGCGCTACGGCCAGACGGCATGAAATGGCCAGTCGTAGACGGAAAGCCAGGTAATCGCCTAGAACTACTGACAAAGGCAAACGGCATTGAACACGCAAATGCACATGATGCATTGGCAGACGTGACTGCAAGCATAGAAATTGCAAAGCTTATCCAAAGAAATCAACCAAAATTGTTTACGTGGCTACTTGCCATGCGCGATAAGAATGAGGTTAAGAAGCTTGTCGAGGCAGATGAGCCTTTTGTGTACAGCAGCGGCAAATACGACACCGACACCCAAAAAACAACGGTGGCAGTTCGTTTGTGCGAGCACCCAAAGAAGCAAGGTGCACTCGTATACGATTTGAGGTATGATCCTACGCCATTTCTGAGTATGACAGCAGAAGAGCTCGTTGAACGGTGGCCTTGGACGCGCGAGCCAGATGCCCCGGCGCGGTTGCCAGTGAAAACCATGCAGTTTAACCGTTGCCCGGCGGTTGCTCCACTGAGCGTATTGGATGACGCTTCGCAAAAGCGTATTGTCATAGATCTTGAACAGGTGAAAAAACACCGAATGATACTGCAAGAACACCCAGAGTTCTCGAAAACCGTCCAAAAAGCACTTGCGCTACTTGATGCGGAGCAAGAAAAACGACAGCGGAGCGCAAAACCCGATGTTGACGCTCAGCTCTATGAGGGATTCTATGACAAGCACGACGAAACCTTACTCGCTGTAGTGCGCGCGGCGCAACCGAATGAGCTGACGCCAGAGCTTCAGGATTCTTTCCATGACCACCGACTCAAAGCGCTGTTCGTACGATATAAAGCCCGAAATTATCCTTCGAGTCTTACTCCAGATGAGCGCTCTGCCTGGGAGTCGCACAGACGCCAAGCGTTGCTTGATGGCGGTGAAAAAAGCCGCTTGAGTCAGTATATGCACCGTCTGGGCGAGCTTGCAGATGCCGACACGAATGGCGAGAAGCGTTTTCTGTTGGAGGAGCTTCAGTTGTACGCCGAAAGCATTATGCCGTGGCTTGATGACGGTGGAACCGAGTAAAACTTGCGGAGGTAAGTAGTCCGCGCTGATGGTTGGCACAACCGTGTTTGAAAACTGTAATGAGAGTACGTCTATACGTGGACTTGACTGAAGGAGAGCGTGAACCCTTTCACGAATGTAGTGTCGAAGAAATACTTCATACATTACCCAGCAACTCAGAACGAATGCCGCTAAAATAAACCAAAAATAGTACTGGGGCTGAAAATCAGTACCCGGAATTTGTCCTAAAACAACACTCTCTTCTATGCTCACCACAAAGAACCTCACCTTATGGCTGCATGATAGCATATGTTTATAAAAAAATCAATAAGATTCTATAATATGCTTATGGTTTGGTTGGTTTGTGCCGTCTTTTGAGCGATTCAAGTCTTTCTCTGTTCATCAGAGATATAAATGTTGCAGCAAAGAAAGCACTAGCCGCGAGTGAGACCTGCCACCAAACTGCATGTTTCCAGCCCAGATATGCTGCAATCGCGAAAAGGGCAAGCGCTACAAGGTCGTATGTCCACTGCGCTAAAGGGTGTTTTGGGAACAAAACTTTCACAAACTTTCCGCCATTCTTCAACACATACTCTCGTAAATCTTGTGCCCATTTGTTGTGTATACTCAACAGGCTGAGCCCTGCTACAAAGAGTGGTAAGCCCCCTGGCCCTGGCAGCCACCCAGTCGCGGCAGATGCAACAATGAGAAAATAGCCGACACAGTCCACTAAGATTCGATTTTCTCGCCATTTCATAGTGGACTCATTGTATCAGTTCGTATAGAAAAAAACTGCAATGTCGCGTATAATAATCCGACTTATGCATGACGAAATTGTGGTGAAGGGGGCGCGAGAGCACAACCTGAAGAATATCGACGTGACAATTCCGCGCGAAAAGCTAGTGGTCATCACTGGTCTTAGTGGGTCAGGCAAGTCGAGCCTGGCGTTTGACACCATTTACGCTGAAGGCCAGCGTCGCTATGTTGAAAGCCTGAGTGCATACGCTCGCCAGTTCCTGGGGCTTATGGAAAAGCCAGACGTTGATCAAATAGACGGTCTCAGCCCGGCCATATCTATTGACCAGAAATCGACCTCACGCAATCCTCGTTCGACAGTCGCGACGGTGACTGAAATATACGACTACCTGCGTCTTCTTTTTGCGCGAATAGGCGTGCCGCACTGTCCGGTCTGTGGTGATCCGGTTGTGCGTCAGACGGTCGCAAACATCATTGACCAAGTTTCTGCTCTGCCCGCAGGCGCAAAACTTATGATTCTTGCGCCGATAGTCATCGATAAAAAAGGTCAGTTCGAACACATTCCCGAACAGTACCAGCGTGCTGGGTTTGCTCGCGTGCGTGTGGACGGCGTGGTGTATGCGCTGGATGAATTTCCAGAGCTCGACAAAAACATTCGCCACAACATTCAGGTCGTTGTCGACCGTCTGGTAAATGACGAAGAGTCGCGTACTCGTCTTGCTCAGAGTGTGGAGCAGGCACTAGACATCGCCGAAGGCAAACTGGCTGTGTTGAACGCAGACAGCGACGAGGCGCAAACCTACAGCCTCATGTACGCCTGCGCCAAACACCCCGAAGTTGCCATACCGGAGCTTGAGCCGCGCACGTTTAGTTTCAACAGCCCACACGGTGCTTGTCCGACTTGCACCGGCCTTGGCTCACGGTTGGTTGTTGACCCGGAACTGGTTATTCCGAACGGCCGTCTCACCATTGCCGAAGGCGCCATTCGCCCCTACAACCGCATAAACATGGACAACTGGTATGTGCGCAAACTACAGGCTGTTGGTGACAAACACGGGTTTACGCTTCACGAGCCGACGGCGAAGATTTCTGAAACCAATCTTCACCGCATTTTGTACGGCACCGGAGACGAAGTGTATAAAGTTTCACTTGGACACGGCCGCGCATTCAATTCGACATACGAGGGCGTTATTCCAAACCTAGAGCGTCGGCACAAAGAAACTGAGAGCGATTTTATGCGCCGCGACATCGAACGCTTCATGCAGGAAAAACCCTGCGCAGCGTGCGAAGGCAGGCGGCTGAAACCCGAAGTTCTTGCTGTGACCGTCGGTGGAAGCTCCATTATGGACATCTGCGAGTTGTCTATAGACGAGGCTTTGGAGTATTTCAAAACCCTCGAGCTGAACGAGCTGGAAATGAAAATAGCTCGACTGGTGCTGAAGGAGATTTCTGCGCGTCTGCAATTTCTCGTAGACGTTGGCCTCAACTACCTCACGCTGCTTCGTTCTGCCACGACACTCAGTGGCGGCGAGGCACAGCGCATACGTCTGGCGACGCAAATTGGCTCTCGGCTGATGGGCGTGCTGTATGTGCTGGATGAACCGAGCATTGGCCTGCACCAGCGTGATAACGACCGTTTACTCAAAACGCTTAAACATCTTCGTGACCTTGGGAACACGGTGCTTGTGGTCGAACACGACGAAGACACCATTCGCAGCGCCGACTACCTGCTAGATATTGGCCCTGGCGCAGGCGTACATGGCGGCCACGTGGTGGCGCACGGCACGCCTATAGACGTAGAGAAAACGCCCGAAAGTATCACTGGTCAGTACCTCTCTGGGCGCAAAAAAATCGCCCTGCCGACGAAGCGGCGTAAAGGCAATGGTAAAACGCTACGTATTGTGGGTGCACGGGAAAATAACCTGAAAAATGTGACGGTAGATATTCCGCTCGGTTCTTTAGTGGTCGTCAGTGGAGTGAGCGGTAGCGGCAAATCCAGCCTTATCAACGACATTCTGGCGAAGGAACTTCAGGCTCGGCTACACCATGCTTCGACTGTGCCGGGCCGACACGACGACATAGAGGGTATAGAGCATCTAGACAAGGCAATCATCATCGACCAGTCGCCCATAGGCCGCACACCGCGTTCAAATCCTGCCACGTATACGGGGCTCTTTACGCCCATTCGCGAGCTGTTTGCATCTGTTCCAGAAGCAAAACTGCGCGGCTACGCGGCAGGGCGGTTTAGCTTCAATGTCAAAGGCGGGCGGTGCGAAAACTGCGCGGGTGACGGCATCATAAAAATAGAGATGCACTTTTTGCCAGATGTCTACGTGCCGTGTGAAGTCTGCCACGGCAAACGCTACAACCGCGAAGCGCTGGAAATTCACTATAAAGGCAAAACCATCAGCGACGTGCTGGAAATGACGTGCGAACAAGCGCTCGAGTTCTTTGAAAACATCCCCGTCATTGCGCGCAAACTGCAAACACTGGTGGACGTAGGCCTCGGCTACATTGCACTTGGCCAGCCAGCTACGACACTGAGTGGTGGCGAAGCGCAAAGGATTAAATTAGCTTCGGAATTGTCACGTCGTCCAACTGGCCGTACACTCTACATCCTAGACGAACCAACCACAGGCCTGCACATGGCCGACGTCGAAAAACTGCTCGGTGTCATGCACGCGCTCGTCACTGCAGGAAACAGTATGGTTGTCATAGAACACAACCTTGACGTTATAAAGTCAGCCGACTGGCTCATAGATATGGGGCCCGAAGGCGGCTCCGCTGGCGGCACCATCATTGCCGTAGGCACCCCCGAACAAATTGCAAAAACGTCGCAATCCTATACCAGCCAATACCTAAAACACATGCTGAAAGAGTAGCGATATGAATGCTCGGATAGGTGAGAGTGATGTCACAGTAGAAAATCTACTAAGTGATGCTGCAGACTATTGGGCGAATTCACACAATACTGAAGGAGAGAGCTATTGGAAGCGTGTCCTTTGTCTTGGCGCGGTTCTTTTGGCACTTGAAAATGGCGAATATGGGAACTGGCCAAATAGGGTTGAACTACGTCTGAGGAGCGTAGTTCCTGGAGGGCTCGCAGAACTTGGCCTTGAAGGTCACGACTGGAAAGTCATCCGACGTGTGTTGTGTGCTTCTGTCGTGTGTAATAAGCGTAAGGCTCCAGAACCAACGACATTTAACGTCATGGCATCTCTCGTAGCGCAGGATGGTAACTATGCATTTATTTCCGTACATGGTCCAAAAGTAGAAGCGGCTTAGTAATCTTTGTAGTGATACAATCAGTGTATGCAATACATTGCGCCGATTCTTTCGGTTGCGCTCATACATCTTCTGGCGGTGATGAGTCCGGGGCCGGATTTCATCATGATTTTGCGGAATAGTCTTGTGTACTCGCGGCGAAGCGGGGTGTACAGCGCCATTGGGTTGGGGCTGGGGATTGCGGTGCATGTTACGTACTGTCTGGCGGGTATTGCCCTCATCATTGCTCAGTCAGTGGTGGTCTTTAACGTACTCAAATACATCAGTGCGGCCTATCTTCTGTATATTGGCATCAAGTCGCTGCGAGCACGCCGCGAGCGCGAAGTGACGGTGGGCGAGCACGAGAAAAAAGACCTCACCAAGTGGCAGGCGGTCCGCATGGGTTTCGTGACGAATGTGACCAACCCTAAAGCGACACTGTTTTTCCTGAGTCTCTTCACGCTTGTCATTAGCCCCACTACACCGCTGTTTGTAAAACTGATTATGGGCATAGAAATGGTGCTTGCTACCATGCTTTGGTTTGCGTTGCTCGCCGTCGTCGTTTCACACCGCAGCATTCGGCACCGCGTGCACGGCTTCCAGCATCACCTAGAACGTGCCATGGGCAGTCTCCTCGTCCTCCTCGCCATAAAAGTCGCCACCACTCACAGCAAATAGCAGTTTCACCTGGTAGGGCTATTTTTTCTCTGTTGTTTTCGTCTGGGGCTGTGTTTCAGTTGTTTTGCGGCGGAGGAGTTTTGCGCGGATTTTGGGGTCTTTTAGCGTATGGTACAGGGTGGGGATGAGCGTCACGAGTATAATGCCAATGAGGACCGGTTCTATGTAGTGCTCCACGGCTGGAATACGACTACCAACATAGTAACCTAACAAAGTGATGCTTGCCGCCCAGGCAATGTCGCCGATGGCATCGTAAACGATAAACTGCCGGTAATCCATTCTGCCTGCTCCCGCCGTGACAGGGGCAAAACTTCGTATGACAGGTACGAAATGCGCAACCAGCATGGTTTTGGTGCCGTATTTCTCGTAGAACCTCTCGGCTTTCATAATGAGGTCTTTGCGGAAAATAAGCCCATCTTCTTTCTTAAACAGTTTCGGACCAAGATGCTTGCCTATATGGTAGCCGGTGTTGTCACCGATGATTGCCGCCGCTGCAATAACCACAATAGTTAGCCATATCGGCAGTACTCCAGAGGCTGCGAGTATACCCGCGCTAAAAAGGAGCGTGTCGCCGGGGAAGAAAAAGCCCACCATCATACCGCTTTCAGCAAAAATGATCAAAAACAACATAAGCAATCCGCCGGCGCGGACAAGTTCCACAAAATCAGGCATGTCTCTAGTCTATAAGATTTTTACAAACTGTGCTATACTTACCCCTGAAATAAAGGAGAGATTATGTCTAATGTTATTACGCTGCGCGTTGAACCACGCGAAACAATAGGTAAAAAAGTAAAGGCCATTCGTCGAGACGGCTTTGTGCCTGCTGTGGTGTATAACTTTGGTAAAGAGTCTAGCCATGTACAGGTAGAATACAAAACCATCGCCGCCGTCGTAAAAGCGGCCGGACGACACCATCCTGTCGAACTCACGCTCGGCGGAAAAAATTCTACGGTCATGATTCGTAAAATAGACAGAGATCCACGCACGGCGTTCATTACGCATGTGGTACTTGAGTCAGTGAAAGCAAATGAAGTCGTAGAAACCGCTGTGCCTGTTCGAGCATCTTACGACGGCGAAAACGACCAAAGCCCGGCTGAGCGCACAGGACTTATTGTCCTTGCACAAGCCACAGAAGTCGTTGTAAAGGCATTCCCGCGTAATCTACCAGACGAAGTTACCTACAACGGCGAGAAGCTGGTTGCAGTAGGGGACCAAATAACAGCCGCAGATATCGTCCTTCCTAGCAATGTCGAGCTTGTCACTGACGCCGATCATGTTATTGCCACTGTCTTTGAGCCAAGTGCTCTCGCGGCTGCAAACGACGAAGCTGGCGGTGGCGCTGAAGAAGCTGCTCCAGCCCCAGAAGCTACTGAAGGCGAAGTTGCACCAGCCGAAGCAGCCGAAGCTCCCAAAGAATAATTTCACCTGGGGTTACAAAAGCTCCTCTGTAAAAGAGGAGCTTTTTCACTGTATTAACTACTGGGCCAGAAAATAAACATTAATCCGGGAGGGGGTAGGCCCAGCTCATGATGAGGGCAACTTTGTCGGAGGATCGAGTAATTTCTTCTCCGAGTCTCTTAGCTTCGTCTTCTACGACAATAGGGTAGTCTGGATAATTTTCGGTTAACCAAGTGAGCGCATCGTCGTCATTATTCATAACTTTCTCAAATTCTTCAACCTGCTCATCGCTTAGTTTCTCGGCCAAAGTATTGCCAACCCTGATTTCTAGTTCGGCTAAAACTTTATTTACGAGTGTTTCTTTGTCTTCGGCTGCAAGGTATGAAAAATCAACACCGAGTTTTGTAAGCCACTGAACATCAATTTTATGCATAGGGCGTCCTTCTGTGATTTTGCTTTCTTATTGTTATGGTTCAGACCTGCAAACGTCAAGTGGATATTTGGTTATTCTTTATATCCTTCGGCTTGTTTGGTGAAAAGTTCGTGGTAGAGGCCTTTTTGTTTCATAAGCTCGGCATGGGTGCCTTGTTCGCGTATTTTGCCCTCGTCGAGGACGATGATACGGTGAGCGCGGCGCACGGTAGAGAAGCGGTGGCTGACGATGATGGCAGTACGATCTTGGTAGTGCGCAAAAATGTTGTTGAAAATGTCGTACTCGGCTTTGGCATCGATGGCAGAGGTCGGCTCGTCCAGTATTAGCACCGGTGCATCTCGGTAAAATGCTCGCGCGAGCGCCACTCGCTGCCACTGTCCGCCACTTGGCTCCACGCCCTTTTTAAAACTGCTGTCCAGCACTGTTTCCCAGCCGTGTTGGTAGTGTTTGACCATATCACTTGCATTACTTTCGTCGGCAGCCGCAATGACGCGTGCGCGATCAGCTGCCACATCAGAGCGCCCAACCGAAATATTTTCGTGGATAGGGAAAGGATATTGGTTGAAGTCTTGGAATAGTGTCGCGAGGCGGGCGTACCATGACTCAAGAGCAACATCCTGAAGGTCGATGCCATCGATAGTTATGCGTCCGCTGGTAGGTCTATAAAAGCGCAAGAGTAATTTAATGAGGGTACTTTTGCCTGCGCCGTTCTCACCAACAATAGCAAGGTGCTCGCCAGGCGCAATACTAAATGATACATTGTCAAAGACAGTATATTTTTTCCCAGGATAGCAAAAACTGACGTGGTCAAATGTGATACGTGGCGCTGTTGAAGTTGTCAGGGACTTTGCTGTTGGTCTATCGACAATCTTTGGTTTTTTATCTACCAGGGCAAAGTAATCTTCAGCATACAGGAGCTGTTCCTGTATGCGGGCAACAGTACCAAACATGGCATTAAGAGCCCCGCCAACACGGAGGAGTGCGCCAGCCAAGAAAAAATACCTATCAAGGCCAATCTGCCCCGCCAGAAATTGTCGCAACAGAACGACACTCCCAACTGCTGTACCGCCAACCTCAAGCACTTTTGTCGGAATAATAAAACGGAAAAGTTTGAGATATATTTTCTCTTGTTCGTGATAAAACACTCGGTTCATTCGCGAAACTTTTTCAAGCACATAGTTTTTTGCCTGAAGACTGCGTAGTTCCATTTGGCTACGACTTTGACGCACGAGCCAATCAAGTCCCCAAAAGACGTGGCGATTATCGCCCCTCGTGTCAAAGACAAACCATTGCAGTTTTTGCAGCTTACTTTCCCCTATCAAACTGGGTACAAGAAAAAGAGCGAGTATAAGAATAACCCACCACCCGATTTGTGCAGCTACTGCAATGATAGTTATGAGTCGAACAACGGAGTAGCAAAAATCAAGTACGCCATCAAGGAGATTTGACATTTGCCATGTATAACCCGCAGAAACTTTATTAATCTGGTTTCGTGTTTTTGTGTTGTCGAACTCGGCGATGTCTAGTCGTGAGAGGGCTTGCTGGTACTCTGTAGTTGCCCATATAACAATTTTGAAATAAAGCATTCGTCTCGACGCTGCAATTGTCCAGTTACCAAGCGCAATGCCAATGGCGCTCGCTATATCAACACTCAACCAAAACCATATATTTTCTGTGCTCTGCCCAATGAAATATTTTGCCAGTAGACTTCCTAATTTCGCCGTGGCGTATATGGATAATATCGAGCAGCCAATCTCAACAATGCTGCCTATGCCATACCCAATGACTGCCCATCTGCGCACAAACCAGCCTACTCGGATCATCCTTAACCCTGTTCTGAAAGGATGCCGTGGCGATTTTGCCTGTTCAGTTGTGTCGCTTGTCCACGAATTTTCGCTACTCATCGATGAATCCTCCTGATTGGTGCGCCCAAAGTTTGGCGTAGGTGCCTTTTTTGGCAAGTAGTTCTTCGTGTGTGCCTTCTTCTATGATATGGCCGTGTTCCATGACGATGAGACGATCCATTTTGCGCAAGGTGCTCAGACGGTGGGCAATGGCAATGACGGTTTTGTCTTGCCACAGGTTCTCAAGCGCACGTTGAATGTGTAACTCGCTCTCACTGTCCAGCGAACTCGTGGCTTCGTCGAGCACCAGTATGGGGGCGTCGCGTAGCATGGCTCGTGCAATGGCGATTCGCTGCCGCTGTCCACCACTGAGCTTCACGCCACGCTCACCCACGAGCGTGTCGTAACCTTCCGCCAGTTTTTCGATGAACTCGTTGGCCTCGGCTTGGCGGGCAGCTTTTGCGATAGCATCCTGACTGACGTTTTCACTGGCACCATACGAAATATTTTCTGCAATGCTGCGATGAAACAGCGTTGTGTCTTGTGGTACGAAGGCGATTGAGCGGGCAACCATTTCACTTGGTACGGCTTCGTCATCGAAGTAAAAAACATCTTTTTTCACTTGGTAGTAGTCAAGGAGCAGTTTTGTGAGGGTGCTTTTGCCGCTGCCGCTCCGTCCGACTATGCCGACTTTTTCGCTCTGTTTGAGTCGGAATGTAATGTCGTGCAAAATGGTTTCTTGCGGTTTATCCGGGTACGCAAAAGAGAGGTGGCGAACCTCAAAGCTGTTCCGAAAAGATTCAGGCTGTTCGGCTGTGTTGGGCGAGGTATCGCGGACGATGGTATTTCCAAAAAGGTAGGTGTGAGCTTCATCGGTTTTTGCGATAGTTAGACCAAACTGAGATATGCTGTACACTGCATCCCAAACGGTCGTCGTAAAAATGAGTGCAGTCGAGAGCACTGTTGTGAACTCGGCAAGCGTTATACTGCCGTGCATGAAAAAAAGCAAGTTCATGATGATGACAACCGGCCATATGAGATCACGGACAAAGACCGACATACTTGCCCAGAAAATGATGATCCAGAGCACTGCCTGGCGGCTAGCAGTGATTGTTTTTCGTTGAGCTAGATGGATGGTAGAAATTTCAGTCATTTCAGTGTGAAATGCTTTCACGCTCGTAAAGTTAGCGATGGCGTCGATGATACGTCCATTTTTTGATGCATTTATATCAGTTTCGACTTTCTGATACCGCATGCTTCGCCGCAGCGTGTAGCGACCAGCAAAAAACATACACAGTAAACCAAAAACGAAAACAGCACCTGTCTGCCAGTTGACGGCGCTCAAAATGAACAGAACGGCGACGATGTTTACAAGGGAAGCGCTGTAGTTAAACGTTGCTTGGTCAAGCAAGGTATGAAACTCACTGCGTAAGCTTGAGATGTACGAAGAAATTTTCCCCGTGAACTTATCAACAAAATACGGATATGGTTTTGTGATAACTGCGCGGAACAAGTGCGTTTCGTACAAAAAACTGAGCGGATTTACGAATTGTCGGTAGGCAAGTTCCCCCATGCGCCACGTGATGTTATGGCCAAAGCTGAGCCCAACAAGCGTCCATGCGTACAGCCAAGCGTTACCGGTGTCTACTGGCTTCTGTCCGAGTGCGCCTACGAGTTTACCGATGAAAAGCGGGATGAGCGCGAGCAGCAGCGACGACACCACAAATATCATGATGGTAAAGAGAATGCGCAGCCTAAATGGCCGACAGAAGGCAAAAAGGGAGCGGAGCGAAATGAGGTAGCTGCTGCGCGGTTTACTCATCGAGGAAGCCTCCGCTTTGGTGGGCCCATAGTTTCGCGTAGATGCCTTTTTTCGCCAGCAGCTGTTTGTGGGTGCCTTCTTCGACTATCTTGCCCCCGTCTAGCACGACTATACGATCCATTTTCTGCACGGTGGAAAGGCGGTGCGCAATGACAATTGCCGTACGTCCTTCCATGAGTTTCCAGAGCGCATCCTGAATGAGCACTTCACTTTCGCTGTCCAGCGCCGAAGTCGCTTCGTCCAGCACGAGGATGGGGGCATCTTTCAACATGGCTCGTGCAATGGCAATTCGCTGTCGCTGTCCACCGCTGAGCTTCACACCGCGTTCACCCACGAGCGTGTCATAGCTACCTGGGAGCGTCAGTATGAATTCATGTGCATGAGCAAATTTTGCGGCTGCTTTGACAGCCTTTTCATCTGCGTCTAGTTTGCCGTAGGCAATGTTTTCACGAACAGAGCGGTGGAACAGCAGTGGTTCCTGCGGTACGTAGGCAATGACACGGTGCAAATCTTCTTGAGTGATTTGCGATATATCCTGTCCGTCTATACGAATAGCGCCATCCTGAATGTCCGAAAAACGCTGCAATAAACGGGTAAATGTTGTTTTTCCTGAGCCGCTGTGACCTACCAGCCCAATTTTTTCGCCTGGCCGGATGTCAATGTTGAACTTCTCAAAAATAGCATCGTCAGCACCGCTGTGAATGAATGTAACATTCTCGAACGCGATAGCTCCGTCATGTATTGCCAGTCTTTCGGGAACGCGTGGGTCCTTAACACTCGGCTCCTGAGACAACTTCATAGCCATTTCACGGGCGTCACTCAGGGCACGGTTGTACGAGCGTAGTGTGGCATTTCCAAACTCAAACAACTGTTCGGCTATGGTCGCGGTGTAGCTGAAAATGAGAAACGCTGTTCCAACTTCAGCATGATGCTCTATGACGGAAATCAGCGCAACTACCAGAGAGCCACCTATAATGACGCGGTTCATAACGCCCATAATGTTCATCTGTCTCTGATGGGCGCGTGCAAAATGTTTTATGTACTTTCGTGTTTGAGAGGTTGTTTCATGAAAACGGCTTGTTTCGTAGTCACGCTGCGCAAAACTTTTTATGACGCCGATGTTTGTGATTGCATCTGCCAGCTGGCCAGTCTCACGGCTTTCAGCTGCCGCCGCACGCGCAAGGTGCTGAAATATACTGCGCGCAAGAAGCATTGAAATGCTCAAAAAAACGACAATTAAAACTGCTAGGAAAATGGAGTAAAGTGGTGCTTTCGGCCACAGGATAACGATTGCCCATATAAAACCCCAAAGCATTGGGTAGACCTGGTAAATCGTGCTGTCTTGGATGCGCACATATCCGTTCAGCAGTTTGTTCGTTTGTGATACGAGTGAGCCGCCAAAGTTGTTTGCGTGAAAGTCCAAACTTTGCGATAGCAAATGCCGAAAAACCTGCTCAGAAATATCCTGGCGAACATTTTGCTCAAGACGCCACATACAGAAATCTATCCCACGCCATAACCCGATGCTGACGAGCAGTACTAGGAAGTACAACAAGACCTCGTCTCCAAATGTTTGCCATAGGCCAGCATGATATTTGCCGGCAGTTAGCTGATTGATGACATGCGCAAGTACAAGCGGTGGGATATAGCGACTAAAAAGAGAGGTCAAGGGCATGACGAGGACGACTCCCCAGGTATAACGAGGATATTTACGGACACACTGCACGTAATAGCGCAGAGCTATTTTTATTCCTTCGTCGTGTTTTCTTACTTTTTTCATAAGGACGGCCCTCCTGGTGCCGGCCACGTATCTATAGTTTATAGTGAATGGTTTGTTGTTTATAGAGCAGAATGTGTGTCGTTTTGCTCAGGTTGTCTATGATGTGGCGAAAGAGACTAAACGCCTGCGGTGAGGGCGCCGTTGTTTCCGCCAAAAATAACTGCATACATGTGCTTTTGCGCCCTTTCCGTTACGTTTGTAATTCATACAACTATACTACCTCTGTTTAGTAAATGCAATAGCAAAATGAAGTGAAATTGTAATGAGTTATCACGTATAGCGAGGCTAACGGTTACTCGACTAAACTATTGAGTGTTGCAGAGACTTTTTTTATGTCGGCACCAAGATTAATCTTTTTATTCTCTGACATAAGTTCATAGCTTACTCGGCTATATGTAGCGTCTATATCGTTACGGTGTTTAAATATTTTTGTCGAATATGCGCTGATAGCCTGTTTGTTAGTCGATGGTGTTTTATCGAGAGCAGTCAAAAGTCCCGTATATGTTTTGACTGCTGCCTGAAAGTCTGTATGAAAGGTAACAATAGCAAAGTCGGTCAACTTTGTTTGGTCGACAGATGCAAGTGCTGTTTCGCAGGCTTTGCTTGCGGGGAGTAAGATACCTGTGTCTGTCCCGTTGTATATTTTACTACATACTACAAGAGAATCCATGAGTGCTTCGGTAGAACCTACACGAGCACTTGCGTAAGTTGCGTAGCGCTTGCTGTTTTTTTGGTACTGAGCCAGGTCTTGAACCAGCTTGCCTTTTTTCGCAGCCTTTAGCTCCGCAAGCGAGCTGTTGTTTGTAGAAAACGTGGTTAGATTCTTTTTGGCGTCTCGTATGGACTCGCGCATTTTTTCCGCATCAAGTGATTCAGAGTAGAAGCGTTTTGGCATAATGGGAATCACTGACAAGTCGAGGCCATAGTAACTGTCGAGAGAAGTTTTCCAGGGCTTTACAGCATCTTCATAGTGAACGCCGAAGAGTCCTACTGCTCGGTAGGCTCCCCAGCCCAAGCCAGCTAAAACTGCGGCCGCAAGCAGGTTCACAAATACATCTCGAAAAATCCCAATAGCCGAAGGTTTGATGTCTGCTTTTCTATGCCAGTGCCACCAACGTCGTTTGGTTGTCTGGACGGGTGCTGCGTATGGAACGACTGGAGGGTTAGCAGCGTTCATATATACATCGGGGTTATTACTTTGTGCTGTTTGCTGAACGGGGGGTTCATTCATAAAAAATGTACTGTTGTAGGGCTGCATTTGCGCGGGTTGAGGCATTTGGTTTTGAGCCGCGGGATAGGCTGACGCGGCAGGAGTGTTCTGATATGGATAAGCTGGAGATTGGTTCTGATTGTCTTGGGGCTGCACGATGATAACCTTGTTACTTACCTTGAGTATATACCAGAATAACCCGTAACCACAAACGGTATGTTAGCGGCTAAAACATTGAGATAGTCATAAAGATAGCGCTATACTATACGCAAGATGTTCGACAAGAGTGTGCGGTTTGGGTATCCGTGGCGTGACTATCAGGCGCGTGTGTTGGCTGGCGCACAGCAGTTCATACAAGATGGGCGCTTACATATTGTGGCAGCACCTGGTTCAGGCAAAACAGTGCTCGGCCTAGAACTGATGCGTCGCATAGACAAGCCAACCATCATTCTCGCGCCGACCATCGCTATTCGTAACCAGTGGGTTGACCGGTTTGTCGACCTCTTTTTACCCGGTAAAAAAACAAAGCCAAGCTGGATATCGACCGACATAAATAAGCCCGGGAAAGTAACCATTGTGACCTATCAAGGACTTGCGAGCCGCATGTTGGAGAAGCCAGATGAAAAGGCACGCGAAAAAACTGAGGAAATCCGGTCGCAAGAAGTATTTATCGAGCCCGAAGAGGAGCTGACTGAAGGTACATTGGCCGCTGAATCATCAACCGAAAATGGAGCAAGTGCAGTAGTTGCAGCCATACCAGCGAGCGAAACAATTTATCTGCCCGGTGAAGAGCCAGAGGAACAAACATTGGTTGACGTAGAAACCCCAGCAGTCGCTGAGACGCCTCACATAAAAATCCCAAAGCTTCTCCAAAAACTGAGAGACATAGGCGTACAAACGATTATCGTTGACGAAGCTCATCATCTCAGAAATGAGTGGTGGAAGGCGTTGATAGTGTTGCGCGAGGGGCTTGAAAACTCGGTCGTTGTCGCCTTAACGGCCACGCCGCCATATGATGCTGAAGCGTTAGAATGGAAGCGTTACACGAGTTTTTGTGGACCGGTAGACATGGAGGTCTCGGTGCCGGAGCTTGTTGCTCGCAGTGAGCTTTGTCCGCACCAGGACTACGTGTATTACGCTTTGCCGAGCACAGAAGAAATTGCCGCAGTGAAGACAATTCGCGAGGCTATACGAACATATGCACATCATTTGCTGCAAGACCAAGAGTTCATCGCCGCGCTGTTGGCTCATCCTGTGTGCAATCAAATGACTCAAAACAGAGAGCGAATCATCTTAGAGGAGCCAGAATACTACACGGCCGTTGGTGCGTTTTTGTACGCGGCTGGTCAGAAAAAAGCCGCTAAGCCGCTGCTTTTACTCATATGCGGGCGCAAGTTTAGCTTGCTGCCACGTTTTGATAGCACGCAGTTGCAAGCGTTGCTGCAGGGTGTGCTGTATAGCGACAATTTGTTTGTTACGGAGCAGAATGAAGTACTCGTAAAGCGCTTACGAGCTTCGGCAGCCCAGATTGGCCTGGTCGATGACCACCAAGTTACCGTTATAGATAATAAAAAGATTTCAAGCATACTCCGCAACAGCCTCTCAAAAATAAGCGGCATCACAGAAGTAGTTGCTTCAGAGCAGAGAGTCTTGGGTGAACATTTGCGTTGCGTCGTTTTGACCGATTATATTCGTCGTGAATGGATAGACGAACCAGACCCAACGAAGCGTCCAAGCTCTGTTGGGGTGCTTCCGATTTTCGAGGCACTCCGAACGGCCAAGTCAGTCTTGCCTATGCAGTTGGCCGTACTGACGGGTACGATTGTTGTCATACCGGCGGTATTGCAAGCCGATTTTGAAACAAAACTGCGCGAGTACGTTGGCGCGACAAAGGCAAAAAAGCTACGTGTGACATTTTCGCCATATGCGCTTGACGCTTCATATACAGTTTGTTTCGTCGAGTCAGCGGCGCGTCAGCATATGGTTGCAGTCATGACAGCGCTGTTCACCGAAGGGAAACTCCACTGTATAGTGGGTACGAAGTCATTGCTGGGCGAAGGTTGGGACGCACCGGCCATAAATACGCTGATTCTTGCCAGTTTCGTGGGGGCTTCTATGCTCTCAAACCAAATGCGCGGCCGGGCAATTCGCGTGTATCAGCCAGACCCGCAAAAAACGGCAAATATATGGCATGTGCTCACTATCATGCCTGAAGATATGGGCTTTATGCCACTCAAGGGGAAGATGGCCGATAATTTGGGGCATGAATACCGTATGTTGAGCCGGCGGTTTAATAGTTTTGTGGCGCCTAGTTATCGTGAGAACAGAATTGAGTCTGGACTTGCGCGGGCCAGTGCATTACCGGCGGGTCCATATGTGCTGCGGACGCTATTTGCCAAGGCCCTTGAAGCAAACGCATCTACCTTTCAAGCGGCTGCAAACAGGCAAGCAATGGCTTTGTCTTGGCGGCAAGCTTTGAGTGCCGGCAACATTGGCAGGATGACACATTCAATGACGTCAAAAAAAGCATTGCTCCCCCGCGGTCCGGTCATGTTTAAGGGGTTTTTGGCAGCCTTTTATATTGGCATAATGAGCATTATTGCCTGTTTGCCTGATAGCATGCGGATATTTGCAGAACTTATTCGCAGCGGTGCTGGCGGAATACTCGTTTTTATCGTAATTGCGCTTCTGATGACATTTATTTTTTCACTTCGTTTACTCGTGCGTATGATACGGCACTTTAGTCCTGAACGCAGCATGAAGGAAGTTGGCGAGGCGCTACTTGCGACGATGACAAAGCATGGGTTTATTGCCACACCTTATGAGAATCTGCGCGTTGAAACGCGACATCATATAAATGGTATTGTTGAAACGTTGCTTGTTGGCGCGCAACCCTACGAAAGTGATTTGTTCCTTGATGCGCTCGCAGAACTGACATCTCCTATTCAAAATCCGCGATACCTTTTGCAAGCGAAAGGGAAGAACTGGTTTATACCGGCTGGTTGGAGCTCATTTGCTATGCCGTCAATTCTCTCAACAAATCGAAAATACGTTGATAATTTCCTCGTACAGTGGCATGTGCGTGTTGGAAAATGTCGTGGCGTATATACAAGAAGTGCCTATGGTAGACAACTGTTACTCCATGCACGTCGGCACTCGCTCGCGAGCTACTATAACGATGGCGTGGAGCGGCACAGTGTCTGGTCTTAGGGTGTAGTAGTTTACGAATCTTCTTGTATACGGAATACTTTTTCTTCGGGCGACACGGGGTGTCCTGCAAGCCGCTCAAGATGTTTGAGCCGTTCTTCTGTTTCGACCTCATATGTTTGCAATCGTGATTCAAGAACCTCTAGCTCATGGTGGAGCGCCTCAAGTTCATCACTTTCTGGGTGTTTCGCAGTATGTTTGGCCTTGTCGGCCTTTTCTGTGCCTGCCAACTTGGTTTTGGCGTCGTCGCCGTCGGTATCATCATTTTTCTTGTGATCGTCACCGTGAGAAATATAGGTGATGCCGAGAAACCCACTCGTATCATCGTCATCGTGCTTCATGTCATCATTGTACGGTATAATGACATCATGCAAAAGATACTTCTTTACTATAAGTTTACCCCCATAAAAGACCCAGAAATGCTGAAGCTATGGCAAAAAACACTGTGTGACTCACTTAATTTGCATGGTCGCATACTTGTGAGTGAGCAGGGTATAAATGGCACGGTGGGCGGTGAGCTTAAAGACCTGAAAACGTATGTGCGAAAAACGAAGGAATTTCCGGGCTTCAAGGACATTTTATGGAAATGGAGTGAAGGTGGCCGAAGTAATTTTCCGCGTATGAGCGTGAAAGTGAAGCCAGAACTTGTGGCATTTGCATCGTATAAAGATATCAAGGTGGACGAAAAAGGCGTGGTTGGTACGGGGCCGCATCTGAAGCCGCACCAAGTAAACGAGCTTGTTGAAAAGTATGGCGACGATGTGGTGTTCTTTGACGGGCGTAATAAATACGAAGCAGCCGTGGGGCGTTTCAAAAATGCGGTTGTGCCAGACACGCGTACATCGCGTGACTTCATACCAGAGCTCGAAAGTGGCAAGTATGATGACCTTAAAAGCAAAAAAGTGGTGACATACTGCACGGGCGGCGTGCGCTGTGAACTCCTAAGCGCTATGATGAAACAGCGCGGATTCGAAGAAGTCTACCAGATAGACGGTGGTATCGTGAAGTACGGCGAAGCGTACGGTGATAGTGGACTCTGGGAAGGAAACTTGTATGTTTTTGATGGTCGGATGGGCATGAATTTCAGCCCAGACGCAAAAGTCATCGGCGAGTGCATCCACTGCAAGGGTAAAACTAGCAACTACGAAAACTGCGCTAACCCGGCCTGCAACGACCTTGTCCTCATCTGCGAACCCTGCAAAAAGGACCCAAAAAAGCTCTACCACACAGAAGCTTGTCTCAAAAAAGAGGCCACACATGAAACGGCTAAAGCCTAGAGATGCTTTTCTTTTGACCGTTACGACAATGGTTATTTGTTTGGGCGGAGTTTTTTGGATGTATCGGGTGAACTTGCCCGGAAAACCGGCCACTGGCAACCAATCAACCCAAGTCGCTGCCTCAGTATTTGAACAAGCGACCGGAAAGCAACCCGAAGAAGTTGTTTCTGAAATCGAACGACGATTTCATATAACGCTTTACTCGGAGTACGGCGCAACACTCAGCGGTAGGTATACGATAAGCATGGATTATACGCCGGGCTGCCGGGGAGCTACCGCATGTTACTTCGGGGATATTTTCATCAGCACATCACCTATAGCTACCCCGGAAGTTGGGTCGGAAGTGCAAATTCAGAATGGCACAACGGCATATTTCGTAGATTTTAAATGCGCCGCGAGCTGTGGTGCTGCAAAGCTAAACTGGCAGAAATATCCGTACTACTATCAGGTTGCGCTGAAGGCCGCTAGCAAAGAATGTCTTTTAGAAGTCGCAAACATGCTTCAGAATGATGAAATATGAGTGACTATACGGGTATAATTATCGAAGAGAGTTTAGCCGACCGGGCGGTCTTGGGCATGGTTACTGTCGTTGCTCAAAAGATTGAAGTGGTCACTGAACGACATCAGACACCGTGGGTAAAACAGTGGACGCTCGACATGGTGCGTGTGCCGGAAGCAGAAGCAGAGCAAGTGGCGGCAGTGCTAAGTGAGGCAATAGACACGTCGCACAAAACAAGCTGGTACGCAGACTATAAGAACGACAAGCAGCACTATATTATCTTTCCCGGAAAGATTTTTGCCATTGACCGCACTAGCGCCAGTCAGTACCAAGAGGCCACAGACTACGGAATTTCACTTGGGATACCACCATATCAGGTAGACTTTTCGCCGCATATCAAAATGAGCTAACAATAAGCTACTCATGCATTTCACACCAAATTATTAGATCTTCGTTCACATCTTCACTCTGACCATCATCTACATTTCTGTCCCAGCTGGGACAGAAATGTAGATAAATTAAGTTTTACGTCGTCGGAATGGTACTATTTGAGTATGCAAAAGGCGGCACATGATAGCGAGGTTTTAGCTGAGGGGCAGCAGGTTTTTACGGCCTGTGCGTTTATATGGTATGAGTTCGATGGGGTGAAAAAGGTGTTTCTCGCGAAACGAGCAGACACGAAAAAGTTTTTGCCAGGTGTGTACGAATTACCTGGCGGGCATATAGACTTTGGCGAAGATCTCAAGGAAGGGTTGAAGCGCGAGGTCATGGAAGAGCTTGGTATGCACATAGAGATTGGCGACGTACTAGACGTGTTTACGTATATGAACGAGGTGAAAAAGTCTCATTCGATTGAAGTCATCTACTTTGCGCAGTTCACTGACCCGCTCGAAAACATCCGCTTGAACCCCGAAGACCACAGCACGTACGGTTGGTTTAGTAGTGAAAATCTTCGCGAAACATTCTTGACGCCCAGTGACGAAACCGATCCCGAAATCATCGCTATTCGCAAGGGCCTTACGATACTTGAGGCCGGCAAGTGAAGCAGAGATGGCAGGTGTTGCCAAATGGACTGAAGGGTGTGTTTGCTGGCCTAGCTTCGGCACTTTGTCTGACGACTTATTTCATCATAAACAAGCATGTGTATAATGCGTATCACCCTTCGGCAGTGGAATACACGCTGCTGTTTAGTATGTGCGGTGGCGTGTTTGGTTTGTTTTCACTTGTACATAGGATGGATAGGGCTATGTATCGGACTGCCCGGAAAGATACACGCTATTTCATAATTCTAACGATATTGAGCTTTGTTGCTATGGGATTGCTTGTGGCGGGGCAACGCTACACTTCCTCTATAAATGCCTCGCTCATTGGAACGCTGACTATACTTGCGACGATGTTTTTTTCGTATCTGTTGCTTGGTGAGCGCCCAACCGCACATCAACGATTATGGCTACTAGGTTTGTTCGCGGGTCTGTATTTGGCCATTGTTGGTTTGCGCGTAGTACATCTGAATAAGGGCGATATAATCATTCTTTCCTCAGTTATATTTTTTGGGCTAGGAAACGTTATTGCGCGGAAAATTATGAAACGACAGGGTTCGTTTGTTGTGCCAAACGTACGGCTTACGCTTGCGGCTATTTTGGCTTTGATAGCGAGCGTATTTTTTATCCGAGATATCAGCCTCATGGTGCATATTTTGCCGTGGGCGTTAGTGGCCGGCATGTTTTATTGGCTAACCATGAAGACGTTTGCAGTGTCAGTACACTTAGTCGATGCAAATCATGCAGTCGTACTCAATAACAGCCAAGTTGTATTCACGGCACTAGCAGGAGTTTTGCTACTGGGCGAGCACTATTCATGGGAAAAATTTATTGGTTCTATTATTGTGCTCGTCAGTATTTATTTCATCACATGGAAAGGCAGAAGCTAGGTGCCGCATATTCACACCAAGCCGGGACAGCATGATTTTACGATTAGTGCATATGTAGTGCGCAGGATTGAAGGAGAATGGAAGGGTCTCGTGCACATGCACAAAAAGCTTGGCAAATTATTGCAGGTAGGAGGCCATGTTGAGTTGCATGAAACCCCCTGGCAGGCGCTCGCGCATGAGTTACTAGAAGAGTCTGGCTACACGTTTGATGAGCTTCAGCTTTTGCAGCCAGATTTTGTTATTCCTCAAGTCTCAGACTGTGTAGTGCACCCCGTTCCACTTATACTCAATACACACAAAGTGACTAGCACTCATTTTCATACCGACATTAGTTATGGGTTTATTGCGACACGTGCGCCTAGGGCATTGCCGAACGACTCTGAGTCTTCTGACTTGCGTTGGCTGACTTTAGCGGAAATGCGAGTTGCCAGAGAGCGTCATGAACTGATAGCTGACGTATATGAAACCTATGAGGCGCTCATAGAGCAATACGTCCCAACGTATACACTTGTCGTGGCAACGCAATTTTCGCTTCAGCATCCGGCCGCTGTTCCGTCATAAAAAAGTAAAGCTTTGTACTGTACGTGGCTGCATGTTTGCGTATAATGGTGCAAAATAACAAAGGAGTGTGTACTGTGAACAAAAAAAGAGTCGCTATTCTTGTCGTAAGTCTGCTACTAGTATCGGGGGGCGTGTGGTGGCAGTTTTTTCGGTTGAGCCCAGAAGATTGTGCAAGCTTGGAAAAGTATGATGCATTTACTGGAAGTTGCTACTACGACTGCACGAGTGATGATGATTGTGCAGCGAAAGCCGAAAAGATAGAAAAAGAACTCAACGACTATTTTGAGGGTTCTGAAGCAAAAATTGTTTCCCAAAAAACAAAAAACAACCAAGAAGAGAACGAAGCAAAACAATCCCAACAAGCGCAGCCTGCCGAAACTGATGGCACAGCGCAAAAGGAATATACAGCCGAAAGTACTGGCTCAGAGACTGGCGGCAAAGTCTACACTGTTACATCTGCGCAGGAACTTTCGCCTCAACCGAGCCAGCGTGATGCCGAACTCTGGCAGCTGTTTGTGCGAGTGGCAAGCAAGCAGACAATTAGTGAACGGCTGGTGAGCTTCGAAGTGTTTGATGATGGCAACAACGATAGCGCGGCATCTGTCTGGCAAAGTCAGGATAACCCAGAGAAATGGCACATGAATGTCAATGCCGCATTTATGGAAGACAAAAAAGACCTTATACACACCATGGTGCACGAATTTGGCCACATCGTCACACTCAACACAACACAGGTGGAGCAGACTAGCGGTGCATGTCCGCGATTTGAAATTCCTGAAGGCTGCACGAAGCAGGGATCGTATCTCGCTAGCTTTGAACAGCGTTTTTGGGACAAATACGGCGACGAAACACCTGCAAACTACGGTGAGAACCAAGATGAAGTCATGGATTTCTATCAGGGCAAAGCGGTAAGCTTCGTTACTGAATATGCGGCAACGAACCCTGTCGAAGACTTAGCAGAAACCTGGGCGCATTTTGTACTGCGCGCTAAACCAACTGACGCGAGCGAAAAAAGCGATAAAATACGTTCACTCTATGACTATCCAGAACTTGTTCAGACTCGTGACCGTATTCGGGCGAATCTTGGCGATGAGCTCACTCGTCGCAATCTCTTGAAGCGTTAGCAGTATATAAGGTATATAATTGTATCTGCAAAAAAGATGACTAATAAGGTATGGCGACTAGTTTGGGCAAGCGGTGATTTTGCGGCCGACCAGTAGATTGAGTGCACATAGTTTTAGTGCACCTGAAAGAATAAGTATGGTTCCGAAAACGCCAACAACCCATGCGGCACTGCCTTCTAGTGTCGCTACAGCAACACAGACCATGACTGCGCCGACAATCATGCGAATTGACCGCCCTTGTTTTCCACTAGCAAAGTCGACAAATTTTTCCACGACACTCCTCCTTTATCTTTTGTAGTATATCGCGCAGTGGCAAGGCATGTATAGTAAGAGTATGCAAAAAACTCTTGTTGACCCAAACGTGATTAAGGCAGCTCTGTTGTTTCGGCACGCAGCAAAACGGTTTGACCCTGGGAAGACCGTCTCTGATAATGATTTCGACCTCATTCTTGAGGCGGGGCAGTTGTCGCCAAGTTCTTTTGGGCTAGAACCGTGGAATATCATCGTAGCGGGCAAAAAACTACGAGAAGAGCTTGTTCCTTTGTGCTGGGGCGCACAAGGTCAACTGCCAACGGCGAGTCATTTTCTTATATTCACTGCAAAAACATCTGCCGCTATGATGCCAGACGCGCCGTACCCAAAACAGGCGCTTACTACCGTGCGCGGCATGAATGATGCTGAAGCTGACGAGTACTTGCAGTGGTACGAAAAATGGCTGAAGGAAGATTACGGTCGTTTGGATGCGCCGCAACTCCTCCACGAGTGGACTGCTCGCCAGGCCTACATCGCTGCTGGAAATATGATGACCGTGGCTGCCATGAGAGGTGTCGATTCATGTGCCATAGAGGGTTTTACTGTTTTGAGTGTAACCGAGCTGCTTGCACAGAAGAAGCTCATTGACCCCGAACAAGATTTGCCAGTTCTCATGCTCGCCTTCGGCTACCGTGTTGACCCGCCCAAGCTAAAAACCCGTCGGGACGTAGCTCGGATCATGAATACCACAGGAGCTTAAAGGCCATAAAGCGTTTGTGGTCAGAGACTATTGTGTAATGTTATATTCATGTACTTTGTACCAAAATGAAAATGTGACGAAGCTATTTATGACGAGCGATGTCAGGTAGCTAGTGTAACTTGCTTCAGTCATCCAAAAGCCAAAAACCCAGAATATAGCACTGGCGAAACCTAAGGTGAGTGCTAGAATCGTTGCCGTTTTTAAATGCAACTGAGACGCTTTTCTATCATGAATTATTGAAACGACAAAGATTCCCATAACGAGTGGGAAAAGAGCCAGTGAAGCAGCGTATAGTGTCGGCTGAGGGTTTCCTGAGAAGAACAGAATGCTTGCGGCAAGGACAAGGATTGTCATGATACTCCATGATACTGCAAAGCCAACCAGCCGTTTGTAACCACCCTTGACACGGGGGAGGTTTTTTCCAAGCTCACGGCAATATTTTGCTGGGTCGTTTCCTACGATTTCTTTAGCCGAAATACCCTGTTTTTGTGCTTCGACGAAATGTGTCGCAATGTCCGCTAGGAGCGACTGGCTTGTCACTTCGTCGTATAGGTCAGGGTCGGAAACGTAGTCTTCGACATACTCAAAAACTTTTTTATTCTCAGGTTCTAGTCGGCTCGATAGCTCCTCGAGTCCCGTTAAGCGATTATTTTTCATAGTGCCTCCTTTATTAGCTGTTGAATCGTTATATTCGTAGTCTGCCAAAAGTCGATGAATTGCTGCATGTAATCTAGGCCTTTTGGTGTTATTTGATAGTATTTGCGGTCTGGCCCGCTGTCTGACTTACGCAGCTCTGATGCTATATGACCTTCCCGTTCCAGCCTGAGCAGAGCGGGGTAAATACTGCCGCTACGCACCGTGTCAAAACCATATGCTGCGAGGGCGGAGCTCAGTTCATAGCCGTATAGTTCGCCGCGGGCCGCTATAACAAGTAGTATGCCGCCATCGAGCATACCTTTGAGTAGTTGTGTATATGTTTGCATGGGTCCTTTCTAATAGCAGCTAGCTATCTTGCAATACAATATAGCACACACTATATTGTATTGCAAGATAGTATGTTAGTATACTGTAGTTATGAAATATGTGGCTTTGTTGCGAGGCATAAATGTGGGTGGGAAAAACAAGGTGGAAATGGCCGCGCTGAAGGCGCTGTTTGAAACTGCGGGGTTTACGCATGTGATCACATACCTAAACGCGGGTAATGTAGTTTTTGAGGCGGCCGTAAAACCAGACGTAGAGGCGCTGCAAAAAAGGATTGCCGGGGCATTTGGTTTGAATGTTCCCGTGTTGCTCCTAGACGCCAATGCCATTTGCCGTATAGCCGAATCTATCCCGGAAAGTTGGCGCAACGACCCAGACCAGAAGTCAGACATTTGCTATCTTTTCCCAGAAGTAGATGACGCAACCATCGTTATGAAAGTCGGTTGCAATGCAGATGTTGAAACGGGACTTTATGTGCCGGGCGCGTTTCTCTGGAACATCGAGCGCAAAAACTACTCACGTGGTTCGCTTCCCAAAATAGTCGGTACCAAACTGTATAGCTTTATGACCGTGCGCAATGTAAACACTGCTCGCAAACTCGCCGAGTTTGTTCAGGACGCGGCATGACAGCAAACGAAGTAAAAGCCGCGCTCCAAACACATGCAAGCGACACAGACGCAGCGACACTGAGTTGGTTTTTCAAAACCGGGCCGGGGCAGTACGGCGAAGGTGACCAGTTCGTAGGCGTCAAGGTGCCAAAGATTCGCAACGTTTGCCGTGACTTTAGAGGCCTGTCGCTTGGGGAAGTAAAAAAGCTCATCGAAAGTCCCATCCACGAACACCGCCTGGCCGGGTTGATTATTTTGACCCTGCAATACCCTCGTGCAGCATCCCAGGTGAAAAATGACATATTTGACCTCTATATGTCGGAACTTATGCGGGGAAACGTGAACAATTGGGACCTCGTAGACGTGACATGTCGGTACATTGTGGGCGAGCATTTGCGTGATAACCGCAGCAGACTGTACGAGCTGGCAAAAAGTGAAAACCTGTGGGAACGACGCGCTAGCATCATCAGCACGTTTGCGTACATTGCAAAGGGTGATCCTTTGACATCACTTGAGCTGGCAGAACTACTTTTACACGACAAGCACGACCTCATGCATAAAGCGGTTGGCTGGACACTCCGTGAAGTGGGTAAACGTTGCGACCGGCAGTTGCTCCTCGACTTTCTCAACCAACATGCCGCCACCATGCCACGTACTGCTCTGCGCTACGCCATAGAACATTTGCCAGAAACCGAACGCAAACGGTATCTTGGAATGAAAAATGAAGAAAGGGGTATGAAATGACAGATATACTAAAACAACTTTTAGTGGCTGGTGGGGTGATGGGGGTGTTGGATTTTATATGGCTGGGGACGGTTGCAAAGACGTTTTACCGTTCGCAAATCGGCAAACTGCTGCTGGACAAGCCAAATATGACCGCTGCGGTACTGTTTTACATCATTTACGTCGTGGGCGTAGTGACATTTGTAGTTTCGCCGGCGCTGGAAAAAGGTTCGCTGAGTTACGCGCTGACTCGTGGCGCACTGTTTGGTTTCGTGGCCTATGCAACCTATGACCTTACAAACTTGGCGACTATGAAAGGTTTTACCACGAAGGTTGTCGTAGTAGATTTGGCCTGGGGTGCGTTTCTCACGGCAACGGTCGCTGGCGTAACCTACCTCATATTGCACCGATGAAAAAAATCTTCCCCGTCTTCTTTTTAGGCTACGTGCTCGTGTGTTTTTACACGCTGGCCAAATATGACATGTTTGGCTCAGTTATTGGGCGTATGGCGATGTGCTGGCTGGCGGCGCTGGGTGTTATGACGCTGCTGTATTTCTGGGGGCGGCGCATACGGCGCATAGACGTCGTAGATGTGGGCTGGGGGCTGAGCATTTTGACCATTGCGCTGTGTGGCTTCTTCCTCCAGGACGGTGTGCGTGTGCGTTGGGACCCGCAAACACTTACGACTTTACTGGTTGTAGTGTGGGGGAGTCGGCTTGCCTGGCATATAGGTAGGCGGATTATGCGTACCAACCACGAAGATGAACGGTATGTGGAGCTGCGGAAAAAATGGCGGGGAAATATTGCACTCAACACGTTTTTCCGTGTGTATTTTCTGCAGTCTATCCTCGCGCTCGTTGTGAGCATACCGGTCGTACATATAAATCTTGCGCAGGATACACGCTGGTCTTTCTGGGTATTTGCCGGATGTGCAATGTGGCTTGCTGGCTTCGTCATAGAATCTGTCGCCGACAGACAGCTTGCTCGTTTTGTTGCGAACCCAATAAACAAAGGTAAGCTTATGACCGAAGGACTTTGGAAGCACGCTCGCCACCCAAACTATTTTGGTGAACTCGCCATGTGGTGGGGGATTGCCGTCATATCTCTCGGCACACCCCACGGATGGGTCGGCTTGGGCGGTGCAGCGTTCATAACCTACTTGATTGTGTATGTCTCGGGCATTCCCTTGAAAGAAGCTCATCTCCGTAAACGTGAAGGCTGGCAGGAATACACAAGGAACTCAAATACGCTGTGGCCATTACCCTCCGGAAGATTATTACAAATGAGACAAGTACGTTAAAATATGTGCTATGTCAGAGATATATTGTACAATTGAAGGCTTTTTTGGCCCCGAATTAGTTCAAGATGGATGTGTCGATTTCGATCCATGGGCAGTAGTTCGAGGTATGGTTCATGGGGTTCGATCTCTGGGGTATCGTTTACGAGAGCGCATACACCAAGATGAGATATCTCAGAGGGAGGATTATCTTAGCAGAATTCGCGCCCTTGATAAGATAAATACTTCCCATATTCCCGGTGGCGCCCTGCATCCAGACAGTTTAAATCTAGATTATGTTTTAGCGGCACAAAAGGCTTTGGGCAAGTAGAGCGTGAAAGACACTAACCTACACGATAAGCTCGCGTTGCTTCCGAAAACGCCAGGGGTGTATTTTCATAAGGATGCTGCCGGGGAAATTATATATGTGGGCAAGGCGGCGGTGCTGCGAAATAGGGTGCGGCAGTATTTTCAGGCCAGTCGCGGGCGCGACCCGAAGACCGAGGCGCTGGTAGCGGAGATAGCTGACACTGACTGGATGGAAGTAGAGAGCGAACTTGAGGCATTGTTCCTGGAAGCAGAGATGATTAGGCGTTACATGCCGCGCTACAACATACTACTGCGCGACGACAAGGCCATGAGCTATATCCGCATAGATTACGACAGCGACTACCCGACGGTGAGTACGACGCGGCGGCCGCTGGATGACGGTGCGCGGTACTTCGGGCCGTATTTTTCAACGATGGGTGTTCGGCAGGCGCTGAAGCTTTTGCGGCGTATTTTCCCCTTTGCGTACAAAAAACCGAGCGGCCAAAAACGCGTCAGTTTGTACTATCATATTGGTTTAGACCCAGGGCTAGAGGAAGGCAAGACAAACTTGCAGGACTACCGCGCAAACTTGCGCAAGCTCATCGCGGTCATAGAGGGTAAGCGCGAGCGCATCATCAAACAAGTTGAAAAAGAAATGAAAGTAGCTAGTAAGGCACAAAATTTTGAGCTGGCGGCAAAGTTGCGCAACCAAATGGTGGCACTTCAAAACTTGGGCAAGCAGGTGATATTTAGTGACAAAGAGTTCCTCGACATCTCGAAAGACCACGCCTTGACTGAACTGGTCGATTTGCTGGGACTACAAAAGTACCCGCGCCGCATAGAGGGCTACGATATTTCACACATGCAAGGCACAAACGTGGTGGCAAGTATGGTCGTTTTCACGAATGGTGTTAGCGACAAAGGCGAATATCGCAAGTTCAAAACCCGTGTGGAGCACAACAACGACTTTTACAACATGCACGAAACCATCACCCGCCGCCTAAGCGAAAAAAACATGAAAGCATGGGGCAAGCCCGACCTTTTTCTCATAGACGGCGGCAAAGGTCAGCTCGACGCCGCCCTCCGCGCTCGCACTGATGCTGCGTCAAGGACGGACCCTGACGCAGTTTTGCGTCAGGGTCCGTCCTTGACGCAAGTGCCGATGATTGGGTTGGCGAAGCGTGAGGAGCAGATAGTCATAAAGAAGAATCTGGAATCAGGAATCTCGAATCAAAATGAGGTAGGTTCAAACGTAACGCTCAATACTGAGGTGCTACATAAGCTGGGTGGATATGCGACAGAAACGGATGACTTTATACTGGTAAATCTGCTGCACAGTACGAACCTTGTGAAGCTTCTGCAACGTATACGCGACGAATCACATCGTTTTGCGGTCAGCTACCATTCGACACTGAAGGTGAAAAAGCAAACGGCTAGTATGCTTGATGACATACCAACCATTGGCCCGGCGACTCGCAAAAAACTCCTCCGCACTTTTGGTAGCGTGCGCGGTGTTATGCAGGCTCGCGACTGGGAGCTCGCCAAAGTTGTGGGCGAAAAGAAAGCCGTTGTCTTGCGACAATACCTTCGACCACTGAAAAGTGGCGAAAGCCAAGAGCAATAATCTTAAAGAGGGACTCGTCCCTCTTCGGGCGCTGCCATCGCTTTGCTCGCCAGCGGCCCGCACTCCCTCGCTCGCTATTCGCTCGCGCCCGTGCTACGCACGGGTTCGCTTCGCTCAACTTGCGTTACTAGAACCTATACCCTAAAACCTATACACTATTTCCATGACTGCACGGACGCATGATGTTGCGGCGCTGTCGGCTCTCACGCTATGGGTGCTGGCAGTGCCGCCGGGGAAAATGACGGTAGCGACTGCTCTGACGGCCGTGCTTGCAAACCAGCTTGGGGGCATAGCACCAGACATAGATCAGCCCACGGCGCCGTTATGGCGAAACTTACCCGTGGGACGGTATTTTGGCAAAGTGTTTGGAGCGCTGGTGGGTGGGCACCGCTTCTTTTGTCACTCGCTCATAGGTGTCGGACTTTTTGCAGCACTCAGTCTCATGCTACTGCAGTTTTTGCAGCCTATTATGCCAAATGTAGACATACGTTTCGTCTGGGAAGCCTTTTTGACCGGTGTTGTCTCTCACCTCATTATGGATACGCTCACCAAAGAAGGTGTGCCATGGCTCCTGCCTATTCCATTCAAATTTGGTTTCCCTCCCATCCGGAGTCTGCGCGTCACAACGGGCAAGAAAGTTGAAATGCTCTTGGTTTTGCCTGTGCTAATCGCACTAACCACCTGGCTCTGTGCCACAAACTATACGACCATAGCCGATCTCATTCAGCGCAACCTCATCAAATAACAATGTGATAATTATTACAGCACCCATCTCTAGCCGGGCGTATAAAGAAGGTTGGATATAAGGCGATAACCTTTCAAATAAATATGCGAAGAAAAATAGAAATCATAAAAGCTACGAATAGATGGGTTAATTATGCCCCCTGTCGGTAAAGTAATTAATCATCGCAGCCAAAATCGTGAGTTCAAGACGGAAGCGGTCGCAAGGTATAAGGGAGCGATCCAAGCCTTGGCGGCTGTACTCCTACCAAATGTCTCTTCTGAAGAGGCGGTAAGGACGAGTCAACTATTTATGTACCGTCCAGAGGGCGGATGTCGCACTCAGGTTACACTGGTTTCAACTTTGCTTGGTGGGTTAGGATTGTATTCGTTTGAGTTCGCAAACAATCATTCGGGCGAGCCCATTATGGGTGCTGAAGTAAATGTCCAACTTCAAGAGAAAGGAGGAGTTTCGCCAGAGTTGCTTGGCACCCTTGCAAACCTTGCCACATTCACACAAGAAGACATGAAGCCAGAGTTCTGGATGAATCTTCATAGTAGCGCAAGTGCCGAAGTTGAACCTGCGTCAGAGCAGGGGCTACCGGCATTTGAGTTGCGAGCCGCCTGATTGCACAAAACAGGCCGTAGCTTTTAGTAGAGCGCATAGTATACTGTGGTCATAAACGGAGATATGTATGGCGCTGTGGGATAAGATTGGGAGTTCGGGTGATGTCGAAGACCGGCGGGGCATGGGTAGCGGTGGAATTGCCCTGACTGGTGTGGGTGGGCTGATAGTATTTCTGCTTTTTGCTTTTATGGGTGCTGGCACCGGCCAGGACGGAAGCGTACTCGAGCAGGTTCTGAATCAGGTTGCTACGCAGCAAACGAGCCAGTCTGCCGAGCAGCCAGCCGAATTTCAGGGGGCAGATAGCTACGAAACATTTACGAAAAAGGTGCTGGGTTCAAATAATGATACGTGGAGCGGCATCTTTGCCGCGCAAGGGCGCGAATACACGCCACCCAAGCTGGTGCTATTCCGCCAAGCAACGCAGTCCAGCTGCGGCTTTGCTAGTTCTGCCATGGGACCACACTACTGCCCGCAAGACCAAACAATTTACCTCGATGAAACATTCTTTGACGAACTACAGCGGCGCTACGGCGGCAGTAGCGGTGATGTGGCGCAAGCCTATGTGATTGCACATGAGGCTGGCCATCATGTGCAGAATCTTTTGGGTACCATGGATCAAGTTGACATGCCTGCTGGCGAAACGGGCGACGGTTCTGGCTCGGTTGCACTGGAACTGCAAGCCGACTGCTACGCGGGCATATGGATGAACTCGCTCTCTGCCGAAGGCATTTTGCAACCGAGTGAGATTAAACAGGCACTTGCCGCCGCTGCGGCCGTGGGTGATGACCACATCCAAAAAACCGAAACTGGCACAACAAATCCAGAAACATGGACGCACGGCTCCTCTGCTGAACGCACCAAATGGTTCACAGCCGGCTACAACACCGGCAATCTCACTAGCTGTAACACCTTCCAATAGACACTTAATCATAAGTCGACTACACGGTATTCGTAGACGTATTGTATACGAGTGCCTTGATAGTTTTTGATTATATTCTCTCCGGTTGGGTAGGTGTGGCCGTGTAGCCAGACTTTTGGATGGTACGCGTCAGATATGTTCGGAGTGCGTCAAACCCTTGATGGGCAATTTCTGCCTCGTCATTTATGCCGCGGGGTGGACAGTGTGAGAGGAAAACGTCGACTGGTGGAAAAGATTGCATGAGTGAGACTGCCTCTTCTTGCGTGCACATGATGGCATCGGGGTTGTCTTTATAACGTACACAGCCTTGAAACCCACCAAAACGTAGGCCGCCATACGACCACGTTTTGAGGTGCATGTCCCATATACCAAGCTCTTCCATGTAGTTACCGCTATCGTGGTTGCCATACACGCCAATTTTGGGTATGTGGGTAATTTGCGTGAGGCCCAATATGTCTTCTCTCGTCAAATCGCCGAGGGTTATGATAAGCTCAACGTTTTCCTGCTGGCAAATAGCAGCAATGTCTATGTGTGGATTTCTATCTGCAATAACAAGTGTTTTCATATGTGTGGTACGCGCGAAGGGATTTGAACCCCCGACCTTTGGTACCGGAAACCAACGCTCTATCCAGCTGAGCTACGCGCGCTTAACTGGGTGAAATTATAGCATGTTTAACAGAGGTGTGGTATGGTTATGGAGTGAAAATTGCTTCTTTAGCTGACGTAGAGATAGCACTTGCCCCGTTCAATGAGGTTACCGGACGAACAACAGGACAGCACATAACGCTTGGTCGTTCCGAACGGCTGATGACACACATATGCAACCCAGAAAAGTTGCTGCGTGTTGTGCATATAGCTGGCACGAGCGGAAAAACCTCTACCACGTATTACATCTCAGCACTGCTCGGAGCCACGGGCTGCAAGGTTGGTTCTACTATTTCACCGTACGTCGATAGTATGAACGAACGCGTCCAAATAAATGGCCAGCCACTGTCTGAAAAGCAGTTCTGCGCGTACCTTGGAGAGTTTTTAGATCTACTTCAGGGTGTACCTGACACGCCAAGTCGGTTTGAGGTACTCATAGCGTTCGCCTACTGGGTGTTTGCGCGGGAAAAGGTAGACTATGCAGTGGTAGAAACTGGCATGGGTGGACTGGATGATAGTACGAATGTGGCTGCACGTAGCGACAAACTCTGTGTTATGACCGAAATTGGCTTTGATCATATGGAAGCACTTGGTGACACGCTGGGTAAAATTGCCTACCAAAAAGCGGGCATTATTCACGAAGGAAACACGGTGCTTATGTATGACCAGAACCAGGAAATTATGCAGGTCGTACGCTATTGGGTGAGTCAGCAGGAAGACGCCGAACTCCTCACGTTTGAGCAGGATCGGCTGGAAAAAGCGTATGGTGGGATATTTGTGGCGGGACTGCCTGAGTACCAGAAGCGTAACTGGCTTCTTGGATTTGCTGCCTATAAATGGCTCGCAAAACGAGATGAACTTCGTCAACTTTCTGCGACAGAGTTGCAAAAAACCCAGGAGCTGCAAGTACCCGCCCGAATGGACGTGCGAAATATAGATAGCAAGACTATTGTCATGGACGGCGCACACAACGGTCAGAAAATGGCGGCGTTTTGGCAAAGTTTTGCAGCCAAATATCCAGGCGTGAGGCCAATGGTTGTGTTTGCGCTTAAAAAGGGAAAAGAAGTAGCAGACATTGCGCCGCTCCTAAAACAGTATGCCAGTGAAGTCATCGTAACCACCTTTAGCAAGACGCAAGATTTACCCATTACATCCATGGAACCAAGTGAAATCACCAGCGTGCTACAGGCGAACGGGGTGAAATGCCGTGTCATGAGCGACACGCAAAAAGCGTATAAGGCTTTCTTGGACAAGACCGAAACTGTGGGGGTTATCACGGGCTCTTTTTTCCTTATTTCTCAACTGCGCGAAAAGAATCAGGAACTGAAATGATACGAGACATTGTAGCTGTCGATAAAAACGGCGGCATGGCAAAGAACGGCAAAACGCCGTGGAATATACCAGCAGACATTGCGTATTTTCACGAACAAACGAAACGGTTTGGGGGTAATCTGCTCGTCGGTCGGGGCAGCTATGAGGCCATGAAAAAGGGACTGACTGCACGCGAAGGCGTGGCTGCGTGGCCGCCTGCTGGCAGACATTTGTATGTGTTGACTTCGCAGGACATTACAGAGGAACCGGGTGTGAGCATCGTCCGTTCGCTGCCCGAGTTTCTGGCGCAAATGGAAGCCGCTGGCGAAGATGTATGGAATGGGAGCGTTGCAGATGCTGAGGCAGATGAAATCTACCTCACGCGTATAGACGCTGACTACCACTGCGATAAATTTTACCTTATGGAACGACTGAAGAATTATCATCTTGTTTCAAGCATCCCAGCCGCCCCGAGCCCAGGCGAGCCGAACTATGCCTATGAAATCTATGCGAGAAACGAAGCATAAGACGAATTGGCACTCTTGACATGAGAGTGCCAATTTTTGTATACTGAAGGTGTGAGAATAGCCTCACAAAGAAGTAAAGAGGAGGAAAAACTATGACACAACTCGTACCTTTCGATCCTTTTGCGGATCTACAAGCTTTGCAGCGCAGCTTTTTTGGCGACGACTGGCTCGTACCGAGCAAACGTATGGCGCTGGCGACAACAGATGTCTACACCGAAGACGACAAGCAGATGGTTGTGGAAGTACACTTACCGAACTTTGCCGAAAAAGATGTGGATGTACATGTCGACGGTAGCATGCTTGTTATATCTGCTGAGAAGCACGAACAGGAAAAAGACAAGACGAAGAAATATGTCGTGCGCGAAAGCAGCAGTAGTTTCTACCGTCGCATACAGTTACCTAAGGTCGCAGACGTTGAGAAGATTGATGGCGATATGAATGACGGTGTTTTGAAGGTAGTTGTACCGTTCAGAGGACTACCTGCTCCAAAGAAGATTGCCATAAAAAAGAAATAAAGGAAGCGTGTAAAGCTAAATGAAAAACCCGGACGAACCGGGTTTTTTCTTGCGACGCTGTCCCGAAGGACCTTGTCGCGCGCAACCTTGCGGTTGCGACCACCTCAACGATGGTATAGGTAGTCTACGCCCGCCCAAAACCATTTGCAAGCACAAGCATTTTATGATGTGGATAAGTTGGGGATAACTATGTGGAGCACCTATACAGGGCTACTGCACTTACTCGCTATTCGTACAACCTGCTAACATCAGCGGTGCCATCAGGTCTTTCATAGCGCACTTGTATGGGTCCTCGTATATCTGCTGGACTTTTCAGTATTACGCAAACGCAATCCCTAAATGTTCCTGAAATCTGTCCTATAAGGAACACTGCCTTATAAGCAACTGTCTGAATTTTTTCTGATAGGGCTGTAAGATTACTGAGCTCGCCGCTGTAATCTACTAGAATTATTAGAGCCATATCATCTACGCCATACGCAGAGCCTTTAGATGATTTTCTGCGTGCTTGGGCATGGATGGCACTCTCAATGTTCGCTGGCGTTGCACTTTTGTCCTTAAAAGTTGCTAATACTTGCTCAAACCACATGAACTGGTTCTTCTTTGCGCCAACTGTACACAGTATAAAGCCATCATGCGCAAGATTGCCCTGAGGAATCCTGCCACTCGAGTCTACTAATGCACCAGGCGTCCATGTGTCGCCTGATAAGAAGTTGGCTACATTTGCGAGCACAGTTAAACAGAACAGCTCGCGTGGCAGGAGCCCGGTAGTCTGATTCCTACGTCCGTTATGAAGCAGGGAACTATCCTTGATTGACGCCTATTGTTTTGAATCATTAACAAACTCGAGGAAAGCTTCTGCGTTAGAAGCATAGGGTAGTATCTTGTACCCTTTTTCTTCTAA
>CAYLWF010000030.1:0-6614 GCA_964387505.1 uncultured Candidatus Saccharibacteria bacterium
CCGGGGAGCATACGGTCGAGGATAATGACATCATACTCCTCGGCAATGGCACTGGCGAGGCCGCTAGGGCCATCCGTGCAAACTTCTACCGTTGAATGCTCTTGTTCCAGGCCGCGCTTTACGGCGTGAGCGATTTTGGGTTCGTCTTCGATGAGGAGTAGTCTCATAATATCTCTAGCCTAAATAGCGTACCTGAATTATACCTGAGAATCATCCGGCCTCCCTATGTTCACTGTTGCCGCAGGCACCGCTGCGTAAGCGGCGGCGCCCAGCTGGTTCGAGGAGAAGCTGGGCGGGAGGGTGGAGGCTGTTCTGCGAGTGAAACGAGAAGAACACCTCAAGGGAGGCGAGCCTCCCTTTAAAAACGAAAACCCGCTGCGGTAGCAGCGTATTTTGTTCTTTGCTTTGAGTGCAGGCTCTCGCGCCTGCAGACGACTTCCTCTTTTGCCAGAAAAGAGGAAGCGAGAAACTTCGGCCAGAAGCTCCAACTCTTGGTCAGCTGTTGCTCGTTTTGACAACCGACACGAGAACTCGTTCGGCATAGATTGCCACCGGCAATCTATGCCTCTCTCAAACAACTCGTGCCGCCTGTCGGTAGTTGTCAAAACCGACAACAGCTGAGGCCAGGGGCTTCCGCATGGCCCCTACTAGCAGTATCGCTGACGCGATGAAGTATTAAACGGTCTTGCGACCGTTCCCAATTACTAACATTCAAGCTCCAAGCTCTAAGATCTTCCCCTAACCCCCACACAAAAACACCCCGGGTGAAAGTTCCAGGGGTGTTTTTAGCAAATGGGGTGAAATTATTGGTTGTTAATTGAACTGGAGTTGTCCATCATACCGCGTTTGCCATCTCGTGGGCCATCATGATGACCGCCGGGGCCACCGTGCCGACCGCCGAAGACGAGGTAGCGGTAGTCGGTTGGGATACTATTGTCCGTAAACCATTTGTCCAGCGCAGTGCGCTCGGCATCCATTGCTGCTTTGCGTTCTGTGTCAGTTTTACTGCTCATATTTCCACGGTTAGCATTGCGTGTTTTTTGCAGCTCGGTGCGCTTGGCATTGATGAGGTCAGCTTGTGCCTGAGTGAGCTTGCCGTCTTTTACTAGCTGTGCGACCTCATGTTTTATGTCAGCTTCGCGTTCTGCCTGGCGTGCCGTATGGTTTTCGTCAAACACCGCTTGGACATCGCTTTCTTTGAGCTTAAATTTCTTTGCTATAGCCGAAACCAGACCGGAATGGTCAGAACCGCCGCGCTCAGTTGCCGCTTGCGCTAAGCCAACGCCTGCCACGCCTGTCGTTGCTAGTACCGCAGCAACACTTGCTGCGACAATTGTTTTTTTCATATGTGACTCTCCTTATATTACAAATGTTGTTGCTGCAACTCTCGCATAGTAAATGAAAAATATGAGAGGTTGCTGAATGCCATTCGGAAGACATCAACGAAACTTGACTACGGAAAAAAAGAGCATACAGTGAAAGGTATGGAACAGGTGGGGGTAAGCGCGCGGTATCTTAGCATTGCGGTATGTGTGGTTTGCTTTGCATGGCCAAACTCTGCGAAGGCTGTGGGTATCGAAATGTCGCAAGTTATCCAACCTCTTGTATGCACCGTCGATGTTATTACGGTTGGGCAAACCAAGACCATACGGCTACAACCCGCGGAATGTGTACGAGCCCCAGAAGCGCGGGCGATTCTTCAACGCGCTCAAGCCATCGAAGCTAGTTAGGCTCGGGGAGAATGAACACCATTGCAGTAAAAGTCAATTACGTACTAGAAGTAGTTTCGACCTTCAAAAAGATCGGAGACGGAGCCGCCCGTGGCGACTTCATGGAGCGCTGCGGCAATCATGGGTGCAACCGGAAGAACGGTAAGCTTTTCGCCTAGCACCTTTTTTGCATAATCAACCGGCACCGTGTCGGTCACGATGAGCTTGTCTATCGCGTCTCCGCTCAGCCGCTCAATTGCTGGGTCAGAAAGCAGGGCGTGCGTGGCGCTAGCAATAACTGCGGTTGCACCAGATTTTTTGAGGGTTTCTGCTGCGGTGATAAGCGTACCCGCCGTATCAATCATGTCATCGGTCATAAAACATATACGTCCTTCAACACCTTGCAGTTTTTTCGGACGAACAAGCTTAGAAGAATCATGGCGATCACGTTTTTTCTGAAGGTGTCGCAGGCGTATCCCTAATGCGTCTGCCGCACGCTCTGATTCTTTTGCTCGGCCGGTGTCGGGGGAGACTATGGCGAATAGCTCTGGGTCGCGATCACCCATTTCGATCTTGAGTCCCTCGAGTATAAGCCGCTCTGCAACAAGATGGTCAAATGGGCCGTGGAACGTGCCCTGTACTTGGGGAGAATGCATGTCTATAGTCACGAGTCGGTGTGCTCCTGCCATTTGCAACATGCGTGTCACAACAGCCGCAGAAATCGGTTCACGTCCTTTAGCCTTGCGATCTTGACGGCTGTAGCCTAGATAGGGGATGACAATAGTTATTTCCCGAGCAGAAGAACGATATGCGGCGTCAATTAGCAGCATTGTCTCCATAAGAGCATCGTTGACTGAAAGGTTGCGTTTATAGTCGTGCGCAAAGGTTTGGATGATAATAACGTGTTTACCGCGCACCGACTCGCCGTACTGAACGTACATTTCACTGTTTGCAAAGCGCTTCGTGTTTAATGAGCCAAGCTCAAGACCCATAGCAGCAACTGTTTCTTCTGCAAGTCTCGGATGCACAGTGCCGCTTACGATGTATAAATCTTCTGGATTAAGTGCAATTTTTTGAGCCATAGACACTACCAACCTCCGACGTTAAACCCTTTACTCCAGAGTATAGGGAATGGCATCATTTTTCAATCAAAAAGCCTCATTCCGCAAAATGAGGCTTTTTGGAGGGCCAGGAGGGACTCGACCTACCTTTGGTGGCCCCGTCGCCACATCTTTGCAAACCAGTTTGCAAGAGTAGGCTCTCTTGCAAAATGCCACTGGCATTTCTCACCTCTCCATCCTGTGAAGCAGTATCGCTCAGGTTCCAGCCCTTCCGACACCCAGCAAAAAGCCCTATCTTTGGACAGGACTTTTTACTTGGAGCGGTTTTACAACGAAGCTAGAACCTATTTCGAGAGCTGAAGCTCAGCCCCGGCGCCTAGCGCGCGGTAAGCGCGCGCTGCGCCCCGCCAGAAAAACCTGCCTTTGATTCATTTTTGAATTTCCCCCCACCGTATTTTTTCTTTTTAGTTGAAAAGGCTGGTTTTCTGGCGGTTCGCTCTGCCATAAATGGCAGAGGCGCCGAGGCTTCGCTGGGCAGCAAAGCTGCCAAGTGTCGCAAGCGACACACCCACAACCTAAAAATTATTAGACTTGCGAGCTAAAAGGCAAAGTCTGGACTAATTGTGTCATAAAGTCCCAGTCGGGACGATCGTCTCTCGTAGGTAGCTTAATCCTCATTGTTTTGAGCGATTTATTCGCCTGGCGGCCATAGTTAAAACGGTATTTCTCTCGTCTGATCAGACTTGTAACGAACAACAAAATAGAGTTATTAACCTTTTCTTTTGGTTGCAATGTCATGATATGAAATCCTGTGTAGAATGGTTTTGTTTGTAAGAAAGTCGATAAAACAGAACCACTCACTGCGACGGTTATAGTTCCCGCTTCAAATGGCGGCACATCTGGCATCTTTGCTACGACTGCCGACACACCGTTATTTTTCTCCGTTCTTGAAATATACAAAACGCCTTCGTGTTTTGTTTCCGTAAGGTTAATTAGCTCAAAACTGTTTCCATAGCCAATATTAAATAGCTCACCAAGCTCATAATACCGCCAACTAGCGATATCTAGTTTTGGTGCAGGTAAGCTACTAGCTGGCTTTGTAGCGTAGTGATAATTGTGTGTGTGTGTGTTGATAAACGCATCCATGTAATCCCAGTCTGGCTTGCCGTCTTTAACCGGGAGTTTTATTTTTAGCGTTTTCAATGACCTATTCGCCTGACGGCCGTAATTAAAACGGTATTTTTCGCGACGGATAAGAGTAGTAATGAAAAGTAAAATTGAGTTGTTGAGTTCATACTTTGCATGTAGGTAGTAAATGTCTCGGCCGCTATAGTATTCGCTTGTTTGTAGAAAAGTTGCGAGAACTGAACCGCCACCTGCTACAGAAATTGTATTGGCTGGATTAGGTTTATAAATATTTTGTTTTTTGACAAATGCTGAAACGCCGTTATTGTTTTCCGTCCGCGATACAAGTCTGATCGCGTCTTTATCTGTTGGTGTTGCTTCTTCAAGGTTAACAAGTTCAAGGTTAACACCGTAGTTAACATCAAACAATTCGCCGAGTTCAAAATACTGCCAGCTTCCCGTGTCTATTTTTTCATTCATTATCGTAGCCCTCTATATTTAGACCAAACAAGGCAAACTCTTTAATAGTTTGCTTAAAATCATCGGCAGACAAATCGGAGTAGTCGGTTTCCATGTAGGCTTCAGCGCACCATTCATCATTTGCGGTAACAACTTTTTTTACACTCAGACCGGGTACGTCTTTATGATTACGATAATTGGTAATCCAGTTTCGCTTAATTTCATTCTCAAACGTGCCAAATAAGTCGATGCGACCCTTGTTCTTGCGTTTCACAAAGCCATCATCTTTGTAGTAGCCAAAATAAACCTCTTTGTCAGTGGGGTGGGGTCGTTTTGCGGTAAAGACCATAATACAGGACACAACACCAACCTTAGAGTTAAAGAATAGTTCATCTGGCATTGAAAAGACTGCTTCAAGCGTGTGATCTTTCAAAATCTTTTTCTTATATTCCCAAACTTTTCCACTTGTTGCCAATGCCTCTTGCATTGGCACGATCGCTACACAGCGACCACCCTGCTCTAAACATTCAAGGTTTGCCAAAATAAACTCAAATTCATCGGTGTCGGTCTTTTTGTCGGATTTGTACGGCGGATTAAGCAGCCCGACTGTCGGGTGCTCTGCCTTGACCGCTAGCTTAATGTCCTCGTCAAAACAGCTGCCGAGGTGAATGTTTGTCTTACCGTCTTGGTGGATAAACATGTTTGAACAAGCCAGCGGAAAAATTTTGTCAGAATATTCAACGCCGATAAGCTGCTTTGATTTGATACGTTTGATCTTACTTTCGTCGCCCTTGGCGTTCTCAATCATGATACTCATAGCTGACACTAGGAAGCCACCCGTACCAGTACAGTTGTCATAAACAATACTGTCTTTGTTTACCTCGGCAAGTTCGGCCATAAACTCTGTGATATGTGGTGGTGTCAATACGATACCAAGACCCTTATCGGAATTGGCGTAGCGCAAGAACTCAATATAGAGCTGGCCGAGGACATCGTAGTATTTGTGGGTTCTGATAAAATCTTTAATATTTTCATTAATGTCGGTAACGACTTCCTTTAGCGCATCTGTCGCGGCGTCGCCGTTTCTCGATAGCGTTGTGTTTGTTTTGATGAAGCTGAAACGTGCGTCCAGAACTTCCAGCTTTTTGTCGCCAACTTTGTCGTTCTCGAACTCGTTATGTACTGTAGTGATTAAATAGCTTGCGAGTTGTTTTGGATCGCTGTAGCCAGCATAAGACTTTACAAATCCATCATTTTCAAGCGCAATCAGAACACAACTTATCAGCAAGGCGCGTTCGTCTTCGGCAATCTTCCATTTGTGCAATTTATCGTTAAGGGACTTGGAAAACTCCAGCAAAGTTTGGTAATCTTGGCGGAACTTTTCTGGACTTTTGATATAGCCACTGTAATAGTCGTCTAGTGGTAAAAGTTTGTCTCCAAACATTGGTATTGCCGTTTGCTCGCCGCGTAGCTGAAGTAAATGCGAAATTCTCAACTCCTGGGGTGTTTCACCGCTCACAGCAATACTAAGTACGTCAAAGCTTTTTGATAAAAATGAACTGTAAAGCAATGCACCATCAACAGCATAATCTGCGTATTTATCTCTGGTAGGACTTTCATGTTTGAAAATACTTGCCTTACATTCCACAGAGATAATAAAACCAGGGTTTTTTCGACTTTGAATAATGAAGTCTGGCCGGCCGCGCCCCGTGCCAGCCCTTTTTGATGCTGCGCTTAGTAGCTTATTTATCTTATCGTTTTTTGATGTTTGGCGTTCATAAATCCAATCGTGATCATGCGTGCCTAGAGCGGCAGCATCCGCGTATTGTTTTATGTAGTTTTCAAAAATTGTTTCAGTGTTTGTTTCGTTGACGGTGGTCCCCATACCATTAATTATGCCACAAAAGTTATAAATCATGGTACATTCCAATTTTTGGCAAAATAACCGCCAGAAAACCAGCCTTTTCAACTAAAAAGAAAAATACGGTGGGGGGAAATTCAAAAATGAATCAAAGGCAGGTTTTTCTGGCGGGGCGCAGCGCGCGCCTGCCGCGCGCTAGGCGCCAGGGCTGAGCTTCAGCTCTCGAAATAGGTTCTAGCTTCGTTGTAAAACCGCTCCAAGTAAAAAGCCCTGTCTTTCGACAGGACTTTTTGCTTGGAGGGCCAGGAGGGACTCGAACCACCTTCGGCGGTCCCGCCAGTCAGCCATACAAAGCATAGCTTTGTTGGTGACGTGGCCTTGCGACATGCCACCGGCATG
>CAYLWF010000031.1:0-19647 GCA_964387505.1 uncultured Candidatus Saccharibacteria bacterium
TAAAATCCACCACCGACCGCCACGCCGTTTCTGTCCTTGTGGGCAGCCGACCCGACAGACCTGACTTTTTCCTAAAACAAAAAAGAAATTCGGTGGGGGACATCAAAAAATGCAAAAGTCAGGGATGGCGGGGCGGGTCAGCCTTTGGCTGGCAAACGGCGGGGCTTGTGCAATTCAGCATTTTTCCTCAAAATAGGTTCTAACCTCGTCATAGAAAGCCACCACGAAAAAAAGGTTGCTAGTAGCAGTCCTTTTTTGTATACGGTCGGGCTAGGGTTTATGTAGTGACCCACCCAATTGCTCTGCAAATTATTGGGATTTTGAAGATGAGAGAAAGCGCCTATGAATTTGCTTGCTCGGGGGAGCGAATAATTGCCAGCAGTGCCCGGCGCCCCCCTCTGGGAAATAGCTAAGCCCGCTTGGCGTACTACCTAATTGTTGTACATAACGTGGATCGTACACGAGCAGTACATTCCCATAGAACGATCCAAAATTTACCACTGACTCACCACCGTCCAATGCACGATCAGGTGTACGTTGTTGTGCTAAGTAAGTCACCCATGAACGATTAAGATGATTGGCTCGGACAACCTCTTCTTCTCCAGATTCGCTTTGATATGATAGGGTTGATGAAAAATCCCTATCGGTTCCACTTGTTACAGCAATCTGCAAACGCTCTTCATTGAAAAAGCGAGTCAACAGCAAACCGCTTTGTAGTATTTTATGGATATCTGGATAGGCCTGCTCTGGATATTTTGTCATAAGCAAGTTGCGTAAATCTTGCTGTGTCATCGAACCAGTATTGATGTCAATTAATTGCGAAGGATACGCCTTTTCTTTCATCTCGAACGTTGTGAAAGGTAATCCACTCAAGTCAACTTCTGCTTCGTAGGGTCTCACGCTAGTATCCACATAATCTGTTGTGCATCTGGGTTTCGTACGCTGCCGGTATGGGTCGTCAAGATAATAAGGACTACCATAGCTTGAGCCGATGCCTACTACGTCAGACGCTATTTTACCCGTGTATCCGAGCGGTGACCCGGGTTCAGTGGAAGGCATTTCTCTTTTGCCTCATATTTTTAGATTATAAACTATTGGTATTATCAAGTCTAAGACCGACGGTAATTAACTCTAGGCAAGACTCTTCCTTACTTGCAAGAATAAGCATTGTGGTGCTGTGGTGAACTCTCACTGATTCAACGCAAGCGATTCGTCGTAGAACAGCCCCGCGCACCACTTGACAGGCTTAGTCTAGTTAGCTAAGATTGTGGGATGAAAACAGTTACTATACACGATGCCAAAACGAATCTGAGCCGCTATATTGCGGCGGCGAAACGGGGTGAGAAGATATACATAGGCAGCTTTGGGAGGCCCGAGGTGGTGCTCATGGTTGAAGCAAAATCTGCTCAATCTAAAAAACCGCGAGATTTTACGCGCCTTCGAGGGCTCGTGACTGCTACAGATGATGCCTTTTCCGACGAGACCGAAGCGGAAATTACGCGTTTGATGCTGGGTGAAAAATGAGCCGATTTCTCCTAGATACACACGTGTTTATATGGCTGGTTAATGGCAAAGGAACCATAGGTCCAAATTGTTTTGCGGCTATAGTTGACCCTGAAAATGATGTCTACATAAGCTACTTTTCACTTTTTGAAATCATCATTAAAGCCCAAACAGGTAAAGCATCGTTTAGTAGTAGGATCATCGACCAACTTCGGGAGGTGCATGTCGAACTCCTCATGCCGGACACCGAACTTTTACATAGCTACCGTATTTTCAACGAGCACAATAAAGACCCTTTCGATAATGCGCTGCTTGCAACTGCTCTCCATCACGACCTCACGTTGCTCACGAGCGATCACAAAATGCTGAAAGTACAAGAAGTAAAAATACTGGAAGCTTCACAATGAAACAAGGTGGTTTAGATTGTCCGTTTTGTGAGGCGAAAGATAGGGTGCTCAAAGAGAATGAGCATGCGTTTGTGCTGCTGAGTAACCCGCGCAAAGTGCCAGGCCATGCGCTCGTTATACCAAAGCGGCATGTCGAAGAACCGTGGAAACTCACGGCCGAGGAGCGGCGCGATATTTTTGAGCTGCTCGACGATGTTACGCAGAAACTTGTCGCGGGTGGACTGGGCGACGGCGTGGATATACGCCAGAACTATCGGCCGTTTATTGTGCAAAACCGTCTGAAGGTTGACCATGTCCATTACCACGCCATCCCGCGTACTAGCGAGGACTACATCTATCAAATAAGCGAAAAGTTCGAAACAGACCTCTTCGCCGACCTCGATGCATCTGAATCCAAAGAAGTTACAAAACTGTTGATATGAAAAACAAAGGCGTCTGGGTCATCCTTCTCCACAGTATAGTCATCCTTGGAGCTTACAGCTCTCCTTTTTGGTTGAATTGGAAGCTCGTGGTTTTAGGTGTAGTAATCTACTATCTACAACTGATAATATTCGGCTGGTGCGTACTCAGCCTGAAACAGTTTGGAGAAAAAACGTCTTTCCATGAGTGGTACCTCGGAAAACTTGGCATTCATCCTAACCCACAGAAACTTCAATTTGTTCTAAACTTTATCATCCCACCTCTACTCTGCATCGTCGCAATCATCGTACAGCGCTGACGAGTCAGATGAGTGCTTGACGGAAAGCATAAGCAGGTACTATTATACAAAATAGTACTATGACAAATAAACATGAAGTTTCGGCAGAACAGCAGCAAATCATCCGAGGTATGCTGCATATCGCCGTGCTTGCAGAACTCGAAAACGGCAAAAAGTATGGGGCAGAACTGCTCATTGCCCTCAGTAAAACGCCATTTACCTCGAAAGTCGGGACGCTCTATCCGCTCCTGAACCGTATGGAAAAGGACGGTTCGCTAGACGCCGACTGGTTTGTAAGCGAAGGTCAAACGCCGCGCAAATATTACCGTGTGACAGCCCGTGGGAAGGAGAAGCTGCAAAAATACCGTTCGTTTCTCGCACACATACAAACATATTTAGGAGGGAAGCTATGAAAACCACAAAAGTAACCCTGCAGGGCCAGGACTTCGTCTTTTCGAGCGCGGCTGAACCGGTGCTGCTGAAGTATTTGAAAAAACTGCAACGTGCAACACGCTTGCGACCGGGTGCATACCGCCAGAGTGTCGAGGCGCTGCGGGACGTACTTTTGGGCGAAAAGACAAAAACGGTCTCAAAAGTAAAACTGAGTGAAGCGATAGAGCTCGTCGGTTTACCCGACCAGAAAACGCCCGTCGAGTCATTGACACAGCGCTTTCCGCGCACCAAGACGCCAGTACGTTTCATCTCTCACCTAGCTAGCCGCATACGCAAAATGCGTTGGCAGCGTAGCTTACTTCGTCTTGGCATAGCATATGCAACTGTACTGGCTGCCGTGTCAGCGGTCGATGCAGTGTCTTCACGCGTACGGCAGTCTGATGATGTTGGCTGGACAGTTGCGCAGACCAGTATCGGACCAGTCCGTACCTGGGTGGAGGCTTCTCTAAAGACTGGCGCTGGCGAAGTGTGGCCGCGCGGCTGGATGGTTGGGCTTGTGTACAGCTTTCTTTTTGTCATTCTCGCGGTCAGCTTGTTTTATGCGGGGCGAAAGAAGCGCGTATGGCCAGTAGCCGGAGTATTTGCAAGCATTGTTTTGCTCACAATTTTATGGAACACACAGCAGGTGAGCACGCCAAAGCTACCCCGCGAAGGCCAGATGTTCATGGGCGGTTCTGCCGAGCCTCTCAAGCCTCGCCTTGCCTACTTGCAGCAGTGCGGCGACGAGATTCCCTACGTTTTTGAAGGCCAAACGAGCGGTATGCTTTTCCGTCAACTGCGAGATGAAGGTTATAAACTTGCGGCACCTATCAAAACAAGAGTATCTGACGGGACTATCGATACCGCACAGCTGTGCAGCACGTACGATGCCCTACGCCGCGACCAGCCGAAAGAATCAATCGTACTGCAGAACTACACCCAGACGGCGGATGGCACTATTCGACCATACGACTTCAGCGACATTTCAGACCAAACTGTCACCTCAAGCTACGGCTTTTTCGTAAAGACTCAAAAATGAGCTACAATAATCCTAGATGAAACACGTCTCAGTTACAGTACTATCCCAGGTGAAAATGATGCCCACGCGGGCATAATTCTCTTAACTCATATCTCTTATCTCATAACTCTCGTAAAAATAAGGTAGAATAAACTGATGAGCAAATATTATGTGACCACTTCCATACCGTACGTAAATGGCGAACCGCACTTGGGACACGCTATGGAGTTTGTCATGGCCGATGTGCTGGCACGGGCCGCCCGTTTGCGCGGCGAGACCACACTGTTTAGCACTGGCACCGACGAACACGGCGGCAAAATTGCCGAAAAGGCGACCGAACTGAAACTCAAGCCCAAGGATCTGACCGACCAAATGTCGCAGAAGTTTCGCGACCTGATAGACGCGCTAGAGGTCAAACCTGACCGCTTCATTCGCACGACTGACGAAGCCCATGAGCAACGTACGCAGCTCATCTGGAAAGCACTTGAGAAAGACATTTATAAAAACAAGTATGTCGGGTGGTATTGCACGGGCGACGAAGAGTTTTTCACCGAGACAGTCGTGCAGGAAAATAAAGGCGTTTGCCCCGACCACAACCGGCCGTATGAAAAGATTGAGGAAGAAAACTACTTCTTTCGTCTCAGCAATTACACGGGAGCCATTCGTGAGGCTATAGAGAAAAACGAGTTCATTGTTACGCCTGCCTCTCGGCGAAATGAAATTCTTTCACTCCTGCGTGAAGGACTCGACGACATCAGCATTTCCAGGCCAAAGGAAAAGATAGATTGGGGTATACCAGTCCCCAGTGATGCGACCCAGGTTATTTATGTCTGGTTCGATGCTCTTCTTAACTACATTACGGTGCTAGGCTATCCTGAGCATGATGACTTCAAACAGTTCTGGCCGGCCGATGTGCAGGTGATAGGCAAGGGGATTTTGCGCTTTCATGCCGCCGTTTGGCCAGGAATCTTACTGGGGCTTGGTCTGCCGCTTGCAAAACAGCTGTATGTCCATGGTTATGTGACCGTAGACAATAAAAAAATGAGCAAATCGCTTGGCAACAGTGTCAGTCCGTACGATGTTATCCAGAAATACGGCCCCGATGCCTTTCGCTACTATTTCCTACGACACGTTCCTAGCTATGAGGATGGTGACTTTAGCTGGGAGGCGTTTGAAGCGGCATATAACAATGAGCTGGCGAACGAACTGGGCAATGCTGTTCAACGCACTGCCGCTATGATCCAGAAATATCAGAATGGTGTGATAGGCGATATTCCTGAGCCAGAACATGACATGGGTGCCTATAACGAGGCACTTGATCTCTGTAAATTTGACCGCGCGCTCGATAGTGTGTGGGAACAGGTGCGCGGGCTGAATCAGCTCATAGACACCGAAAAGCCATGGGAAATCGCCAAAACGGACGATGCCGACCACTTGCGTGAAGTTTTGGCCGGATTTGTGAGCGATTTACTGGAGATTGCCGAGTTGCTCGCACCATTTTTGCCGAGCACGAGCGCAAAAATGCAGACACTTTTCGCCGATGGCGTCGTACATCCACTCGAGGGCACACTGTTCCCGAAATTTGAGCAACCAGTGCAGGAGTAAGCTATGGCGCTCGAATTTTTTGACACGCACTGCCACGTGCTTGAGCTTGAAGCTGCCCTCACGCCGGTATATGACAAGTGGCATAGTGATGGACAGCTACGTACCGCAGAGTCCGTACTGCAAGCGGCTCGTGAGGCTGGGGTGACACGGTTGATTGTCATTGGTACGACCCTTGAAGATAGCGAACTCGCAGTCCAGTTTGCAGCAGAGCACGAGAACGTCTGGGCAGCCATTGGCCTCCATCCCCACGAAGCCAAAAACTATACTACATCACAAAAAAATTCTTCCAGAGGACTGTCCTCTGAAGCTGAAGTGAACGGGATTGTGTCTTCGGTGGCCGTGCGTTTTAGGGAGCTGGTAGTGCATCCAAAAGTGGTGGCGGTGGGGGAGTGCGGGTTGGATTATTACTATGAATATTCACCAAAAGTAGACCAAGAGGTGGTGTTGCGGTTCCAGATAGAGCTGGCGCTCGAGTATGATTTGCCGCTAAGTTTTCATGTGCGCGAGGCATTTGATGACTTCTGGCGTGTTTTCGACAGCTACAAGAATATTCGCGGTGTGCTGCACAGTTTCACCGACAGTCAGGCGAACATGAAACGGGCTGTTGAGCAGGGTCTATACATTGGCGTAAACGGTATTGCAACCTTCACCAAAGATGAAGCGCAACTTGTGACATATCGCACAATTCCACAACACTCACTCCTGTTAGAAACGGACGCTCCCTTCTTGACGCCCAACCCCTTTCGTGGTACAATGTGTGAGCCGAAGCATGTAATGCAGACGGCGGAGTTTCTAGCGCGGTTGCGGGGTGAGTCGCTGGGGCAGTTAGCAGCAGCAACTACGGCAAACGCAAAACAGTTTCTAAATATAGAATAACTATGGGCTTATTATCATCATTCATTACTGGCGGACCAATCCTCAAGACTCCTGAGAGTGCCAACAGAGCTCCCTCGATAAACCAGCTCGAGGCTTTTATGGTACGAGCTGTGATGGAAGAAACTGACAAATCTGTTGAAGGCGGCATGGCCGCTGTTGCTCGGCATGGCCGCCTGTCGCACTTACCTGGTATACAGTACAACATGGCTAGACCAGCAATCTTCGCTGCCAAAGATACTCTTAGTAGCACCAATCTAGTTTCTGCACCTGCGACGTTGGAAGACGCCGTCGATGCATTACTTCTCGGTGAACGCATAGCTAACGCTGGTCAGCACCCTAATCCTCCTACGTCAAATCCTCAAGAAACTGGATCAGCTGATGAGCACACAGGGGGTATTGGAGGTAAAGTCATTAAGGTTGATTTTGCTCGTAGGCAAGTAGCAGAACAATTTCCAAAGGCGGCCTAAATGATAAAAAAAATATTTCAAGCAATGCTGCCGCAAGACGAGGAAGCTCGTAAGGTAATAATCCATCGCAATATTCTGCGGGACTTGGCCAAGATGGGCGGAGAAGTTTTTGGTCGTGTACCAGATGGAACTCGTCGAGAATTTTTCTGTCTAGATAGACATACCTGGGTATGGCATGAAGAATGGGTAAATACCAGTGGCATGCGTCAGGTTAGAACAACACGGTACGACATACGCCCTCAAGGCATTTTCAAAGCACAAGACGGCCAGCCATATCAACCAGTCTCATTAGAGGAAGCGCAGCGATTCGGTGCTGCTATTACTGAGTATCAGCGGCGCATGCATGAGAAGTTTGAACCACTCTTGGCTCAATCTGGGGTGTAAAATAGCGGTATGGTGTACCTAGATCATGCGGCGGCAACGCCAGTTGACAGCGATGTGCTAGCGGTCATGCAGCCGTATTTTTCAGATGTTTTTTATAATCCTTCTGCGACGTATTTGCCCGCCCAGCAGGCGAGGGAAGCGCTAGAGCAAGCACGTGGAAGAGTGGCGCACTGGCTGGGAGTGCGTCCGACCGAAGTTATTTTCACTGCTGGCGGTACGGAGGGGAACAATGTAGCAATTGCGGGCGTTATGGCAAAATTTCCGAATTGCTTCGTTACGGTAAGCAGCATCGAGCACGACTCAGTTCTTGTACCGGCGCAGCAATTTAATTGTTCCGTTACGCTCGCAACAGAGCAGGGTAGGGTAAACCTGGAAGATCTGCGCCGCAAAATCACCGACCAAACCGTGCTGGTAAGTGTCATGTATGCGAACAACGAAGTTGGCACTATTCAGCCCTTGCGCCAGATTTCGCTGCTGCTGCAAGAAATACGTGCGGGTCGGAAGGCGGCAGGCAACACATTGCCGCTATATTTTCACACCGATGCTTGCCAAGCCGCAAACTATCTTGACTTGCATGTTGAAAAGCTAGGCGTAGACATGATGACATTGAACGGCGGTAAGGTCTATGGACCAAAGCAAACTGGCGCACTGTATGTTGCTCGCCATGTGCAGCTGGAGCCGCTCATCCGGGGCGGCAGGCAAGAAAATAACCTTCGGAGTGGAACTGAAAATGTAGCCGGAGCCATTGGGTTTGCGTATGCGCTTGAAAAAGCTCAAGCCATGCGTGCCGCTGAAGTAGGTCGGCTCAATGAAGTAAAAAACTACGCACTTCACCTCTTGATCCAGAAAATCCCAAGTGCAAGTGTGAATGGTTCGTTGAAGCATCGTTTGCCAAACAACGTGCACATTACATTGCCCGGGCATGATAATGAACGGGTGTTACTACTGCTCGAACAGCGAGGATTCCTGGCCGCTGCCGGTTCAGCCTGTAGCGCCAGCAGCGAAGAACCGAGCCATGTTTTACGAGCTATGGGTCTGAGTGACGAAGTCGCCCGCAGTAGCCTACGTATAACCACGGGCCGTACTACCACAAGAGGCAATATGGAAAATTTCATCAATGCTCTAGCAGACATTACAAAAGGTACATAAAATAGCATCCTAACAGATAGCAATGTATAATCCAATCTGTAAAAAAAACCATGTTCAGGGGACTGTCCTCTTAGGGTCAGTTTTACGATTGGGAGATGACGACTTGGTTGGCGTGGAGCCAGCCTTCTGGTGTGCCAGCATCGAGATATTGGCCGGTTGCAGGGACGACTTTCATGACACCACCGTTTTCGATGACTTTCTGGAATGGGTGAAAAATGTAGTACTCTTTCCCAGCATCGATTTCTTCAGCAACGTAGGCGCTGACGGCCTGAAGCATGGCGGGGTTTAGGACGTATTTACTGACATTTTTCATAAACTGCTCGGGCATGGGGCTCGGGTGTTCAACAATCCGCACTAAATTGCCAGCTTCATCAGAGATGATATGGCCGTACCGCTGGATAGACGTATCGTTTGCTGAAATGGGGACTCCGAGAATGGCGCTTTGGCCGTCGGGCGTTGCCTGGACGAGACGGGCAATATCTGAACTGCCGTCTCTGTTGTAGAGGCAGTCATCACCCATTACGACAACAACAGATTCATCTTCGTTTATGTACGGCATGGCGAGCTCAACAGGAACGGCTGTGCCGTATTTACCGTAGCTCGGTTGTACGATGTAGTGAAATCGTACCAAAGGGGCTTGTATGAGCGGCAGCATGTCCTGCTTACCGTTACGGATAAGGTAATCGGTGAGTTCAACGTTCTCTCGGTAGTACGCATGAAGCTGCTCACTTTGTTCGCCTACCACGAAATAAATATCGGTTATGCCGGCGTTTATACAGTCTTGGACGACATAATCAACAATGGGACGGTTGCCAACCGGCAGCATACATTTTTCAATTGCTTTCGTAATTGGTAGTCGGCGTGTGCCCCAACCGGCAACAGGGATAATAGCTTTGGTAATAGGCATGAAATAAGTATAGCGCATGGCATAGAATTTTGGATAACTCGTAAAATCTCACCCCAAATGCGACTTTTCCGTCACTTTCGCTAGTTCCAGTGTAGCAGTTCTCGGATCCTGCGCGTAAAACTCTTTGAACTGAGCTGGTGTCATCATGTCAGGTAGCCCCATATGCCAACGTCGTTCTATATACCGTTTGATGGATCAGGACGGCTTTGAGCCTTTGTCTGTACATGCGCATATAAAAACCCTTGTCGGGAGAATAGAAAACCGGTTATACTTACAATGAAATGAAACGGTGGAATATACGGTATCGTATAGCAGTGTTGGGTATCCTCTGCGGGTCAATGTTGTTGAGCGCTACTGTTGGTGCGCAGACGGTTTCACAGGGATACGGAGTTTCAGGAGATGTCCAAAAAGGCATGATTGTCATGCTTGACCCAAAGGACGCAACCAAAGTGACCCCGCTGACAAATAAACGCGACAAATCCATGCATGGCGTGGTGGTTTCTGCGAACGACACGGTAGTGTCGCTTGGGGGGGACAGTACATCGAATCAGGTGTACGTTGCAAGCAACGGGAAGTACGATGCGCTAGTGAGTACCCAAAACGGGCCAATCAAAAAAGGTGACATTATTAGCATATCGGCTCTTGATGGTGTTGGCATGAAGGCTGACGCAGGGCAATCAGTTATCCTTGGGAAAGCCCTGACTGCGTTTGACGGTCAACGGGGCGTGAGCGGTACGACCAAACTATCGACTTCTGGGGGCAGTAAACAAGTATCGATCGGTTTCGTACAGGTGGATATAGGTATTTCTCGCAATCCATTCGCAGCCTCATTAGAAGGACCGCCCGTTCCGTCTTTCCTTCGCAAGTCTGGGGAAAACATTGCCGGAAAACCAGTCAGTACAATTCGTCTGTATGTGAGCCTCGCCATCCTTATTATTACGTTGTTTATGACGAGCAATCTGTTGTATGGCGGCGTCAGAAGCAGCCTAATATCTATTGGCCGTAACCCTCTTGCGAAAAAATCAATCCTGCGCGGGCTCATCCAGGTCGTCGTACTGGGACTTATTGTTTTTGTTATTGGGTTGCTCGCGATATACTTATTACTAAAGTTATAACCATAAGCATGACAGGGGTGGGGATAATATCATGACAATTTGGCAGCTAGCACTTATCATTGGGACGTTGCTTGCCGCCACTCTTGCATTTATGTGGTTGGCAGTGAGGCTTGGTAGCGCGGGATCAAAGAAAAAGACAGTGGGTGACATCGAAAAGGCGGCCGAGGAAGATGTCGAGCACATTTTTAATGATACCTTCCGGGAAGAGCTTCGTAACAGAGGTCGGCTTCACTTCGAGAAGATTATTTCTGAGAATGCTATGTTCTTGCAGCAGGACTTGCGTCTTACGACCAGCCAACTGAATGAATATATGAAGGACGAGATTACTCGGAACCTGAAGGAGGAATTTTCGAAGTATGAGCAGTCGATTAATGATGCAAAGCAGCTGGCAATCGACTCTATCCAGAAGACTAACACGGCCATCGAAGAACAGCGTGCACAGCTTGGCGCGCAGGTGCAACAGCAGATTATGACCGAGAAGCAGCAGCTTGTAGCGCGCTTTGAGCAGAATATGACTGATATTATCAATCACTATGTACTCGCGGCTATCGGTGACCAAATTGATTTGAATGACCAGCTTGAATACATTCTGTCTGATCTGGAAGCGAACCGCGAAGCGATAATTCAGGATATTATGCATGGCGCCTGATCAAACAGCAGTTCCCGCACCTGTGTTGCCGACCGCTGTCGTTGGTCTTGTAGACATTGGTCGCCTCATCCGCGAACTAGAGCACGTTGAGCAGACTATGCAGGGGAGTCATTTACGCAGTGGTCAGCCAGAAGATGCTTTGGAGTTACCGAAGCTCAGCGCATTGCTTGAACGGCTTGCCGACGACAACAAAGTTGATCTTACGAAACAGCATTACCGAGAGAGTATGTTGGAGTTTTTAAAACTCCTCCGCAAAGAAGCGCCTCGGGTGCATATGAGTTTTAGCGCAAACCCTTCGGGAGAGTTTTTGCTGAAGCTCGTTGGATGGATGCGTACAAAAATTCATCCGCATGTACTTGTAGCTGTTGGACTTCAGCCTGGTATCGGGGCTGGTTGCGTGCTTCGCACCGAAAATCGGTACTTTGACATGTCGCTTGGCAAACGCTTTGAAGGAAATCGCGAATTGCTGATGAAGCACCTGAATGGCTCAAATGCAGTATCTGCTCAGTCATCCGTTCAAGTTGTGGATCCGGCACCAACAGGGGTGTCAGCATGAGTTTTGACAACCAGCACTTTGCCAAACTGATTGAGTCTGGTAAGCCGGTCGGAGAAGTGATTGCGGTGGAAAAATTCCTCGTGCAGGTAAGCGGTCTCCAGCCGTCGGCTCTCCATGCACTTGTCATGTTCGAGGATGGCAGCAAGGGTTTTATAAGCCAGGTTCATGTTGATCATGTTCTGGTGCTTCATCTTGGTTCTGAAGCGTTGCGCGTCGGCATGGTGGCTGTTCTTCAGCACGATGAGCTGGTGTGCAAGGTGGGTAAGGATTTTATTGGTCGTGTCGTGTCAGTAACGGGCGACCCGCTTGATGGGAAGGGCCCAGTTCCAGCAGATAGTGTTTGGCCGGTGTTTAACATTGCCCCGCCGATTTACCAGCGAAAATTGGTGGAAGATCAGCTTGAGAGCGGCGTGACTGCCATTGATGCCCTGTTCCCGATGGTGCGCGGTCAGCGTATGGCTCTACTCGGCGACAGTAAATCTGGTAAGAGTACAGTGGTAACACAGCTGGCTATTAACCAAAAGCGAACCGATCAGATTGTGGTGTATTGCTTGATTGCAAAACGGCGTAGTGACGTTGATACGCTGCTGACACGCCTGCAGGAAAATGGTGGCCTTGAGAAGGCTATCGTGGTAGTTAGCACCATGTTTGAGTCACTTATTATGAGCTATATTGCGCCATATGTTGCCTGTGCTATGGCAGAATATTTATGGCAAAAGTGCGATCAAGATACCATTATCATCTACGACGACCTGACGAGCCATGCTCATGCCTATCGAGAGGTTGCCTTGCTCTCTGGAGTGAGCCCTGGTCGCGATAGCTACCCTGGTGATATGTTCTATGCACACTCAAGTCTTCTCGAGCGCGCAGGACGTCTCGACAGTACGGGGAAATCGTTAACTTCTATTCCGGTTGTGCATGCGGCGAACGGCGACATTACTGCCTACCTGCCAACGAACATTATGTCTATTACCGACGGTCAGTGGATTCTAGACATGGACACTTTCCGGAACGGTATTCGACCGGCGTTGAATATCGGTTTGAGCGTGACGCGTGCCGGTGGTGTTGGTCACAACAAGCGCCAAAAAGCACTGGCGGCAGAAACGCTGAAAATGCTTGCGAATTATCGCCAGGCAGAAGAGTTTTCGCATTTCGGCTCCGAACTTGGGCCTGAGGCAAAGAGGGCGCTTGCAACAGGTAAGCGTGTCTTTGAGTTACTTACACAGGCGCCGGGCGACACGTTCTCGTTGATGGCTCAGCAGTTGATGCTCGATATCGTCCTGCATGTCGAAGAAAATGACCTGCTTGATATCAATGCTCTTAAACTCAACGCCAACGATTTTGCAAAAAAAATAACCAGCGACGAAGAGTATGATTCGGTGCACGACATGCTGCTTAAAGAATGCGTCAAAAATGCACCCAAATCTGAAACGAAGACTGAAAAAGCAGCTTCCACCGAAGCACCGAAAAAAGGTTCCGAAACGGCAGAGAAGAAGCCGGAAGAGCAAAAGCCTACTGCTACTCCTGAGAATGCTCCTATGTCTGAAAAAAGTGAGACAGAGTCGAAACCCGAACAGGCACAGGAGAGTACTGAAAGTGATGCAAAAACAGAAGTCGGGGTTGAGTCAAAAAGTGCTGAGAGTGATGCAGCAGTGAAAGAACCGCCTCATGAACCATCTGTCTCCACTGACGAAACGAAGGAAGCGCCAAAAGAAGCGGGTGATGCTGCACCAGAAGCTCAAAAGGATTCGCAACAAGAAAAACCAGCAGAAAAGAAGACTGACTTTGTGCACTCGCTGTTCTCAAAGGCAAATAAGTCGAAAGAGCCGCTGCAGGAAGTAATTAAGCCAACTGTTACTCTTGAAGAAAGCAAAGCTGATGAGATGATGCCGGTCGATGCTGAGAAGAAACAAACTCCAGGCGGCTCGAGCGGACAAGTGATGGATGTCGTCAAACAGCCGGAGAAAAAAGGTGCCGGAGGTGACGGGGCATGAGACGGCCAAACGAAATCGCCAAAGATGAGGCCAGTATGGCGACTCTCGTGGAGCTTACGAGTGTCTTTGAGGGCATCGCTAGCATGCGCATAGCCCAGACGAAAAACCAGGTACTAGAATCGACGAAGTTTTTCGATGAGCTATGGAAGATATACACACAGCTGAGAGTAGATAGTCTGTTTAGCTTTGGGCGCGAAGAAAGCGACAAGAATAAGGTCATTCTCGACAAGGAGCTCTTTATCATCATTACTGCTGAGGGTGGTTTTAGCGGTGATATTGACCAGAAGCTGGTGCAAGCGATGCTAGAGGTGTACGAGCCTGAAAAAAATGACATCATCGTTATCGGCCACCACGGTGCTATGCAGCTTTCGCAACGCGGAATTAGTTTTCGAAAGTACTACAAACTGCCGAGTAAGGATAAAAATATCAATGTTACCCCAATTATCCGTGAAGTACAGGAGTACAAGCACTGCAGTGTATTTTACCAACAGTACATTTCCCTTATGAATCAGGAGGTGAAACGCATATCACTATCGATGGCAGTCAAGACAGCCGGACAGGCAAGCGATAAGCCGGAAGAAGTTATTAGTGAGATGAACTACATCTTTGAACCGACTAGTTTTGCAGTAGCTTCGCACCTTGAACGTTCCATGATGAAAATTGCGCTTGCCCAGCTTATACTGCAGTCGAAATTGGCGCAATATGCTTCGCGTTTCCGGGCGATGAGTGCAAGCCACCAGCGTGCCGACGAAGAAAAAGCCGATTTGCACCTTGCCTACAACCGAGCGCGGCGCGGCGTGAAAGACGAACGGCTTAAAGAAATCATCAATGGCATGAAAAAGAGCCAAGCAGGAGCGGCAGCATGACCAGTTTATTTTTTACCACAGTAGGAAATTATCAGTTGAGTATTGTTGATTCTGGAGGAGGTTGCCCATGGCGGGGGTAATTGTTTCCATAAAAGATTTGGTGGTTCGAGTGCAGTTTGATGTCGATCCGCCGGATATTAACGAGCTACTTATTGTCGATAACGAGCAAAAGACACAGCTCTTAGTCGATCACCTGGAGACCGGCGGTATTGCTTTCTGCTTGAACGTGCGAACTGACCGAACACTCTTGAAGGGCACGACAGCGCAGCGTGCTGGGCGGGGCATAGAAATACCCATCGGTGATGTAACCATTGGACGAATTTTGAATGCGCTCGGCGATCCGCTTGACGGCCAACCTGCTATTACGGGCGATGACGTCAAGCGCAAAGATATCTTGAAGCTGCCGCCGCGAAGCACAAACTTTTCGGTAGCAAAACCCGAAATACTCGAAACAGGTATCAAGGTTATCGACTTCCTAACTCCCTTTGTGAAGGGTCGTAAGATTGGCGTGATTGGTGGTGCTGGTGTGGGCAAAACCGTCACAACCATGGAGCTTATCAACAACACGGCAAAAAGCGGCGGTTCGCTTTCATTTTTCGCCGGTATTGGCGAACGCATTCGTGAAGGTCATGAGCTGTGGGATACGCTGAAAGAGAATGATCTGCTCAAAAACACGGTTATGTTCTTTGCGCAGATGAATGAAAATCCAGTGCAACGCTCACTCATTGGCATATCAGCAACTGCCGCTGCTGAGCATTTTCGCGATGACCAGCACAAAGATATCCTATTTTTTGCCGATAACATGTTCCGTTACATTCAGGCGCGTAATGAGCTTTCTACCATTCTTGATCAGGTGCCGAACGAAGGTGGTTACGAACCAACCGTTTTCTCGGACGTAAAAGTCCTGCAAGATCGCTTAAGTTCAAACGAAAACGGATCAATCACCAGCGTGCAAACCATTTACGTGCCCGCAGATGACATCTCCGATCCAGCTGTACAATTCATTCAGCACGAAATGGATTCTATCATTGTGCTGAGTCGTAAGGTTGCCGAACAGGGCGTACGTCCAGCGGTTGACTTGACACTGACAAGCTCAAGCCTGTTGACGCCAGAAATTGTTGGCGAGCGTCATTACATGCTTTCAGTACAAGTTCAAGCTTTGCTCCAGAAGTACGAATCACTAAAAGGCATCATTGCTATCATTGGCGAAAACGAACTTTCGCCAGCAGACCGAGCTGATTATGCAAAAGCAAAAAAATTGATTGCGAACTTTTCGCAAAATATGAATGTTATGACAAAACACAACGGTATACCAGGTGATTACTTTACACGCGAGGAAACACTGAAAAGTATCGAGGAGATTATCGTTTAGGATGGCAGTGAGGCAAGATGCCAGTACCGGGGAAATGGTTGACGACGGCAAACCGGACGAAGATAAGGCTGCTGCCCATGACATGATGTTTGTCAAAGTGTACTCTCCGTCAAAAGTGTATTTTGAGGGCGAAGCACAGAGCATTAGTGCGGCAAGCCAAACTGGCCCATTTGATATTCTGCCACAGCATCATAACTTTATAACCCTTCTCACTGCGTGCGAGATTGTCATTCGTACGAGAGCAGAGGAAGAGAAAATTCGCATCCAAAACGGGCTTATGCATGTGAAGGCCGATAGCGTTGTTGTGTTTCTAGACGTGTAGATACGTTTGTTTACGAGGCCTTGTCTCTTCACTTGCGGAAGCTTTTATTTGAAATGGATACTCGCAAGAATAACGTACAAGGTACTATAGTCTGGGCTAAGGCTATTGTCTGTGTAGCGGACAAAAAGTGTGTGTTGTCCCTTGGACTGGCCTGTAACGGTTACGCGATTGATACCTTCTGTCGACTGAGTACCGACCACACCTCTGTTGGTATTGCCGATATCACAGAGAAAGTGGATATTTTGCCATTTTGCTGATGCAATTTTTTCTCGCTGGTCAGCTGTAGCCGAATCGGTGAATGTTGTGCAGTTCTCCGAAACAGTTTCATACGAGAGGCCGTTACCCTGTGTGCTGACGACAATTGCCTTGTTGATAGCCATTGCGGCAGGCACGGCATCGATATAAAGCGCAAGAATTTGCGCAGGATCTTTTGTACTTTGAAATATATATTGTGCTTGAGGTATAACACCGTATTCAGGCGGCCGCTCTTTCCAGCCATCTGGGAGCTCAAGCTTGAAAAGAGGTTTGTCAATCTGTACTTTTGTTGTGGCGTTTGGCCGGTAGCTTGTGCTGAGCGAAGGGGAGTTTCGAACATTTTGCTCTGGTTCAATCTGAAGACGCAGCAAGAAGTAGACGATTCCAATCAGAAGAAGCGCAGCCAAGATAAATATGACACGGCGCCGTGCTCTTTTGTGACGATGTATACGTTTGTCTACGCGGTACATGCTTATGGTTCCCTGACGGTAGTATATAACATACGAGGCAATTACCCTATTAGACGACTAATAGTATAGCGGCCAAAATCGCTATTCGACGATAAAATAATCGAATCCAAAGCTGGCATTGGCAGGCGGATTGTTTGCGGCACATATACTGAAATTGGAGGCAGTCCGGGTTACATAAAATCCGAGCAAACCAGCGCTCGCACCGACAGGAGTTGCAATCACATTCGGCGTAGCGTTGTACTTCTGGGTGAAATTGACAGTCACGAAACAGCCGGCAGTCGGGCTTGTACCGGTGTTGATATTCACACTACCTGCGCCATCTGAGCCGCTAACGGCGACAGTGCCGCCACCTCCGAGAGCCGGACCGTTGTCTCGGTCGGGCGTTGAGCCGCCGATAATAATATGTTTTGTAAGTGTGAAATTGCCATTCAGCTGCAGCGAATTGACAGCAATTGCTGGCGCAGATATAGAGCCGCCGAAAGTCGCTCCGCCCGCAACAGTAAGGTTTTTCTGTACCGCAAGTTGTCCTTGCACGGTGGTATCACCTTGCACGCTCAGATTCTTGTTCACCTGTAGCTGTTCGAACACGCTATTACCAGAAACGGTTATCCCCGGTACGCTCAGACTTCCGCCAACTTGAATTGGCCCTGCTACCTCTAGGCCGTCACGTATGAGTACTTTGCCCGCAAACACGGCGTTGCTTTGTACGTTTAGGACTTGTTTCGGTTGGCCCACTGTAACATCGGTGTTCGCGAGTTGTTTCATTGCATCTTGACTGAGCGATTGAGTTTTTATGGTATTGGAATTCGTCTTTTTACTTGCAAGATACGTTACGAGAATAATTCCCCCTGCTAAGACAAGCAGAAATATGAAAATGAGAAAGTATATGTTTACACGCTTAACAAGACGCTGAACGAATGAACCTTCTTTTGTTTTGCTTGGTGTGTCATCAATCTTGCCAGTGCTGTTCGCGTCGCTTTCGAGACTATTTGTATCAGTGCTCTCAAGTGAGCTTGTACTGTTCGATGACTGCACGTCACTGCCACGAGATTCTGACTCTTGTTTCTTGTCTTCGTCTGCCATATGTTGTCTCTTACGCTTATGCTTACTGTTATCATACCGCATCTAGCGTGAATTGGGAATTAAAAAATGTGATGAGGGTATTTCAGAACTGCTTCATACGCTAACCACGGCCTGATGTAAGCACCTCAGTTTGAGTCGGAAGAAACCAGAACCGGCAGCTCTAGAGGTGTTGAATACATGAGGGTAGGCTTAATTCAAGGTGTGTGTAGCTGCCTCTTGAGAACCCAATGGTTATGTCGGTTTCGAATTTGGGACATATAGGTTTATACCCTCATTACCTCTCAAACTCTCCCTCATCCATTGCGTCAAACCGGAAAATGCGAGAAAATAAACATGAACACTATGAAGAAACAAATCCATATATTTCTTGTCTCGTTTGTTGCGGTTTTTGTTTGCGGCTTTGTTTCTCGGGTGGCTTTTGCGCAGTGTGCGACAAACCCTGACTTGCAGGCTTGTAGTAGCAATCAATATGGTGTGGGAGAAGTATTTTTTGGGACTGGCGGTGAGCTTGAAGCTTGTTCAACGGGTGGAACTGGGTATTGCTCAAAGCAGGCTGCCGGTGAACTGACGGTTGGTAATACAAAAAGCAATACACTGCAAGCTCAGGCGGGGTTTAACACCGACCGAACACCTTGGCTTGAAGTGGCAGTAAGCAAATGGGCGGTCGATTTGGGCACAGTGACCACTACTGCAACAGGTTTTGACTACGCAAGTTTTACGGTAAAGTCGTACCTTGCAAGCGGTTATGTTGTCCAGGTGTATGGTCCAACGCCAACCTACGGCTCCCATGTCATCACTCCCCTCGTTACCACTACCGCCTCTTCTCCAGGAACAGAGCAGTTTGGCCTTAATCTTCGGGATAATTCATCTCCAAATGTAGGCGTAGAACCAGTGCAGCGACCAGACAATACATTTTCATTTGGCACCTATGAAAACGGATACGATACGGTCAATGCGTTCAAATATGTGAGCGGCGGCATTATTGCACAATCGGCAAGCAGTTCAGGGTACACAGACTACACTATTTCCTACATGATGAATGTAAGCGAGGTTACTCCAGCGGGAACCTATACTGCCAACCAGTCAATTGTTGTTACCTCAACGTTCTAGCGTGTTTTTTTAACAATATGTAAGTTTTTCTTACAACATAAATACGATTTCGCCTATAATTACACTTGTAATAGGTAAAATTTGTTGCTACATTGAGTGATGTAAATATTAATCAATACCTTACAACAAAGGAGAAAATACACATGAATATCAACTATAAGTTGCTTCGACGCCCGACTGCAGCGCTGATGGCGCTTGCGCTGGTAGTTGGTAGCGCTTTGCCGGTGCTGCAGGCCTCTCAGGTGTTTGCGGTAGATCAGGTTACAACGCGCTCAATCAAACTAAGCGACTCAACCCCAAGCGCAACAGGCGTCAAGTATCAACTGACGTTTACGCCAGTTACGAACGCTCAGGAACTCGTTGTTGACTTCTGTGGTGACACACCACTCATTGGGGCAACATGTGCGTTC
>CAYLWF010000032.1:0-33943 GCA_964387505.1 uncultured Candidatus Saccharibacteria bacterium
CATGGTCAAAAACATAACAATTTTTACTACCAAAACCTGTGCTTACTGCCCAATGGTTAAAAAGTACCTAGCGGCAAAGGGTCTTTCATATGACGAGGTCAATCTGGACGAAGAACCTCAACGGCAGCAAGAAGCTCTCGCCATTTCTGGCGCTCTCACCGTGCCCGTGACAGTGGTGACCAAACACGATGATTCTCAGGAAGTTGTAGTGGGCTATAACCTGGCCAAGCTTGCCCCCGCAATCGCGTAAGAAGTGATAAATCCTAAATACTAATTTCTAAATTCGAAACAAGCACGAATGACCGAATCTCAAAATCCAAAATATGATCTCGAGGGGCGGTCATTTCAGTTTGCGCGTGAAGTCAGACTATACGTAAAAACGGCAAAAATTCATCCGTTACAGTTTGATGATGCAAAACAGGTTGTGAGATCATCTGGCTCGATTGCCGCAAACTACATAGAAGCGAACGAAGGCTTAAGTAAAAAAGATTTTGTCATGCGGATAAAAATTTGCCGCAAAGAAGCAAAAGAGACAATTTTATGGTTAAGGTTACTTGAAGCACCGCAGTCATTCGTACAGGAAGCGACTGAATTGATGAAAATTTTTGGTGCAATTTTGGAAAAATCGAAATGAGTTGTTTGGAATTTTGCACATTTGAAATTAGAATTTGTTTAGTATTTAGAAATTAGTATTTAGGACTTCAAAGGAGGAGCTGGTGAGCAAGCGAACCAAAGAGAATTCACATACCGTTATCATGATTGGTGCGGGGCCAGCGGCGTTGAGCGCAGCTATATACACCACGCGCGAAGACATAGACACATTACTGCTAGAAAAGGGTGTGCCTGGTGGACTCGCGGCGGTGACCGACTGGGTCGATAACTACCCAGGCTTTCCGGAGGGTCTGGCCGGACTCGAACTGGCTGGAAACTTGCAGAAGCAGGCTGAGCGCTTTGGGGCGGTCATAGACTTTGGTGAAGTCACGGCGCTTCATGATGAGGGTGACTGGAAACGGCTCGAAACTACGCTTGGCGACCTGTATGCGAAAGTGGTTTTGGTGGCGACTGGCAGCGACTACAAAAAACTCGGTATACCCGGTGAGGCAGAATACTACGCCCGCGGTGTTCACTACTGCGCGACGTGCGACGGTGCGTTCTACCGTGACAAGCGGCTGGTAGTGGTGGGCGGCGGCAATAGCGCTGTGCAGGAGGCAATGTTCCTGACGCGCTTTGCGACGCACATTGACCTCATGGTGCGTAGCAAACTTCGTGCTAGTGAAGTACTGCAAAAGGAGCTACAGAAATTTGTGGACGAAGGCAAAATCACCGTGCACCTCGCTACCACCACAGACGAAATCGTTGGTGACGAAGAAGGAAAAGTTGTCCAGGTGAAAGGAACAGATACGGAAAGTGGCAATGAAGTGAAAATAGACACCGACGGCGTCTTCGTGTTTGTGGGTCTGAAGCCAAACAGCGAGTTCTTGGGCGGCCAGCTGGAAACAGACGAGATTGGCCTGATAAAAACAGACGAAAACCTCATGAGCAGCATGCCCGGCGTGTTTGTAGCGGGTGATATCCGCTCTCATGCGACCATGCAAGTGGCAAGCGCCGTCGGCGAAGGCGCCACCGCCGCCCTAAAAATCCGCGAATACCTAGAAGGCCACACAATTAACGTACAGGAGGAAGTGTAATGGGTACATCAGGAGAACCGGGTGGTATTTTAGGAGGCAAACTAGCTGGCAATCTTGAAACTTTGACAGGACGAGAACAAACGGAAGCTGCTGGTTTGGCCGCTGCAGCTTTAGCTAGGCAACAGGCTGAAGGTGAAGCGGCCGTAGTAGAGCCAGCAGACGGCGATCAGTTTCCTGAGAATGTCATACTAAGCACGAATTAGCCATGAGTTACGACGAACTAATTGAAAAAGCATCAGATGCCCTCAATCCGCAGCTGATTGACAAAAAGCATAATGCACATGCCGCAAATGTTGCCTGTGCACTGGAGGCGCTAAACGGAGAAGTCTTTACGGGCGTCTGTATAGGCGGCTATCTTTCGGTGTGTGCCGAACAAACAGCACTGGCGAATATGTTGAGTAAGACGGGTTCGGTCATAAAGCAGCTTGTTGCCGTTTGGCGAGATGAAGCGGGTGAACTGTACGTATTGCCACCTTGCGGTCGTTGCCGTGAATTCCTACGTATACTATCGCAAAAAAACCTTGAAGCCGAAATCATCCTTGGCAAAGACCACGCCGAAACATTGAAAGACCTTCTCCCTCGCCACGGCTGGCATGTCGAAAAAGCCTAAGAATAGAATCTGACGTGCCCTACATGTATATCCCATGTGTAAGCAAAAGTCTGCTACGTCATATTACAAAATAACAGGGTTAGGGCCGTCAGTTATCGTCCACTTCATGCCTTTTTCCGTCGGAGGCTTACGACGCTCGTAGTGTAGTCGATACGGTGAAGTGCCATATAAAGCGGTGATAGACTTTTTTACAGCCGCCCAGGTTGCCTCAAAAGGATAGATGAGCAGTAAAGGGTTCTGCGCCTGTTCTCTTGCTAAAGTGCCGAGAATGTCATCGAGATTCGGTTCTTTGGTAGGAATACCGTCTTCGGGCGAACTGTGGTCGGCTGCGTCGATGAAGCTTACTCGTCCAAGCTTACGCATGGTAGTTGGCGTAGTTGCTCCTGCAAAAAATCTATCAAAGTTCGTTCTAGTGGCTACTCGCTCAGGTGTTTGTTCGCCAAACGGATGTGCGCCAGCGAGAGCTCCAAGGAGAACGCGTAAACCGAATCGGTCATGTTCACTACGGTTTTTTTCAGACGAAAAAACATCAAGGCCAGGATCAAAACTGATGACTATCAAATCTGCCATGGTTCTGAGCTCCAGTGGTATGAAGTTGTGACCCTGGAAAGGGTCAAGACTGGGAGCATGTGGTTGTATACTCATGTTTTAACTATGACGAATATACTACGTCGATGCAAGCACCAGCGTTATAAATCGGTGTAGCCCTCGTAGTAGTCGTAGATGATACGTTCGCGGGGGATGTTGTGTTTTTCTAGGGCGGTACCCAGTGTTTCGACGAAGCTTTGTGAGCCGGAGAGGTAGATAAGGCTGTTAGGTTGTGTGTGCGGGAGAATGCTGGCTACGGTTAGTCGCTCTGGGTAGTGGAAATCGATTTGTGTGAGCTGCGGTACTTCACCCGGGATGAGTTTCTCTAAGGAGTTGTCTTCACTTCGTCTCGCCCACAGGAGCGTCACAGAGTGTGTGAGGTTAGACCTCACACACTCAGCGAGCATGGAAAGGTAGCTGGCAAGGGCAATGCCTTGGGCAACGAAAACAAGCGGAGTGGTCAAAAGACGGGGCAAGACGGCATCGCCATGCGGTTCATCTATGAGCATCGTGCCACCTGGCTGCAATTCTGCGAGGTGCTGTTTGTATATGCTGAGCGGGTTTTCGAGTCGGGTTATAAAACGAACCTCACGTTCAGACGGGTGAGAGGCGAGGGTGAACGTGCGATGTTGTTTGCCGCGTGGGTCTTCGATGTGAAAAGGGAAGGTAAAGCGCGCGTATTGTCCTGGGACGTATTCTACCGGTGTGTGGGGTGCAAACACATATTCCCATACATCATTCGCGAGTTGGACTCGGCTCTCAAACGTTATAACCATGGCGGGTATTGTACCAGAACAAGCTCTTTCAAATAGATTTGGAGATATACGTGCGGCCGTATACTTCGAGCGCCTCCACGAGTGCTGGGTCAGTTGTCTCGAGCGCAATCTCCCGCGTGCCCAGTAGGACGCCGCCGCGCTCAAAGTTGTGTGTGCCGCTCAACGCAACCTTGTGGCCGTCTGGCATGGTAAAGATGATGAACTTGGCATGAATATACCCAGAGCGGCGGTATGCTGTAGGAAACCTACCTCGTAACGAACGGAACCAGAGAAGGACTTTGTTCATACCGAAAGCGCGTTGCCAGCGATTGTAGTACAAACGCGCCCGTTTTTTCTTGAGAATATGTGCCAGACGTCCACCGGGCGGATATTGCGAGACGAATACAATGTGGGTTGCTTCAGCTGCAAGCTGGCAGGCGCGTCGGTAGATGAGCGAACGACCGACGATACCCCCGTCCATCAGCACAGTTCCCGCGCTGCAATCAAACTGAAAGCTTTTATACCACGCACCACTGCGGTCAGCTTCGCACAGGCGATGATGTTCTGCAGTGAGTCTGTCTGCAAGGTTAGAATCTTGAACGTGCAGCATATAGTCTAGGTTCGTGATGCCGTTTTTGTATAAGTTGACGCCGCCAAAGCAGAAGACATCGTTATCGACAATGCACCATTTGAGGTGTGTACGCTGCGCGTAGAGGATGGGTCCTAATTGGCCGACCCACAAAAAGGTGACGCCTGCTTCTTCAAGTTTTTCACGGAGCCTAAGAGTTGAGCGGATGCCCTTGTTGCTCCATATGCGTCCGTCAGATTCAAAACTCACCACGCCGAGGGTGAAGATATCACCGGCTACATGTACTTCTACGCCGCGTTTTGCTGCTTCGCACAGCGTGTCAAAAAATGTTTCTGTAGTTGCGTCATAGGTCATTATCATCGTAAAAAGGACGACGCGCTTTTGGGCGGAAGCAATGAGTTTAGTAGCCGCCGTGACATAGTCGGTGGACGGAAGAACACGAATGACCTGAAACATCTGGCTCATCTTGACTTCTTTTTGAAAAGGTCTGGTCTGTCGGTGATGACGCCGTAAAGATAGGGCCGCCATTTTTTAGCCTGAGCCAGATTGTTTATGGTATACGCCGACAGTCTAAAACCGTTTCGTTTCATGGCTTTCAAAAAACCGCGCCAGAGCCATTTCTGGTTCATGCTTATGTACTGTGTGTTAAGGCGACGTGCACGAGAAGAAGCACGCACGCCTGACCAGCGTTCTATGACGACAAGAGTTATATCTGGGAGAGCACGGCGAGTGTCTTGCAGGATTTGGTAGTCAAAAGAAGCAATCATAAATTCATCGAGCCTCCAGCCTCGGGCCAGACGGTCTCGAATAATTTTCACGACGGGTTTTGTGGGTACACCAGGTTTGACCTCTATCATGAGTGGACATCGGTGTTTCAGGGAGTGGATGACCATATCAAGAGCAGCGAGATCGGGCTTGTGGCGCAGCAGCGCTGCATAAGTGGTATGACTGATGATAACTTCGGCACCACTAGGGTCTACAACGGCGGGATCGTGATGGAGTACTGTCACACCGTCTTTTGTGACACGGACGTCGACTTCTACCATATCAACACCGTGCTCTAGGGCTTTCTCTATGCTGGCAAGTGTGTTTTCGGGGCTGAGTCCTCGCGCACCGCGGTGCCCAATAATTTTCATGCTACTATAATACTATCAAAATGACAGGAAAAAGGAGGAACATATGCCAGATTTTAACGTTGTACTAACACCGGGAGACGTAGACGAGGGTGTCATAAACACGGTTGTCGAAATACCCAAGTGGTCGAGTCTCAAGATTGAGTGGAACCGCAAGGTTGCTGCGTTTCAGCTTGACCGCGTGGAGCCAAGCATTTTTGCAAAGCCGGTGAACTACGGCTTCATCCCTCAAACGCTCGACGAAGACGGCGATGAGCTCGACACGCTGGTGCTGACAAATGAGCCTATTCCAACAGGGGTATTCCTAGAGGCAAAAGTCATTGGCGTGCTGAAGTTTGAAGACGATGGTGAGGTTGACGATAAAATCATTTGCGTACCGGCTGACGACCGCAATACTGACGACGCCGTGACATCGCTGGACGACCTGCATGACCGCTGGAAGCAAAAGATTGAACATCATTTTACGCACTACAAAGACCTCAAAAAACCTGGCAGTACGAAGGTACTCGGTTGGGGAGATGCCGAAGAAGCCAAGCGTATCATCAAAGAATGTATAGAGCGTTACAACCAGAAGTAGTTCCATGAAGAAGCTAGTTCCGAACGACGCTGTTTTGATTCCTGACCAAGCCAAGTGTGTGTTTCAGGGTGAGATATTTGACGTGTTCCAGTGGCAGCAGGAGCTGTTCGACGGTTCGTACGACACGTTTGAAATGTTGAAGCGGCCAGATACGACGAGCGTCATTTGCGTGGTGGACGGCAAGATTATTGTGCTGGATGAAGAGCAGCCAAATAGCGGGAAGCGACGCAGTTTCCCTGGCGGTAGAGTAGACGAGACCGATACGGACATCATAGCGGCTGCCCAGCGCGAAGTGCTGGAAGAAACTGGCTACACCTTCAAAAACTGGCGGCTCGTAAAAGTTCGGCAACCCATAAAGAAAATGGAGTGGTTCGTCCACTACGTGCTGGCGTGGGATGTAGCTAATCAGCAAGAGACTCATCATGAGCCAGGTGAGAAAATCACAGTTGAACTGCTCGAGTTCGATGAGGCAAAGCAGCTCACCGCGCAGAAAGTTGGATTTCTTGGAGAGGTCGCTGAGTTGTTTGAGGACAACGATAGCTGTGAAGACCTCCTTTTGGTTTCATCGTTGACGGGTAGGGAAATAGAAAGATAAATAAGACGTACAGAGCGTGTCATCAAAAAAACATACAAAGCAAAGTTTTCCTCCGCCCGTAGAGGCTCAGCCTGTCTCAGTAAAGGGACTTATATTCAATCCTGCCGGTCAGGTGCTCGTGCTGTTCAAGGGGAGAGGCAAAAAAAGACGCCCTGATTTGCCAGGCGGCTCACCAGAAGGCCACGAAGAGTTTTGGGATACATTCGGAAGAGAGTGCCGCGAAGAAACTGGGCTTGACCCAAGTATTGAAGACTATCGATATCTGTGCGGCAAAGAGTGGATAAGCCGGTCGTCACAAAAATGGAGACAGGCTTTGTCGCGTCTTCTGATATGTGTAGAGCTCCCCGACGTAGAAAAGCCCGTTACGTTAAGTAGTGAGCATAGTGGCGTCGAGTGGCATAGTCCTGCCGAGTTACCAGCATTATTTGCCGGTACGCACTGGCATAATCTCATACGCCTTGCTGTCGGCCATGTGACGGCAAATTCTTCAGGTAGCCTTGTCGCGTAGCTGCCCTATGCATTTACATGGCGTTTGGTTTACAATAAAGACATCAAAAGCATAACAAGAAAAGGTGGGTTGCGCTATGAAGACAAAGGTAGCAATTAACGGGTTCGGGCGAATTGGACGCAATGCGTTCAAGATTATGCACGCGCGGGATGACATAGAAGTCGTGGCGGTGAACGACCTGACCGACACAAAGACGCTTGCCTATCTGCTAAAGCATGATACGAACTATGGTACATATGACCGCGAAGTGTCGCACGACGACCAGAACATTATTGTCGATGGCCAAAGTATTCGCGTGTGCGCTGAAAAGGACCCAAGTTTGTTGCCATGGGGCGAGATGGAAGTTGACGTTGTTATAGAGAGCACCGGTCGATTTACTGACAAAGACGGTGCCGGTATGCACCTGAAGGCGGGCGCGAAGCGCGTGGTTATTAGTGGTCCAACCAAGAGTGACGGCATTGATACGGTCGTGCTTGGCGCAAATGATGATGTGCTTGAGGGCGCAACGGAGATCATTAGCAATGCGAGCTGTACGACAAATTCGCTCGGAGCGGTTATGGCCGTACTGGAAAATGAGTTTGGTATAGAAAAATCTATGCTGACAACAGTGCACAGCTATACTGCCAGCCAAGTTGTACAAGACGCACCTGCAAAAGACTTGCGCGAAGGACGAAACGCGGCAGAAAATATTGTTCCGACCACAACGGGTGCGGCCATAGCCGTAACGCTTACGCTACCGCAACTGAAGGGCAAGTTTGACGGCCTGAGCATACGGGTACCAACCCCAGTCGTGAGTTTGAGCGATGTGACTGCACTTCTCAAACGAAGCGTCACCGTCGAGGAAATAAATGAGGCCTTCAAAAAGGCTGCGGCTGAGCCGTACTACCAGGGCATATTGGGCGTTAGCGAAGAGCCACTTGTGAGTTCTGACTATATTGGTAACAGTCACAGTGGTGTTGTTGACCTTTTGCTGACGAAAGTTGTCGCTGGTAACCTTGTGAAAGTTATGGTGTGGTATGACAATGAATGGGGTTATAGTAACCGCCTCGTAGAGGTTGTCGCCGACACAGGACGATTACTACACGCTCACTAGGAGACATAAGGGCATGGCGCAACATCATCAGGATGAACAGCCGCACGAAAGCAGTCCGCTCGGGAAGTCTTCGGCTGATGACGAAGCGGCTCGAATTGCCGCCGCGCTTGCAAAGCTGAAAGACCCGCCAAAGCCTGAGGCATTGGTGGGTTCTGTCGTAACGGCAGGTAGCTCGCCAGCGAAATATTTGCGTAGCGACCAAGAGGATCAAGAGTCCTCGGTAGACTCCAGTCAGGCCGCTGTCCGTAAAACAACGGAACATACTGTCGTAAAAAAAGCGGTAGCAGTTACAAAAACGCTCAAAACGCAACTGACAAAAGATGGCCCACTCGATGCGAAGGATCTTCTGAAACTCGGTGAAATCATGAAGCAGAAAAGCACGCCACCAGAGCCAGTTGCAAAAGCAGAAACCATAGCACCGACCAATCCTGACCCTCAAGCGGCCATAGCATTTCAAATAGCGGAGAAAAAACGAGCAGAAGAAGAGGCCACTGCAGCAGTTGAGGCCGAGAAATGGCATGTTGAACAAGCAAAGATTCAAGAGGCAACGCTCAACAAACCAAAGCTGTACAGGTTGGCGGCGTACTGGCTGTGTGCGATACCAACTGCCTTCCTTCTGTATCAGGTCGTACAACTTGTCGATGAAGGTGGGCCTCGTGGCTTTGTCGGGTTTCTCGTGATGTTGCCTATTTACGGCATAGGCTTTTACGGAGTGGTTGGCTGGGTTCCGCTTGTGCTAGAATATCTGAAGGTAAAAAGATAAGGCAAACATGAAATTGTTTATTGGAGCTGACCATAACGGGTTTGAGTTGAAAAAAACGCTTTGTGAGTATCTTCAGCGCGGTGGGTACGACGTGGTTGACGAAGGCGATGTCGAAAAACATCCGGATGATGATTTTCCTCAGTTTGCCGCTGCGGTCGTTCACGGGATGTCCGCAGACCCATCAACTGACGTGCGAGGAATACTGATTACAAGCGGCGGGCAAGGTATGGCGATAGCGGCAAACCGCTTCAAGGGCATTCGTGCTTGCGTGGGTTGGAGCCAGGATACGGTGCGAGATGCACGGAACGATAACGATTGCAACGTGCTTTGTTTGCCTGCACACAGTTTAGATTTTGAACAGGTGGTTGGCATTGTACAGACGTGGCTTATGACGCCATTTTGCGGTGCTCCGCGCTACAAACGGCGCATAGAAATGCTCGATGAGCTAGGCAATTAAACAAGAGTGGAGAAAGAAGGTTTATGAAAATTGCTATCACCACGGACCACGCGGGGTTTGAGGCGCTCAAAGAACTCAGGGTATTTCTGGAAAGCCTTGGGCACGAATGTGTTGACTATGGCCCTACGCATTTTGACGCCGAAGATGATTATCCAGAGTTCATGTTTCCGGCAGCTCAAGCCGTGGCGGCTGGTGAGTGTGAACGCGGCGTTATTATGGGTGGGAGCGGACAGGGCGAAGCAATCGCCGCAAACCGAATAAAAGGCGTGCGCGCTGCCCTGTTTTATGGTCCAGTCGTTGCAAAGGTGGCTGTAGATGCAGATGGGACAATGAGCGATGACCCATACGAAATAGTGAAACTCTCGCGGCAGCACAACGATGCGAACGTTTTGAGTCTATCTGGTCGTTTCCTGACTGTCGACGAAATGAAAACTGCACTCAAAATTTGGCTGGAAACACCATTTAGCGCCGCCGAGCGGCACGCACGTCGTATTCGTAAGCTTGACGAGGTATAAAATGTGGCAGAATAATCGATTCCAGGTGAAGCCAGCAGAGGAGTTTTACCTATCCCGGGTGAAATGTGCAGCAGGAGAATCACGATGTCGGTAACCATTTGCCCTACCGTGACCACTGACGACCCTTCGGTTTTTCGGGCGCATATGGAGGAGATTGCTACCTATGCAACAAGGGTACATATAGATCTTGGCGATGGTGTATTTACACGGAAGTTGACTGATGTTGACGATGTCTGGTGGCCGGGCGGCATGCGAGCGGATTTGCACGTTATGTTTCAGCAGCCGTTTCTCCATATACCCGCTCTGAAGGTGCTCGGCCCGCAGCTAGTCATAGTACACGCCGAGGCAGATGGCGACTTTATGGCGTTTGCTCGCGAAATGCATAGGCACGGGATAGAAGCGGGCGTGTCGCTGCTCCGTGAAACACCGGTCGAGGCAATTATCCCGGCGCTGGAACTGATAGATCACGTGCTTATTTTTGCTGGAACGCTTGGTCAAAACACTGGGCCAGAGGGCGTGAACCTCGATGTGCTTGCCAAAGCGAAGCGTTTACGCGAGCTGAAGCCGCAGCTAGAGATTGGTTGGGATGGCGGCGCAAACGACACGAATGCCCGGCAGCTTAGGGATGGCGGCATAGACGTCATAAACTGCGGCGGATATTTGCACGGCGATGACCCCATTGCGGCATGGCACATCATACAAAAAGTTGTGGGCAACGAGTAGGCTTAGAAGTTTATACAAATAACTCATGCGTCCGAATGTAGTCTGCGATAGACTCGGACACTGAGCCCGACACAGCTTCGCCGTTTTGCAAAGCTTCACGCACAGCTGTAGAGGATACGTGCCGCAACTCGTTTGGGACAGGGGGAAGAATACGAACATGACTGTTCTGGGAAGGCAGATATGCTCCATTCCGTGGCGCAATGAGAACGGGCAAGTTTTCTGAAAGCCACGGACCATTTTGCCAAGTATGTATGGTCACATAGCTGTCGGCACCGTAGAAGAACCAAAAGTCTGTGTTTGGGTTTTCGCTCAAAAGCTCACGGTAAGTGTCATCTGTTTCCGTAGATATGCCTCGTCGTAGTTCTCGGTCATCAATTCGTAGTCTCGGATTGTCTTTGAAAACATCTTTCAGCAAGATTTTCAGCATCGCACGTTGATGTTCTGGCGAAGCTGAGATACGCTTATCAGTCCTGTTTCCTGAGGGCAGTAGCCAGACTTCAGCAAATTCTGCCAAGTTTAGGCACTGTCGTAGCAGCGCTTCATGAGCAAGCGTTGGCGGACTAAATGCACCCCCAAACACAATCACTTTTCTTTGCTTCATCGGTACAGGTACTAGTGTAATAGAACCAGTCCAGTTCGCATACCCCGTTTTGCAAGGAGACTCCCTGCAGCAGGGAGTCTCCTTGCAAAACGGGCAAAATGCTTAACTCTTGACGTTGCAAGCTGTATAATCGTAAGCAAGATGGGGAAACTGACACTAAAGCAGCTGGAAATAAAAGCGAACACCATTCGCGAAGACATCATTCGTATGCTGGAGCATGCGGGTAGCGGGCATAGCGCGGGGCCGCTTGGGTTGGCAGATATTTTCACCGCGCTGTACTTCGACGTGATGCAACACGACCCTAAAAAACCAGATTGGGACGAGCGAGATATATTACTCCTCAGTAACGGCCATTGCGTACCGGTACGTTACGCTACTATGGCAGAAGCGGGGTATTTCCCGAAAGCCGAGTTGCTCACGCTGCGAAAGTTCAAGTCGCGTCTGCAGGGTCACCCAGAACGTCTGCGTCTACCCGGACTCGAAGGAACGAGTGGCCCGCTTGGGTGTGGGTTGAGTCAAGCCTGCGGCTTAGGGTTAGCCTTTCGCCTCAACAAGCAGTCGCACCGCCACATTTATGTTGTGATGGGAGATGGCGAGCTGAACGAGGGGAACGTCTGGGAAGCGGCCATGCTCGCGCCCAAATACAACCTGAACAACCTCACAGCCATCGTCGACCGCAACAACATCCAAATAGATGGGCCAACGGAAACAGTCATGCCGCTCGAAGACCTCAAGGGCAAATGGGAAGCGTTTGGCTGGCATGTGCTGGAAATAGACGGCAATGACATAGAAGCGGTTATAGACGCGTGCGCTATGGCAAAGGCTATTACGGAAAAACCGGTCTGCATCATCGCCTACACTATTCCTGGTAAAGGAGTGGACTTCATGGAATACGACTTCCACTGGCACGGTGTCCCGCCCAACCACGAACAAGCCCGCGAAGCCTTGCACGAGCTCCGCACGCTCGGCGGCAAAATAAAAGGGGAGCACGAATGATGAATCATGAATCATGTATGAAGCGCACAACTATAGTAATTCATGATTCATGCCACATGATTCAATCTCCGAATGGGGTGAAAAAATGAGTGATTTACATCTGTTGACTGTGCCAAATGAAGTGAAACCGGACGCGACCCGTAGTGGGTTTGGGCGCGGGCTGGTGCGGGCGGGCGAGCTGGACGAAAACGTCGTGGCGCTGTGCGCTGACCTAACGGGGTCTATAAAGATGGATGGGTTTCAAAAGGCGTTTCCGGAGCGATTTATAGAGATTGGCATAGCCGAACAGAACCTCGCGACAGTGGGCGCGGGGCTGGCGCTGGCCGGTAAAATTCCGTTTGTGGCAAGCTATGCGGCGTTTAGTCCGGGGCGCAATTGGGAGCAGATCAAAACTACGGCGTGCCTGAACGAAGTGTCGGTGAAGATTGTGGGCGGCCACGCTGGGCTCTATACAGGGCCAGACGGAGCAACGCACCAAATGCTAGAAGACATTGCGCTTATGCGTGTTATGCCGGGTATGGTGGTGCTGAACCCGTGTGACGCAGTTGAGGCAGAAAAAATGGTGCTGGCAATGGCGAAAGACAGCCGGCCAAACTACATTCGCCTGTGCCGTGAAAACACACCTATCATCACGACAGAAGAAACGCCGTTTGAAATAGGGAAAGCCTATGTGTTCACGCCCGGAAAAGATGTGACGATCATCGCCACAGGCACGATGGTATATTCGGCTCTCGAAGCGGCCGAGAAACTGTATAAAGACGGCATAGACGCGGAAGTCATAAACGTGCCGACCATAAAACCACTGGACGAAGAAACTATCCTCAAGTCGGTGCGCAAAACCGGCTGTGTGGTGACGGTAGAGGAGGGTCAGATTGCAGGAGGACTTGGCGGCGCAATAGCCGAACTGCTCGGTGAAAACCACCCGGTACCCATGAAGCGAATTGGTATGCGCGACCACTACGGTGAAAGCGGCACGCCCGAAGAACTGCTGGAGCATTTTGGCCTAGACGCCAAACACATTCGCCTCGCTGCGCACCATGTTACGGATTTGAAGTAGCCAAATCTCCACCAAAGTGAATCAAGTCAGTTGGCAGGGCTGCTGCACCTGCGGTAGCGGCAACGACGTTGATGTTCACGCCATGTTCTGTACACCACTTTCCAGTATCACCCGAAAAATAACTTTCAGAAATAGTAACTTGCCTATTTGCTGCTGAAACTAATGTGCCCACGCCATCTTCGCACGTAACCGTACCAAGCAGCGCAGTTTTGCCAGTGTTCGTTTCGAATATATGTGCAATATTGGGGTTGGTTTTATCTATCTCGACATATCGTCCAATACTCGCACGATTGTCTTGTGAGGTTGTTCCTATGGTGTCAGCAAGCAACAGAGTGGGGGCAAAGACGAATGTGGCGGCAAGACCGAATTTACGACGACCCATTATTGAAACTCCTTGAGATTATGGTCTGATTATATAATTTGTAATTGGTAAACACAAGCACGAGCGGTATACTAGAAGCAAAGATAACAAGGGGGCGTATGGCACTGACATTGCAACAAGTACGAAATAACTGTCGGAAAGCGCGGGAGCGAATGGCACAAGCGCGGGATGAACATTGGGCATTTGGGGCGTTTAACTTGGACGATCAAGCAACCCTGAAGGCAGTGGCGCTGGCGGCCAAGGAAGCAAATGCGCCGGTGTTGGTAGAGGTTAGCCAGGGCGAGGTAGATGACCTGGGGCTCGAAAACGTGCGCGACCTCGTAGATAACATCAAGCGCGAGTACGGCGTAGAGATGTACATAAATCTCGACCACAGCCCTTCGGTGGAGGCGGCGAAAAAAGGCATAGATGCTGGCTATGAGTTCATCCACATCGATATAAGCCAGGCAAACCACGACGCCACGGACGAAGAGATCATCGCTGCCACGCGTGAAGTTGTAGAGTACGCCAAGTTTACGGGGGCACTGGTGGAGAGCGAGCCGCACTATTTTGGCGGAAGCAGCAACCTGCACACCGAGGCCATTGACTATGAAGAGATAAAGAAGACCTTCAGTACTCCAGAGGGCGCGCGGGCTTTCGTAGAAGCCACCGGCATAGATACATTTGCGGCAGCGGTTGGAAACTTGCACGGCAAATATCCTGTACCGAAGAAGCTTGATCTTGAGCTCCTTCAGCAGCTGCGCGGTGCCATCCCGTGCAACATCAGCCTTCATGGCGGGAGCGGTACCCCGGGGCATTATTTTGAATCTGCTGTGAAAATTGGCGTGACAAAGGTGAACATAAATAGCGACATGCGCGTCGTGTACCGGCAGACGCTTGAAAAGATTTTGGCAGAAAATCCGAACGAATATTCTGTGTCGAAGCTGGTGAATAAGCACGTTGTACCGGCCGTACAGGCAGTGGTGGCAGAAAAACTAGCAACATTTAATTCGGCAGGTAGAGCATTGTAGTAGATGGGGCTGTTCGACAACGTTTTCAGATCACTTGACGATACGCTAAAAGCTATCGAGGAGGGTGCAATCGAGAGAAAGCTCGATGAGTTTGGTAAGTCACTTGAGCGCATGAGTCAAAAAGCGCCAGAGGTTTTAGAGAAGGTAACCGATGCGCCGGCAAACATTGTCCAGCATATAGAGACAAGGGCTGACACCTTGAAGCAAGCGGGTCTAGTTGCAAAAAATGAGGCGACCAAGACGATAGATATAATTCATCGGCAAGATTGATATTGCGGCTGTTTCTGCGGTGTGGGAGAATAAAGGTATAAGCATGATTAATCAAAGGTGGGTAGCGTGAGCAGACAAGAACAAATAGACGTACTGTGTGTGGGTGATGTAGTAACTGATGTGTTTATAAAACTCATCGACGAAATAGAACACACGTATAAAAACGAAGATGGTAGATGGCTGGCAATTCCGTTTGGCATGAAAATTCCGTTTGACCATGCCGAAACGCTACACGCGGTGGGTAATGCTGCAAATGCGGCAGTGTCGTTTAGTCGCCTTGGGCTGAATGCTGCCTTTGAAACGGAGGTTGGTGGCGACCAAGAAGGGCGCGAGATTGTCCGGACACTCACCAAAGAAGGTGTAGACACGCGGTTTGTACATGTAAACGGCAAAAAGCAGAGCAATATTCACTATGTGTTGTGGTACAAAGAAGAGCGTACCATTCTCATCAGGCACGAAGAATACGCCTATCAGTGGCCGAATTTCCGTAAATACGAGATGCCACGATGGGTTTATTTTAGCTCCATATCTGAAAACGCGCTGGACTACACTGACGACATTGCCGAGTGGCTAGAGGAGAATCCTGAGGTAAAGCTAGCCTTTCAACCGGGTACATTCCAAATGAAAGTGGGTGTGGAACGACTCAAACGCATTTACGCTCGAACCGAAGTAGTCATACTGAACCGCGAGGAAGCAGTCTTGGTAACAGGCGGTAGTTACGATGACGTTCATGGGCTACTCGACAGGCTTCATGGTTACGGCTGCAAAATAGCTGTCGTGACCGATGGTCCAGCTGGCGCATATGCATCAGACGGCGTGAAACGTTACAAGATGCCGCTCTACCCAGACCCGGCTCCGCCCTACGAGCGCACCGGCGCGGGTGACGCCTACGCTTCCACTTTGGTGGCGGCTCTCGCAAAGGGGCATAACCTCGAAAGTGCGCTCCAGTGGGCGCCCATCAACTCCATGAGTGTTGTCCAGAAAGCTGGCGCGCAAGCTGGCTTGGTCACCGAGCGCGAACTGGAAGAATGGCTCCGCAAAGCCCCCGACTGGTACCACGTCGAAAGCTTCTAGGTTAGAGATACGAGATATGTGTTAAGAGGTAAGATGAGAAACTATCAACGGGGTGGCTATTCTTATATCATATCTCTTAACTCTTACCTCGAATTCATGTAAACTATAAGCACATATGTCGAGGGTGTTAGCACAGCTTTTGGGGGCACACGAGGTGCCATTTCGTCAGCAAATTCAGCGGCTCGAACGCGCGGCTGGTCTACCGAGTGCTGATATTCGGCTTGCAACCCATGTTTTGCAGGCGACACGGCAAAAAATGCGCGAGCTTGGGCTTGACCCAGCCGACACGACTGGTGCCGAACTGTTTTCGGCGCTGCAAACACGGTTACAGCAAGACGAAGTTCGTGTTCGCGCATCGCTAAACCTCCGTGCCGACATTTACCCAGTCGATATGTTGGAACGAGTTGCTGAGAAACTGAACACACTTGACCACAAAAGTGACGTGTTTGTCATGAAACAAACGGTTGCAAGACAGTTACTCAAGAAGCTAAAACCGAAAGCAACGATGAAGCGTCTTGGCTACCGCAGCATGGACAGTATGCTCAAGCACGAACCTATGGCGCAACTTATGGCGGCCTGTCAAATCACCGAGTCGAGCGAGTGGCATGAAGCACGCTTTGAACTCTACAAAAAACTACAGTCGAAAGATTTTGAAGCTAGAAAGCCACACTTTATCGTGCCTATAGGTAAACAATGGCCGAAACTCGCTGAAACGCACGTAGGCCAGTACAAACATCACCTAGTGGCTGTACCTGAGCTTGGTGCTGTTGTCTTACTACCTATGTCACAAGATGTGCCAGGTTTGGCGATTACAACATTTGCTTTGTCTTTGCAGGCTCTGAATGATATGCGTGCTCTCAGCGCTTACCTAAAACTGCAACAAGTTCGCCCCGATTTTGGGGAAGTAGTGCAGGCAAGCGTAATGGCCGAACCACTTACCGAAGTTGAGCTTGGTGGCAATCGTCTCTCATGGCGTATGGTTCAGTGGTTTTACGGCCAAGGGCATGCGGCGTACCATCCAGACGTATTTGAACCGCACGTTCAACTGGAAGACCTGGCGTGGCACAATGTCGGAGTATCGCTTTCGCAGCTACAGCCTGTACTGCGGTTTTGGGAAGAGACCGAAATGCTTGGCCTACTCGATGGCAACGACGCCGTTTCCTTAAATGTACTAGATGTTGCACTGGGGGTTTGTAACGGTTTCAGCTATAGCGAGCGCGTTTTGCATAACATGCGCGAAAATCTTGGCCGCGAGTTATTCGGCCGTTATGTGCAACAAGAACATCTGCAAAGCATGCTTCATGCGACTTTGGGTAAACAGCTCGCCCCGGCAGTAGATTTTGAATAGCGTCTAGGCCAGACTACTTTAAACTATTTTTCAAAATCTTCGTTAATGATTTGTCGGGCGTAGCGTAAATTATCGGTTATGACATACAGACGTTGGTCGCCGTGTGAAATTAGGCCAGTGTTGAGCATTTTGCGGCGGATGAATTTGTCGAGCGGTTTCCAGAATTTCTTACCTATAAGTATGACAGGTGCTTTGGGCATTTTCCCGGTTTGCATAAGTGTGATGACTTCAAAAAACTCGTCGAGTGTGCCAAAACCACCAGGGAAGTACACGAACGCATGAGCGTAAAAGGTCATCATGACTTTACGGGTAAAAAAGAAGTTAAATGTCAGGTGGTCGGAAGTGTACGGGTTGAGGTGTTGTTCGTGCGGCAGGGTAATGTTGAAGCCAATTGAGACGAGCTGTTCGTCGAATGCGCCTCGATTGCTTGCTTCCATAATTCCGCCACCACCGCCAGATAGTATAGCAAAGCCGTCTTCTGCCAGGTCACCTGCAAGCTCGCGCGCCCACTGGTATGACTTGTAGTGCGGACTGAGCCGAGCTGAACCGAAAAAGGTGACGCGCTTTGGGTATTTCTTTAGGATTTTGAAGGCCGCCTCGAACTCCTCTTCGCTGGTACGAAGCTCACGCGTAGACTTTGCGATGGCTTTTTTCTGCGCTTCGCTCATCTGCCATACTTTATGTTCGTGTTTGTGTGTATGGGGCATGCCCACCATTTTACCCGCTTATGCTCATTTTGAAAACTGATTACCCGGAAATGTTACAATGTGACGATGACATCGTTTCAGTTGAAGAGCGACTATAAACCAACCGGTGACCAGCCGGAGGCTATTCGGGTGCTTACTGAGGGGCTGCAAAATGGGGTGAAAGAGCAGACGCTTTTGGGCGTGACGGGGAGCGGTAAGACCTTTACTATGGCTAACTTAGTGCAGAACCTGCAGCGGCCGACGCTGGTGCTCAGCCACAATAAAACGCTGGCAGCACAGCTGTACACAGAGTTTAAACATTTCTTTCCAGATAATGCAGTACATTACTTTGTAAGCTATTTTGACTACTACCAGCCGGAGGCCTACATTGCGCGTAGTGACACGTACATAGAGAAAGATTCGCAAATAAATGAGGAGATAGATCGTCTGCGGCATGCCGCCACTGACGCGTTGTTGTCGCGACGTGATGTGCTCATTGTCGCCAGTGTGAGCTGTATATATGGCATTGGTTCGGTAGAAGATTATGATGGGCTTTCGGTGGAAGTGGTGAAGGGCGAACGGCGCGTGCGCCACAAGCTGCTGCGCCAGCTCACGGACATTCAGTACCAGCGAAATGACGTGGACTTCCACAGGGGTACTTTCCGTGTCCGCGGTGATGTGGTAGATGTCTACCCTGCCGGTGAAGAGTGGGCCTACCGCATAGACATGTTTGGCGACGAAGTGGAACGGATAACAAAGATTGATCCGCTCACCGGTGAAATTATGGCAAACCTCGACAGCTACAAAATCTTCCCCAGCAGCCACTACGTGACACCGCAAGACAAGCTGAAGTTGGCACTTGGCCATATTCGTTCAGAACTGGACGAGCGCCTGCAAATATTCCGCAAGCAAGGAAAGTTACTCGAGGCGCAGCGGTTGCAGCAGCGTACAACCTTTGACCTAGAAATGCTTGAGGAAACAGGCTTCGTCAAAGGCATCGAAAACTACAGCCGCTACCTTACGAACCGCGAGCCGGGCGAACAACCAGCCACACTGCTCGATTATTTCCCGGACGATTTCCTCATGCTTATAGACGAAAGCCATATGACCATTCCGCAGGTGCGCGGTATGTACAATGGCGACCGCGCGCGCAAAGAAGTGCTGGTAGAGCACGGCTTCCGCCTCCCAAGCGCACTGGACAACCGCCCGCTTACGTTTACTGAGTTTGAGCGTCATATGAACCAAGTAGTATACGTCAGTGCCACGCCAGCTGAGTTTGAGCTGACCCGCAGCCCTGAGCCTGCTCAGCAAGTCATCCGCCCCACCGGACTCCTCGACCCGCCTATAGAAGTCCGTAAAACCGAAGGGCAAATAGATGACTTGATAGCCGAAATTCGCGACACTGTCGACAAGAGCCAGCGAGTGCTTGTTACCACACTTACGAAGCGCATGAGTGAAGACCTGACCGAATACCTCAAAGATCTGAACATCAAAGTTGCGTACCTGCATAGCGATGTCGATACGCTTGATCGTACCGACATTTTGCGCGACCTGCGGCTGGGTGTATACGACGTGCTGGTTGGCATCAACCTGCTGCGCGAAGGGCTCGACCTGCCAGAAGTGTCATTGGTAGTCATCCTGGACGCAGATAAAGAAGGCTTCTTGCGTTCCGCGCAGGCGCTCATTCAGACTGTCGGCCGGGCCGCGCGCCACGTCGAAGGCAGAGTAATCATGTACGCAGACACCGTCACCAAGAGTATGAAGCAGACTATAGACGAAACCAACCGCCGCCGCACCATCCAGGACACCTATAACAAAGAGCACGGCATCACGCCCACAGGCATAAACCGTGCCGTGGAAGACCGCATGAATACCAACCTGCCAGAAGAAGCCAAGCGCGCAAAACTTGACCTCAAGAAAATTCCGAAAGACGAATACAAGTCACTCATCAAAGATCTTACTGCTCAAATGGATCTCGCCGCCGCCAACCTTCAGTTCGAGCAAGCCGCCGAACTTCGCGACCTTATCCAAGAAATTAAATCTAAACTGTAATTTACTCGACAGACAAAAGTTTTACGTAAAACACGAGGACGCTGTTGGCGGGGATGGGGCCTTGGGGGATATTGCCGTAGCCAACGGCAGGCGGGACGATGACTAGACGTTCGCCGCCAGCTTTCATACCATATATGCCTTGTTCCCAGCCTTTTATTACAGAACCGCCGCCTAGGGTAAAAACGAACGGCTTTGTGGCGTCGGTATTTTGGTCGAATATAGAACCGTTTGTCAGCCATCCGCGGTAGTTCACACTTAGTTTTTTGCCGCTTGTTGCTCCTGCGCCTGCTCCGGCGACTATCTCAGCAAATACAGCATCGTTTGCAGTCTTGTACTTTTCGTATTGCCCAAACTCTGCTGGGTTCAGTGTAGCTTTATCGCCCTGGTTTTGCGTTTGTGTCGGTGCGGGTGTGCTCGGCGTTTGACTCTGCGTACTCTGAGAGTTGTTTGTTCCTGTGACCTGATTGTCGCCGCGTATCACAATCCCCGTCGTCCCATCCGCCGGTAGTGGCGTAGATGCGGTGTTATTAGTTTCGGTCGTTCGGGTCTGAGCAAGTTGCTTTGCCTGATGGCTATGCGAAAAATAAATACCACCTGCAACTAACCCAAACAAAAGAAGCAGGGTTATAATAATGGTTGCTCTTTTCCTTTTCATTAGTAAATAGTGTAACAAAAACCAGACTATTTGTCTGTTCGGCTGTAGCGTAGATATAGTCGAGGCTGGTATACTAATGAGTAATGGCGAAGTTGTCTCGTGAAGATGTCTTAAAGTTGGCTCAATTAGCGCGGATTTCTCTTTCTGAAGAGGAAGTCGACGCGTTTGCTGATGAGCTGAGTGCTATCCTGGGCTACGTAGAACTGCTTTCTTCAGTAGACGTTACGGGGCTAGAGCCAACAAACCAAGTGACCGGACTGACGAATGTCATGCGCGCAGACGAGGTTATTGACTACGGGTATGAAGCCAAAAAGCTACTCGAAAACGTACCGGCTGTGCAGGCCGATCAGATTAAGGTGAAAAGGATGATCGGTTAATGAGAGTTAAGAGATATGAGTTAAGGGATACGAGTCGTGCTTTGCACGATGGAGCAAAAATCTTATCTCTTATCTCTTATCTCTTATCTCTGCCTAGACGAGGAGCGGACATATGAGTGCATGGCCAGTTATAGCGCAGATTGCAGATGACGTCAACGCCGGGCGAGTGAGGGCGTCCGACCTGGTTGAGCAGAGTCTGAAAGCCATAGAGGAACATAAAGAGTATCAGGCGATTATTGCAGTTCTGGCAGACGCGGCGCGATCCCGGGCGAAAGTTATAGATGAGAAAGTGGCACATGGGGCGAAAGCCGGGCGTTTGGCGGGCGTGCCTTTTATAGCCAAAGATAACTATCTGGTGTTTGGCGCAGAAACGACGGCCGCTAGTAATATCCTGAAAGGCTTTACTGCGCCATACCAGGCAACTGTCATCGAGCGGCTCGAAGCCGAAGGTGCCATATGCGTCGCCAAGGCCAACTTGGACGCGTTTGCCCACGGCGCCAGCACTGAAAACTCAGACTTTTTTACGACCAGCAACGCCCAGGACAAAGCGAAAGTGGCAGGCGGTTCTTCCGGCGGCTCGGCTGTCGCCGTTGCGCTGGAAATGGCGCCCTTTGCGCTCGGTACGGATACGGGCGGTTCGACCCGTCAGCCGGCGAGCTATAACGGCTGCGTCGGCTACAAACCTACCTATGGCCTCATGTCGCGCTCTGGCATTGTCGCCATGGCGAGCAGCACGGACACCGTCGGCACCTTCGCTCGCACCGTTGAAGATGCCTCGCTCGTTATAGACGTCATGGCGGGCAAAGACGCGCTAGACGGTACAACCATCGAACGCGACCCGCAAGGGTATGAGCTCCCGCAACTCGCAACTCGCAACTCACAACTCGAGGGTCTCAAAGTTGGTGTCATAAAAGAGTGGATGGGCGAAGGTCTCGACGACGATGTTCGTGCGGCCATAGAACAAGCCATTCAGAAGCTCCGTGACGCTGGCGCTGATGTTCGTGAAGTCAGCCTGCCTTCGCTGCCGCTAGCGCTAGCCGTATATTACATCATATGCCCCGCAGAAGTGAGCAGTAACCTGGCTCGACACGACGGCCAGCGATTCGGGCATTTTACCGGGGATGCCCGCGACCTCTCTGATAGTTACACCCGGACGCGCCAGACAGGCTTTGGGCGCGAGGCGAAGCGGCGAATTATGATCGGCACATATGTACTGAGCAGCGGCTACTACGACGCTTACTACAAAAAGGCACAGACGGTGCGGACGAAGCTTATCCAGGAGTTTGATGCTGCACTGAAGGAAGTCGATTTCCTAGTTGGGCCAGTTGCACCGAACACCGCCTTTACCATAGGCGAGAATGTCGACGACCCGCTGAAAATGTACTTAGTAGACATGATGACGGTTGGGCCGAGCATGGTCGGCGTGCCAGCTATTAGTGTCCCTTGCGAGGTCGGTGAAGCTATGCCGGTTGGTCTGCAGGTCATTGCCGCCCAGAAACATGACCGCGAGTTGCTAAAATTTGCAGTGGCCGCAGAAAAGGTGGTGGCATGAATGAGATGATGGATTCAACTGTGCTCGCTGTGGGTGCTGGTGTTGGCATCTTCCTACTCGTTGCTATAGCGGCTTTGCTTTCTCGGCGGGGGCGCAAACTTAACACGGTATTTTACGAAAAGAAATGGAAAGAACTACAAGGACTTTTAAAAGATAAGGCAACCTGGCCGCTCGCTATTATCGACGCAGATAAATTGCTTGACAGAGCTCTCAAAGACCGCCGCTATAAAGGTAAAACCATGGGCGAACGCCTGGTGGCTGCTCAGCGAGACATAAAGTATAACGACGATGTTTGGTTTGGGCATAAGCTGCGCAACAAACTGGTGCACGAAAATGACATCAAACTGAAGGAACGTGACGTGAAAGATGCGCTTCTCGGCATAAAAGCAGCGCTGAAGGACTTGGGAGCATTATGATGCGCAGAGTTAAGAGATACGAGTTAAGAGATACGAGTCGTGCTTTGCATGATGGAGCAATCTTATCTCTTATCTCATATCTCTTAACTCCGCCTAAAACAGAGGTTCGAGCATGATTGCTGAAAATGTACGCCGTCAGTATACCGTCACCATCGGCATAGAGTGTCATGTGCAGCTCAAGACGAAGACAAAGCTCTTTAGCGGTGCGGATAACGACGCCCGCGAAGCCGCTCCAAATACACTCGTCAACCATATAGACTTTGGCCTGCCTGGTGCGCTCCCTGTTTTAAACGAAAAAGCGGTGGAGTTGGCAAGCCGTGCAGCGTTTGCGCTCGGTACAGAGCCACAGCGGTTTAGTAAATTTGACCGCAAGCACTATTTTTACCCTGACTTGCCGATGGGCTACCAGATTACACAGTTCGACGAGCCGATTATCCTCAATGGTTTTATAGACATCGTCGTTGATGGTCAGTCAAAGCGCATCGGCATCACTCGGGCGCACTTAGAGGCAGACGCGGGCAAATCGACTCATCCAGCAGGGGCAGATTATAGCCTCGTTGACCTCAATCGCGCGGGGACGCCGCTACTCGAAATTGTCAGCGAACCAGATATGCACACCAGCGCGGAGGCCAAAGCGTATACACGCGAACTCTGGCTGCGTATGCGCTACGCCGATGTGTCGGATGCAAACTTGTACTACGGTAATATGCGGTTCGATGTAAACGTGAGCGTCAGTAAAACCGACCAGCTTGGCACGCGCACAGAGACGAAAAACCTCAATAGTTTCCGGAGTGTCGAACGAGCCATAGAATATGAAGTCGAACGTCAGATTGGCTTGCTTGAAAAAGGTGAGGTGATTGTCCAGGAAACGCGCGGCTGGGATGACACAAAGCAACAGACCTTTAGCCAGCGTAGCAAAGAAGACGCCCACGACTACCGCTACATGCCTGACCCAGACATTCCGCCAGTTGTCTTAAGCGATGAGTACGTCGAGAACATTGCCGCAAGCATGGCAGAACTCCCCGATGCATATCGTACCAAGTTTGCCGACATGGGGTTAGATGCGAAAACTATTGAAGATGTCATAGCTGATCCATCTGTCGCAAAAGTCGTTGGAGAGATCTACGATGATGCCGGAGCGGAGCATGCAAAACGGGTTGCATTTTGGTTGCTGCGGCCTGCTTCTGATGATGCCGAAGGGGACGACCAAGTAAATCAGACAGAGGTAAATCATACATCCCAGATGAAGAATCTCATTGAGCTCAGTCGCATGGTTGCCGAGAACAAACTGAGTTCTACGGCCGCCAAAGAAGTACTGGACGTTATGCTCAAGAGCGGCGAGAGTCCTGAAAAGATTGCCGAGGCAAAAAACCTGCTGCAGGTGAGCGATGAAGATGCCATAGCCGAAATAGTGAAACGAGTACTTGCCGAAAATCCGAAAGCTGCTGGCGATGTTCAGAACGGTGAAATGAAAGCCATAGGCTTCCTCGTTGGCCAAGTTATGAAAGCCAGCCAGGGCAAAGCAAATCCGGCTATGGCAACCGAGCTTATAAAGAAACAGTTGGGTATATAATAAAGTCATAGCGAAATCGTAACGGAGGATTCCCATGGCGCAGCCAAAAAAAGTTACAAAAGCGGTCATAGCAGCGGCGGGGTTTGGTACGCGCTTCTTGCCGCAAACAAAAGCTATGCCGAAGGAAATGCTGCCGCTCATAGATAAGCCCATCATCCAATATGCGGTAGAAGACCTGGTTGCGGCGGGTATAAAGGACATTATTATCGTTGGAAGTAGCAGTAAACGTGCCATAGAAGATCACTTTGATGTCCCAAATGAAGATTTGCTGGTAAACATTCGGGCGGGCGGGCCAAAAAAGGCGCATTACATTCAGGAAATGGAAGACCTTGCCAACATGGCAAACTTTATCTACGTACGTCAAAAAGGTCCATACGGAAACGCGACGCCTATCGCGAACGCCGCACACCTTATTTCTGACGAGCCATTCATCTTCGTATATGCAGATGACCTTGTCGTGTCTGAACCAAATACGTTTACACAGATGATTGACCTGTATAACCAGCTTGGCGGAAGCATAGCAACGTGTATGCAAGTGCAGACAGACAAAGAGTTTGAACGCTACGGCATACTTGCGGGCGAAGAAGTGCGCGACGGCGTACTGAAGATGAGCGGCATGGTAGAGAAGCCAGGTCGAGAGGCAGCGCCCTCAAACTACGCACAAGTGAGCAGCTACTTATTTGACCCAGCGGTGCTGCAGTACATAGACAGCGGCCTCGCGAACCTGCCTCAAGGAGAAGAGTTTTACGTTGCAACCAGCCTTGTAGACCCCATGCTGAAAGATGGTCACAAGTTCTTTGGCTGTCTCATGCAAAATAGCCGTCGCTACGACACCGGGGATAAGCTAGAGTATCTGATGACGGTCATAGAGTTTGGCCTTCGTCACAAAGACCTTGGCGCCCCGCTTCGTGAACACCTAAAGAAGCTCCTAAAAGAAATCTAAACATCGATGTCCATCTTGCAAGGAGACTCCCTGCTGCAGGGAGTCTCCTTGCAAGACTGGTGTGAAAGAATTGTGAGCCAGACCACTGTTGTGTGTGCAAGAATGATGCTATAGTGAGCGTATGACTACAGACACCGCGCTTCATGTTCTCGTTATTATTCTTAGTGCGACGCTACTTGTGTCGCTTGTCGTCAGCATAGTGGCTGGCGTATATCTTGTGAAGTTTATAAAAACTCTTCGTCAAATAGCAGATAAAGGTGAGCATCTGGTCGACTCAGCTGAAGCGACAGTGAACAACATTCGACACAATGTCAGTGCAGCCGGCTTGTTGCATTCATTTACGCAGGTAGTAAAATTTATGACTAACGTAAAGAAGGGGAAGAAATAATGTCCAAGCAAGATAAGAACAGTGGTACCGCAAAGAAGATTGCCATTGGTGCAGCCCTAAGCGCAGTCGCGGGCTATATTGCGGGCATTTTGACTGCACCCAAGAGCGGCAAAGAAACACGCGAGGACATAAAAGACAAGGCTGTTGAGACGTATACTGCTGCTGAAAAAGAACTCAAGAAACTGCACACTGAACTTGGCGATGTGTTAGCCGAAGCTGGCGATAAGTTTGGTGACCTCCGAGGCAAGGGGAAGAAATCGTTTGACGAAGCGGTGAGCAAAGGCCAAAAAGCCAAAGATAAAGCTCGAGAAATGCTTTCAAGTCTCCACGACGGCGAAGCCGAAGACAAAGACCTCAAAAAAGCCATCACCGAAGCTACCCGCGCCGTCGAAAACCTCCGCACCTATTTAAAGAAATAGACGTTTACAGGCCACTTGAATGCCAAATATTCCGTAGCTTTTGCTGGCGATTTTTCTCAGCTGTTGTAAAAGTGAAACTGGGGCAAGGGGAGTGCTTACGGTATAATTTAGGGGAGAACGAGGGAAGGATTGGGTGCTTTGTTATCCTGAACGGAGTGAAGGATCTTCTGGAGTCGCAAAGAAGATGCTTCGACTTCGCTCAGCATGACAGTGATAGAGGAGCGTGTGAGCGGCAATGAGGTGAAGGTGACAGAGAAGAAAAGTCAATCCCAGGCGAAACTAGTTGTGCCGACACCGGCAGATTATGTGCATCTGCATAACCACACGCAGTTTAGTTTGCTCGATGGCTTGACGAAGATTCCGGAGCTTGTGGGCTTCATAAAAGAACAGGGGATGAGCGCTGTTGGCATGACCGACCACGGGACACTCAGCGGTACTATTGAGTTCTACAAAGAGTGCATTACGCAGGAAGTGAAGCCTATCATTGGTATCGAAACGTACGTAGCTGCACGAAAGCACACCGACAAAGACCCCGCCAAAGACAAAAACCGCTATCACCTTATCTTACTGGCCATGAACGAAGCAGGCTATCAAAACCTGATGCGCCTGAGCACCATTGCGAACCTCGACGGCTTTTACTATTTTCCGCGTGTTGACCACGAGTTACTCGAGCAGTATAACGAAGGTCTCATAGCGTCCAGCGCCTGTTTGGGCGGTGAAATAGGCGATGCACTGAAAAACGATGACTACGCCAAAGCCAAAGAGACGGCCGCGTGGTACAAAAGTGTATTCGGCGACCGCTACTATCTAGAAGTGCAAGATCATGGCCACCCCGACGCGCCGAGCCACAGCGCCGAACAAAAGCGGGTGAACGACGGTGTTTTCAAACTCGCCAAGGAGCTGGACATACCCGTGGTACTGACATGCGACGCCCACTACCTGAAGCACGAAGACCAAGACGCGCATGAAATTTTACTTTGCGTCGGTACAGGCGCGTTTCTCGCAGACGAAAAGCGCATGTCGCTCAAAGACTACGAACTTCATGTCACGCCACCAGACCAACTCGTTGCTCGTTGGGGTGAGACCCATCCAGAAGTCATCCTGAACACCAAACAGATTGCTGAGCGCTGCGAGGTCAATATAGACCTTGGTAAAATCCTTATCCCGAGCTTTCCTGTGCCAGACGGCGAAACCGAAAAATCCTACCTTGAAAAACTCGTCTATCGCGGGCTGCTCTGCCGTTACGAGGGCGCTGACGAGCAGACGGCTGCGAAACTCACGATAGATGAAATCAAAGCTCGTCTCACACCGGAAGTTGCGGAGCGCGCTGAGTACGAGTTGCGGGTCGTCGACAGCATGGGGTTCGACGGTTACTTTCTCATCGTCCAAGATTTCATCAACTGGGGCAAAAACCAAGGCATTATTTTTGGCCCAGGCCGTGGGAGTGCCGCAGGATCAATCGTAGCCTACGCCACAAAAATAACCGATCTTGACCCGCTGCGCTACGGCTTACTTTTTGAGCGATTCCTCAACCCCGACCGTATTTCTATGCCGGATATTGATGTCGATATCCAGGACAGCCGCCGCGACGAAGTTATCCAATATTGCGCTGAAAAATACGGCCATGATCGTGTGAGCAACATCGTTACCTTTGGCCGAATGTTTGCCCGCAACGCCGTCCGCGATGTCGCACGCGTGCTCCAGGTACCCTACGCTGACGCCGACCGGCTTGCCAAAATGATCCCGGCTCCAGTCCAGGGCAGGCACATACCCCTCGCGAAATCCATCGTCGATGATGTCGATCTAAGAAACGAATATCAGAAAAATGAGCAGAGCAAACAGGTTATTGACTATGCCATGATTCTCGAAGGCACCGTGCGCAGCCACGGCGTACATGCCTGCGGTGTCGTGATAGCACCAGATACACTCGTAAAGTACGTGCCGCTTGAGCAGGCGCAAAAAGGTGTGATTGCGACGCAGTTCCCGATGAACCAGATTGAAGAGCTCGGGCTCCTCAAAATGGATTTCTTGGGTTTAAGCAACCTGACCATCATCAAAAACACGCTGCGTATTGTGAAACGTGTCTATGGTGCAGACGTCGACATCACGCGCATTCCACTAGACGACCAAAAGACGTTTGAGCTGCTGCAACGTGGAGACACCACGGGCGTTTTCCAGTTTGAATCTGCCGGTATGAAACGCTATTTGCGCGAGCTAAAACCGACCGAGTTTGACGATGTGATTGCCATGGGTGCACTCTACCGTCCGGGTCCGCTCAGTGCTGGTCTGACCGATAGTTTCATCAAACGCAAAAACGGCAACGAAAAGATTGAGTACGCCCACGAGCTCATGAAAAACGCCCTCGGTACCACCTACGGCGTGCTGGTGTATCAGGAGCAGGTCATGCAGATCAGCCGGGAAGTCTGCGGGTTTAGCGGCGGCGAGGCCGACACCTTGCGTAAAGCAATCGGCAAGAAAAAGCATGACGTTATGAAGAAAATGCAGCTCCAGTTCGTAGAAGGCGCAGTTAAAAACAATGTACCACGGCCGGTTATCGAAAAGTTTTGGCACGACCTGCTCGGTTTTGCAGACTACTGTTTCAACAAATCTCACTCGGCTTGCTACGGTATGATCAGCTACCAAACGGCTTACCTCAAAGCGCACTATCCGGCAGCATTCATGGCGGCACTTATGACCAGCGACTACGACGACACCGATCGGCTGGCCATAGAAATTACCGAGTGTAAAAAAATGGGCATCTCTGTCCTGCCGCCAGATGTCAATGAGTCGTTTGGCGAGTTTGCCGTCGTGAAAGACAAAATGGCGGTTCGGTTTGGTATGAATGCTATCAAAAATGTCGGTACGGGCGCGGTTGAAGAGATTTTGCGGGCGCGTGAAACGGGTGCTTTCAGTAGTATTGAAGATTTTGTGGCAGCCGTAAACCTCCGCGTCGTAAACCGTAAAGCACTCGAAAGTTTAGCTCGCGCCGGTGCCTTCGACGCGTTTTACGACCGTTCAACGCTCCTCCATAACCTCGATGTCATTCTCGCATTTGGTCAGCGTTTGCAAAAAGAAAAGGCCAGCGGACAAACTGACTTGTTCGGCGGGCTGGTAGATGATGTCGTGACCGCGAAACCAACGCTAAAGTTGGAAACTCCAGAGCAAAGACACAGTACGCGCGACCTACTCCTCTGGGAGCGCGAGTTGCTTGGCTTGTATTTGAGCCAACAGCCGCTCGAGGCTTTCAGTGCGTTGTTGGCTGAGCAAACAACGCCGCTGAACATTTTGAAACCTGACCATGATGGTCGTGCTGTTGTGGTGGGCGGTAGTGTGGCAGACGCACGGGAAATCACCACGAAAAACGGTCAGAAAATGGCGTTTGTAAAACTTGAAGACGAATATGGCGAGGTCGAAGCAGTTCTTTTTCCCTCAGCGTACCAGCAAACTATCGGGCTCTGGGAGCGTGATCGGGTAGTGCTTATTCGGGGTAGGGTTAGCAATCGCGGACGCGACGGACAGTCTGGCGACGAAGTGAAGATTATGGTCGACGACGCCCGTGAAATCACCCACGAACAGGCTGCGGCATACCAGGCAACTGGCCGGAAGGCACGTGTTCCCAAGCCCTCAAAGACAGCCAAAAAAACCTCCTCGAAAAAAGCTGCACAACCGCTTGCGACACAACCGCAGCGCCTCTACATTCGGCTTCAAAATAGCGGCGATACAGAGCTACTGACGCAGTTGAAGAAGATTGTCGACAGTACCATTGGCGACCATGAGGTTGTCCTCGTGCTTGGGCCAGATACCGCAAAGCAAGCGGTCAAATTGCCCGCTCGTATCCAGGCAAGCGAAACGCTGCTCGGAAAGCTTTCTGAGCTTGTTGGTGCTGAAAATGTCAAACTCCAATAGTCAGCAAGAATTGGTGCTACATAATGCAACTTCAGTTCAAGGTGAGCACTCCTTGTCAGAAGCTGAAAGCGAAAGTGAGGGAAGGTCTATCGAATTGTTCCTGAAGTCTGGAGCAGAATAAACCCGAGTGTCGCAATTGCTATAAAGAAAATGTCGAGTAAGGGGTGGTGCAAAATGAAGTTCTCTCCCTTGCGTAAAACTCGGTGCCAGGCAAAACTATGGCGGAGCAAGAAGGCAAGGAGGGCTACAGAAGCGAGCATGCTCACCGCAAATTGACTCCATGCAACATTGCTTGCAGTCATAACCTGGAGGCGAGTGACCTTTTTCGGCTGCACGGCGTCAGCAGACTTCGCGAGTGCTTCGGCGTCTCCTTGCCTTGTCGCTGGTGCCGACACCGCTTCCTGAACAGGAGGTTGCTCGGTCGCAGGTTGTGTTGCTGAAGGTTGCTGAGCGGTCTCTTGGACTGCAGCAGGAGCTTGTTGTTTTGCCGTCCCTCCTCCAGAGCTGGCGCTTGGTGCGGTTGTTGGCGTTGGTGCGGCTGTGGAGGTTGGCGTTGGTGCTGGGGCGGGTGCGGTTGTTGGCGTTGGTGCAGGCGCCGCTGGCGTCGAACCGCCAATCGGAAGCGCATACATAGCTACCACTATTGTTTGTGGACCTGAACCCTGATAATTCGGTGAATTTGCCACCCCAAAACCCACTTCGCTAAAGGTTGTGTTGAGTACGTTTGCACGGTGGCCTGGACTATTCATCCAGCCTGTAATAGTGTCGCTTGCAGTGCCGAAGCCGTAGGCAAGATTTTCACCGGCAGTCTGGTAACCGTATCCGACTGCGACAATAAACGTCCAAGGCGCTTGGCCATCTGGTGTATTGTGCGACCAGTAGTCTCTTGTCACCATATCGTTGGCTTTACTTTGGGCGGCCTGGTTTAACAGTCCGCTGATAGCAAGAGCACCAAGCCCATTTGCAACACGTTGGTTGTTCGTACCATCGAGCAGGCTAGCGGTACTCATGTCAGCTGCGTAGCCAAGTACACCGTATTGCGCACGTGCTAACCAGCTGTTACCTACCAGGCCTATCAGCATAACGGTAACAATGGGAATATATGGCCAGTAGGGCCTCATATAGCGATTGCTTCGCTGGTGATGACTAGCTGATCGTTTCCGGTGCGCGGGCGTTGTCCGCCGATGTTTCGTTTTTGCAAGTGTCATGTTTGTTTTTTGCTTACGTATAAAACTATAGCACGTTTATACAAACGGTGCAAAGCGCGCTTGATAGAGTGCGATTGCTGCGGCTTGTACAACATTTAGCGATTCTTTTTTACCGAACTGTGGAATTTCAACGACGTAGTCACAATGTTCAAGAAGCTTTTGGTCAATACCCTCAAACTCTCTTCCGAGTAAAATGGCTATCTTATCACCAGGCTTCCAAGACGTAACATCGATGCTTGCAGGACTTTGTTCAAGGCCTGCAATACCATAACCTTGACTCCTCAAATCTTGTAATAAAGTAAAAATATCGGCAGTCTGTTCCCAGGGAATACTATTCTCGGTACCAAGCGCAGTTTTATGGATTTGTGTACTGAGTTTCGTGTGAAGGTGTGGGAGGCGTGGGTCATTCTCAAGGCTTGGGTACGGTGTATAGCCTGTAAGAAATAGTTTAGTTACACCCAGACACTCAGCTGTGCGGAACAGGCTTCCAACGTTATGTGTGCTGCGTATATCATTGGCAATCAGAACAATATCGCGATCCGGGACAGATACCTGCTTCATTCTCTATCTATCATACCGTATCTATCTTTTTTCTCGGACCATAAGCAGTTATAATAAGCGCATATGAGTGGGGATTTTTCTACTGTTGGCGTGAGTCAAGATGAGGCTCGTCTTACTGAGGAGCGTGCAACGGCTAGACGTGCCGAGATTCTTCAGGTAGCATACACTGACACTTCAACCGAGGGCGAAAAATCGCTTTTCAAGGATATCCTTACGAACGATCAGATGCGACAGTATCGGATTATACCGCTTCAGGCAGATAGCAGTAACATTTTGTTCGGTATAACAACTACCACTTCACAACAGACTATGAATGCGCTCACACAGCATTTTACTGACCAAAAAGTGACATTTACGCTTATTTCTGAAACGGGATTTCGAGACTACATGAATCTCTACGATCCTCCCAAGCAAGTCGTTTACCAAGATATTGCTATCAACGATACAGCAAATGAAAAGCTTGTCGCCGAAGTATCTGACATGTTAGACCAGGTTCGTGCCGATGACATGTTGGCGTATCTTGTCTCCCAGGCACACCGTCTGAATGCAAGCGATATTCACCTAGAAACACAACGAGAAAATGCTCGGGTAAGGTTACGCATAGATGGTGTTCTACATCCTGTCGCTCGGCTCGAACCAGACAAATATCGTGTGTTGATAAGCGCCATAGCCAGTGCGGGCAATGTGAGTACGAGCGCCGACTACGCCCAACAGGGTCATATTGCCCAGAAAGTTAAAATGGCAGACGACACTGTGGTCGATGTCAATGTACGCTTGGAAACCGTGCCGACCATCCATGGCATGGACGTTGTCATGCGTTTGTTTAATATGGATCGTTCTATGTACAACCTGGATCGCTTAGGGCTTTTGCCTGATCAGCGTCAAGTGCTTGATGACATCATTGTGAAACCGAGCGGCCTTGTTATGGTAGTTGGGCCAACTGGTTCGGGTAAAACGACAACACTTTATTCCATACTCAATAGTCTTGCAAGCGACGAACGCAAAATTATTACTGTCGAAGACCCGGTTGAGTACCAATTTGAGGGTATTACGCAAATTCCTATCAAATCTACCGAAGCTGGGAATGACGGCTCCTTCGCCGACAAACTTCGGGCTATTTTACGCCTTGACCCAGATATCGTGATGGTGGGCGAGATACGCGACAACGACACTGCGCGTACGGCGCTTCAAGCGAGCCTGACCGGCCATTTAGTTCTCGCTACTTTTCATGCCTCATCTGCGGCAGCAGCGCTCACTCGTCTGAGTGACGTCATAGGTGTCAACCCGCTTTTCGTCTCGGCCATACGCCTTGTTATGGCGCAGCGGCTCATTCGCCAGCTCGATGACACAACAAAACAGGCATATGACCCAAGTCCAGCGGAACTTCAGACTATCCAGAAAGTCATCGATACTTTGCCGCCAAGCGTTGAACGGCCGAATCTTCAAGGACTACAGCTCTATAAGCCGGTTGCTTCAGCCGAAAACCCATATGGCTTCAAGAGTCAGATTGCTGTTCGTGAACAGTTTGTCATGACCGGCGAAATCCGCAGGCTTCTCGAAACACACGACCATGTTCTCTCTGCACAAGAAATAGAAGAAGCTGCAGTTGCCAGCGGTATGCGTACCATGCTTCAAGATGCTATGCTCCACGTCGTGGCCGGTCGCACCACTCTCGACGAAATCTTCCGCGTCGTCGGCTAGTTTATTTTGTCTTTTGGAAAGTAGCTGAAGTGAAACCTGAGTCTCAAAACCCTCCTCGCTAACGAAAACACGCATCATTTGCTACCTTGTAAGTGTCAACTAAACAAAGGAAAACAAATATGCGTGTTTTACGTGCTCATCATATAGCAAAACTAGTCGCTCTTGTAGACGAAC
>CAYLWF010000033.1:0-11067 GCA_964387505.1 uncultured Candidatus Saccharibacteria bacterium
GTGGTGCCTAGTCTGAAATATTACCCTCAATCTGTTACAATAACATCTGAAGGAGAGGTGGCCGAGTGGTTGAAGGCGCACGACTCGAAATCGTGTGTAGGGTAAAACCTATCGAGGGTTCGAATCCCTCCCTCTCCGCCAAATAAAATGTCCGTCGTAAGACGGGTATTTTATTTGGCGGAGAGGTCGGTGCCGAAAAATCGTGGGTTCGGCGGACGAGGAACGGAGCGCAAAAGATGTTTGCATATTTTGTGCGAGTACCGCAGGAAGGAGTGCAGCCGTAGGCTGCGCGATATCCCTCCCTCTCCGCCAACGGAATATTCCAAAGTGTTGTCTTTTTCGGCAATTTGCCTTCCAATGGTTGCGTCGGTTCGCTCAATCTGGTAGATTAGGTGCAAAGATGGAGAAAAACGTACTCAAAACACACCATGCAAACACGCGTTCTGACCGTTCCGAAAGGAACGTTTTTTTTAACCAAAAACCGGGGCGGTTGACGCTGGGCGACGGAACGGTGTTTGAAGGGACGATGCCTGAATGGCAGCACGAAACATGGGACGGCGAGGTTGTGTTCAGCACGGGTATGACGGGCTATGTGGAATCGCTTACTGACCCGTCGTTTGCGGGGCAACTCCTCGTCTTCACCTATCCACTCATCGGGAATTACGGGGTGAACCCGGCAGCTGCGGAGTCAGATCGCATACAGGTACTCGGCGTGATTATGTCGGAGCTAGCGCCACACTGGAGCCACGACGGGGCAGAGCTGTCCCTGCCAGAGTGGCTCAAAAGCCAAAACGTCCCTCTGCTCACTGGTGTTGATACCCGTGCGCTGACCAAATATCTCCGTACGCGCGGTGTGATGGCCGGTACGCTGAGCCACGTGGCAGTTGAGCCGCCAAAAACAGTCAATATCCCCATTATTTCCATTCCGGAACCAGTGGTGTACGGGGCTGGTAAGGGCAAAAAGCGTATCATTTTGGTAGACTGCGGGCTGAAAGAAAACATACTTCGTTCGCTGCTCGCGCTGGACCTCGAAGTGAAACGCGTCCCATATAATTATGACTTCCTAGGTGAAGAGTACGACGGCGTGGTGCTTTCAAGCGGCCCGGGCGACCCGGCAGACTACACCGAAACTATCGCCCTTACCAAAAAAGTACTGGCGGGGAGTAAACCGCTTATCGGTATTTGTCTCGGCAACCAAATCATGGCTCTTGCCTCTGGCGGTACAACCTACAAGCTCAAATTCGGTCATCGCGGCCACAACCAGCCATGCCAGGAAGATTCCACAAAACATTGCGTTATCACCAGCCAAAACCACGGCTACGCCATAGACGAAAAAACCTTGCCCAAAGAGTGGCGCGTGAGCTACCGCAACCTCAACGACAACTCCGTAGAAGGCATTGAACACAAAACTAAGCCGTTTTTCTCCGTACAGTTCCACCCAGAAGCCTGCCCTGGCCCGACAGATTCTAGCGATTTGTTCAAGAAGTTTGGAGCGCTTTTATGAAGCGCATCAAAAAAGTAGTCGTGCTCGGTTCGGGCGGGTTGCGGATTGGCCAGGCTGGCGAATTTGATTACTCGGGCTCGCAGGCCATAAAGTCCTTCAAAGAAGAAGGTATCGAAACGGTCCTCATAAACCCAAACATTGCTACCGTGCAAACAGACGACGACATGGCCGATCGCGTGTATTTCCAGCCGCTCAATGTCGAAACGGTGCGTAAAATACTGTTGCGCGAAAAACCAGACGCTATTGCCCTCAGTTTTGGTGGTCAGACGGCACTGAATCTTGGCCTAGAACTCGACCGGCGCGGCCTACTCAAAAAACTAGGCGTACAGGTGCTCGGCACGCCGGTAAAGGTCATTGAAACAACCGAAGACCGCGAGCTCTTCAAGCAGGCTTTGGCTGAAATTGGCACCAAAACCGCCAAAAGTGCGACGGCCGAAACGGTCGAAGCAGCCCTCGCCGCCGCTGAGAAACTTGGGTATCCGGTGATGATGCGCTCTGGCTATAGCCTAGGCGGACTTGGTTCGGGTCGTATAGATACGGCCGCACAGCTAAAAACGCGGGCAAAAGAAGTGCTCGCCGCGGTGCCGCAAGTCCTCATAGAAGAATATCTCGTTGGCTGGAAAGAAGTGGAGTACGAAGTTGTGCGCGACTGTGACGGCAACACCATTACCGTCTGCAACATGGAAAACTTCGACCCCATGGGGGTTCATACGGGTGAATCTATTGTCGTTGCACCCTCGCAGACACTTACAAACTACGAATACCACATGCTGCGCGAGGTCGCCATACGTACCATCAATCACCTGGGCATCATCGGTGAGTGCAATATTCAGTACGCGCTGCACCCAAGTAATGGTGAATACCGTGTTATAGAGGTCAATGCCCGCTTGAGCCGCAGCAGTGCCCTTGCCTCAAAAGCTACCGGCTACCCACTGGCATTTGTTGCCTCGAAACTCATGCTCGGCAAGCGTCTCTACGAAGTGAAAAATAGTGTCACCGGTAAAACATCGGCCTTTTATGAACCGGCCCTCGACTATTTGGCGGTGAAGATGCCGCGTTGGGACCTGCAAAAACTCAAAAGCAGCGACCATCACATTGGAAGCGAAATGAAAAGCGTGGGTGAAGTAATGGCGCTTGGCCGCTCCTTCCCAGAGGCGCTCCAAAAGGCGGTACGCATGCTCAACATCGGTGCGCACGGGCTATCAGTACACCCGCATGACATCGAAAACCCTGCCGACGAAATTGCTCACCCCACCGACCGCCGGCTCTTTGCCGTCTATGAAGCGCTCAAAGCTGGCGTCACGCCCGAGGAAATCCACCAGTCGTCGCACATAGACCGGTGGTTCCTCGACCACCTTGCTGCCATATACGAAACAGAAGAAACGCTGCGCGTAGACTCACTGAGCCGAGAAGTGTTGCTGAGGGCAAAGAAGATGGGTTTTAGTGACCGTGTGATAGCGGAGTTCCAGCATAAAAAAGAGTCTGAGGTGCGTGCGCTTCGGCTCAAGCACGGCGTTACGCCAGCCATCAAACAAATAGATACGCTGGCCGGTGAGTTTGACGCCGAAACAAACTATTTGTATGCAACGTATCATGGTTCGGTGCACGATGTTGAACCGCTGAGCACCAAAACTGCCGTTGTGCTTGGTTCTGGCCCGTACGCCATCGGTTCATCGGTAGAGTTCGACTGGTCGGCGGTAAACACGGCGAAAACATTGCACAAAAATGGCTACAAAACTATCATCATCAACTCAAACCCCGAAACGGTTTCAACTGACTTCGACCGTTCCGACCGCCTGTATTTTGACGAGTTGACGTTTGAGCGCGTGCAGGACATAGCCGATTTCGAGCAGCCAAAAGGCATCGTTGTTTCGGTGGGTGGGCAGATTGCAAATAACCTTGCCCTGCCCTTGCACCATGCCGGCTACCCCATACTGGGGACCTCTCCACTCAAAATAGACATGGCCGAAGACCGTCAGAAGTTTTCTGCCATGCTGAACAAACTTGGTATAGATCAGCCAGCCTGGACAGAAGTGACTTCCCTGTCCGCTGCCAAAAAGTTTGCCGAAAACGTCGGCTATCCGGTACTCATTCGGCCTTCGTACGTTCTGTCTGGTGGTGCTATGAGTGTGGTACGAAGCGAGCAAGAGATGGAACACTACCTTTCGGCGGCCACCAAGCTTTCCCCAGATCATCCAACGGTTATTTCTCAGTTTGTCCAGAATGCTAAGGAGTTAGAAATAGACGGTGTTGCGCTGAATGGTCACCTGGTCATTTACGCTATATCTGAACACATCGAAAACGCTGGTATTCACTCTGGTGACGCAACGGTTGTTTACCCCGCTCAGCGCCTGTACCTCGAAACAGTACGTCGGGCGAAGCTCATTGCGAAGCAAGTTGCAAAAAACCTCGACATTACCGGGCCGTTCAACATTCAGTTTATTGCCAAGGACAACGAGCTCAAGGTTATAGAGTGCAACGTGCGTGCGTCGCGCTCCTTCCCGTTTGTCTCAAAGGTGTCGGGCTACAATTTTATTCAGATAGCTACCGAAGCCATGCTAGGACAGGAGCACCCCGAAATATTCCTGACCCTTAGCCTTGACTACGTCGCGGTGAAAACGCCGCAGTTCTCGTATAACCGCATGAAGGGTGCCGACCCAGTTGCCGGTGTGGAAATGGCTTCCACGGGCGAAGTTGCCTGTTTTGGCTCCGAAATAGAGACAGCGTTTTATCGCTCATGGCTGGCAACAGAACAGCATCTCAGCGGAAAGCGGGTGCTCATTAGCCTTGCAGACGAGCAAAAGTATAAGTTTGTCGAAGAGGCGCGTCAGCTCGTAGGCGGTGGCTGGACGGTTTACACCACCCCTGGTACACATGACTTTTTGCAGGAGCATGGTATTGCGACCCAGCAGGTCTTCAAAGTACAGCACAACCGCACACCAAACCTTGCTGGACTCATTCAAAACCACGAACTCGACCTCATGGTCAGCATCCCCTCGCGCGATGAAAAGAGCGATGAAGCCTACCAAATGCGTCGCCTGGCTATAGATAACCATGTTCCCCTCTTCACAAACGCCGAAACAGGCCGCCTCCTACTCCGCTGCATAGCCGACCCCGGGCTTGCCGATCTCCAGCCCAAACACTGGCGCGAATACGTGACACAAGCATAGTAGCATTTCACCTGGGATGCAAAAATAACAGATATAAGTTTCACTACATATTGTTCTTGGAGTTCTAGCGGCCTTGTTTGAAGTGGGTGATTTCGAAGTAGTCTATGCCAAGAGTCTTTGCGGCGCCGGCGTCATTGCTGCTGTCGCCGACGAACAAAAATTGTTCACGGGGCGTGCCATCTTCTAGAAGTTGCCAACCCTCCGGGTGAGGTTTTGCTAGCCGGACGTCTTCGCGGCCAACGAGTTTTGTAAAATGCTGGCGAATGCCGAGCTCCATGAGTGCGCGCTCTATGGTTGAACGCATATTTCCTGACCAAGCGTAGAGTGTTTTTCCCTGCTCTGTCAGCGTATGGACAGCCTGCACCAGTTCGTCGTGGGGCGTGTGCGCAAAGTACGTGCTCTCAAATTCCTCACTCGCTTCTATCAGTGCGGGCAAAAAAGTGTCGTAACGCGCGACATGCTCATTTGCAATCTGTTGCCAGCCCCCGCCATCGTGTTCGAAAATTCGCCGGAACGAGACAGCCTGGTCTTCTGGAACGCGCTGGGCAATCATCTCTACCCATTCGCCCCACGGCAGGTTGAGGAGGGTGAGGGTTGCATCAAGATCGAATATAAGGTGCGTGTAGCCCCGTTCATCGACTGTTTTCAGTAGTTTTTCTACCTCTGTCATGGCACTATTGTAGCAGCTACCGTATACTGGAGGAGATGGAAGATTCAATTTTTACGAAAATTATACGAGGCGAAATCCCCTGTCATAGGGTGTACGAAGACGCCAACACATTGGCTTTTCTTGATATATTTCCTGCGCAGCCTGGCCACACACTCGTTATTCCGAAACGACAAGTAGAGTTTGTCTGGAATCTCGAAGACGAAGAGTATCTTGCCCTGCAAAAAACTGTTATGAAAGTGGCTAGACAGTTGCGCGAGAAAAGCGGGAAAGCCCATGTCGGCGAACTCATTGTCGGTGTCGATGTGCCACATGCTCATGTACATCTTATCCCCTTCGATACGCCCGCTGAACTGGATAAGGCATTTCATAAAGAAGCCGGAGAACCTGACCACGTAGCTCTGGCGGCAATAGCTGAAAAATTACGAATGGAGGATGAACTATGAGTCCAGTTTTGGTGGCGTTATTGTTTTCAGTAGGTGTTGGTACCTGGGTATACACAAAGCTGCAGCAGCGCACGGGCTATGGTAATAGTAAAGCGGCACTGAAGGGTGCGGCGGTCGCCGGCGGCATCGCGTTTGTGGTGATGTTGACTATTGGCCTCACCTTTTTATAGTTTCTCAGCCAGTATCGATTTTGCCCTGCCTGCTATTTTCCGGTGTAACAAAATGTGTATGGCCGGATAGGTTTTATTACAAAAGTGGCAAGATAGCTTAGGCTGATCGCAGGGCTGCGTAGATGGCGGTGATGGCGTCTTCTGGCTGATGCGACTGAAACTTCATGGTGTGCCAACCAAGTTTACCGGCCGCGACGAGGTTTGGTCTGTCGTCGTCAATGAGCAGTATCTCGTTTGGAGCAACGCCAGCTTTTCGGGTGGCAATCTGGTATATGCTTTCCTCGGGTTTAATTGCCCGCACCTCTGACGAGTCGACAATTACCTCAAAGGCGACTGAGGGCAACAGTTCCCTTGCCTGCATCATTTGGACAAGCCCGGGCATGGTGTTTGTCAGGATGCCAACATGGTAGTTCCGCCCAACCCACGAGACGAGCTCGGCAATACCGGGCATTGCCTCTTGCGCGTCGAGGTAGTACTGGTACCAATCGACCATAATCCCGAGCCGCTCAGCGAGAGCCGTGTTGAGCTCGTCTATCGTTTTATCACCGCGGCAAACCGCGTCATTGAACTGCCAGAAGACGGTTTCTACGGTGTCGGGTGCAGCACCGCTCTCTTCTGCAAGGCGCGTAAAGGCACTGCTTGCTGCGCGCACCAAACAGCCATTCATGTCGAAATACACAAAACGGACGCCGTTTTTAGAGGTACGTTTTGTGGGCTGTGACGATGGCTTTGCGACCACGTCGGTTAGCAGTTCATCGAGCGTTACTCCTAGAGTCTGAGCAATTTGTTGAATGGTAAAAACGGAAGGCGCCTTTATGGCCCCTCGCTCTATTTTTGCGAGCGTAGAATAACTGAGACCAGATTTCTGGCACAGACCCTGTTGGGTAAATCCCGCGACTTGGCGTGCGTGCTGCACGACCGTCCCCAAACGCTTCTCATCCATATAACCCTATTGTACTAGTAGTACCGCGGTTTGACTAGCCATATACGGCAAATTTTCAAAGGAAGGTTCATAACCCTTCTTCTGTCTCCTAACGGAGTTCACTGAAACGACGATATTCAGTATGAAGCCGCTCCAAGGTTGCTTGCGCCTCTGTAAGCTGTGTTTTCGTCTCGCGCACAATTTCTTTCGGGGCATGTTTGACGTAATTGTCGTTCTCTAGTCGAGCTAGTAGGTTTTTGATACGTGATTCTTGTGCCTTCACCTGCTCGCCGAGCTGTTCAAGGTGGTTTTTTGCGACGGCTGTATCGACATCGAGCCAGCAACGATGAGAGGTGTTTACTAAATGCAGGCCAGTCCCATCACTTACTTCTTGTACGGCAGCAAGGCTAGTCAAGCGCGTGATGAGTTCGGCGTTTGCGGTGAGAAACGGTACATCGGTGTAGTACAGGTGAGGTTTTCGGAGCCCAAGGTCGCGTATGAGCGCACGGACTTCGGTGACGATAGCTTTCACCTCTTCGAAGTCGGCTGCAGGCGCTTCCCTGCCGTGTATGGGCTTTGGCCAATCTTGGACTGCCAAAACGCTCGTACCTGTCCAGGGTATGACCTGCCAGATTGTTTCAGTAAGGAACGGCGCAAACGGGTGGGCTAGGCGGAGGATGTTTTCGAGCACGTAGGCCAGTACTGTTCCGTTCTGTTCATTTTTGCTCGCTTCTATGTACCAGTCAGCGACATCGTCCCATACAAAGTGGTAGAGCATATCGTACGCTTCGCTAAAGCGGTAGGCTTCCAAGTGGCCAGCAATTGCTTCTGTTGTGCTATGCAGCTTACTCAGCACCCAATGCTCTGCATCTGTTGTTGGTACTGGTTTTGGCAGTTCTGTTGCGTCCCCTACCCTGTCGAGGGTGTAGCGTGCCATATTCCAGATTTTGTTGCAGAAGTTGCGGTTGGCCTCGCACTTACCCCAGCCCCAGTTCTGGTCGTTTCCGGGTGTTACGCCCATGATGAGCGCCATACGGAGCGCATCGGTACCGTATTTGGGTATGACGTCCAGTGGGTCGATGATACTTTCGGGGCGGCTTTTGCTCATTTTTTTGCCGTCTTCGGCGCGAATAAGCCCGTGGAGGTACACGGTGCGGAATGGCACTTCGCCCGTCATGAAGGTGGTCGAGAGAATCATTCGCGCTACCCAGAAAAAGAGGATGTCCCACCCTGTTTCCATGACCGATGTCGGGTGATATGCCTTAAAATCCGGGCTGCGCTTCAGGAGCTCTTCAAAAGATATAGACGGGTCCGTGGCCAGTTCGGTGTCAATGAGCGTGCTCCATGTCCATAGAGCCGAGCTAAACCACGTGTCGAGCGTGTCGGGGTCTTGCTCCCAGTCGTTCCAGCCTTGCGCCTCGTCATCTTTTGGCGGAGTGAGCCCAACGTAGGTTTCCACAGTGCCATCAGTTTCGTGGCGATACCAAGCCGGTATACGGTGCCCCCACCAAATCTGCCGGCTAATACACCAGTCGCGCAAGTTATCTATCCAGTGGAAGTAGATTTTCTCGAACCGCTGCGGCATGATTTCTATATCGCCATCATGTATAACGGCCTGCATAACTTCTTTCAGGCTGCGCTGCTTCCCTTTCCACTCCACGGCGGGCTTATTGACATCGACAAACCACTGCAAGCGGACTTGCGGCTCTATGACGCCCTTCCCGCGTTCGTTGACGGCGACGTTATGCACGTAGTTTTCGTCTACGTTGACGAGCAGCCCCTTTTCCTTGAGCTTTTCGACAATCTTTGGCCGCGCCTCGGCAATATCCATACCTACAAACTCACCAGCTATGGGCAGTAGTTTCCCGTGAAAATCGATAATTTGCTCTTTGTCCAGTCCGTGTCGCTCCGCCATGTCAAAGTCAATCTGGCTGTGCCACGGCGTAATGGTCATAACACCGGTACCGAAGTTGGGGTCAACCGCTTCGTCTTTGATGACGGTGGCGCGAATGGGGCCATTTATCCACTCAACATCTAGCGTGTCGCCGTGTTTGTACTGGGCGTAGCGCTCATCGTCGGGGTGCATGACGACGTATTTGTCGCCAAACTTTGTCTCTGGTCGCGCCGTGCCGATTTCAAACGGACCGTAGCGGAAAGTGTAAAACTTCCCCTGCTCTTCTATGTATGATACCTCGTCATCAGAGACGTTTGTTTCAAGCTTTGGATCCCAGTTTACGATCCGATGACCGCGGTAGATGATGCCCGCGTCGTACATGCGTACAAATGTTTCGTTTACACTGCGGTTAAGTGCATCGTCAAGTGTGTAACGTAGACGCGACCAGTCACAGCTTGCCCCGAGGGCGCGCATTTGTGTCAGCATGGTTCCCCTGCTCTGCCCAACAAACTCGCGTGTGCGATTCAGAAACGCGTCTCGTCCTATGACATGTTTCGTGGTCCCCTCGTCTGCTAGCTGCTTTTCAATGATGGCATTGACCGGGAGTGCCGCATGGTCAGTGCCTGGTAGCCACAGGACGTCCTTGCCCTGCATGCGGTTGTACCGCGCCATAATGTCTTGCAGTGTCAAAAACAGCGCATGACCAAGGCTCAGTGTACCTGTTTCATTCGGTGGTGGCATGGCAATGGAAAACCGCTCTTTATGGCTCGATGGGTCGGCTACAAATGCCCCGCTCTGCTCCCACAGCGCGTAAATGTCACTTTCATATTCACTCGGTTCATAAGCTTTCGATAGTTGCATAGACTCCTATTGTACCACCCCTGTTAAAACTTGCTAAATATAATTTTATATGTCAAGCTTATATTTTATGAGCCAAGAACTCTTCCCGCCAGAATCTCCTGAGCGTCGTTTGCTCGATCCTAGCCATACTCTTCCGTTGGTGTTTCTAGTTCCTTACATATCGGATCTATATGAGGGCAAGGTTGAGCCATATCATGTAAAGAACGCGGCGGGCGAACGTATCTTGAATATGGCAATGGGCTGACCCACGCTCACTTTTTCACACCAATCTGTTAAGGTACCGTCTGTCCGCTATGCCTGGAGCTGTACGTGAAGCTGAGCCTGTAGCATTGTTTGCAATTGCTCCCAAGCAACCCTATACCAACTGAGCCGTTTCTTGGGGTGGACTTGCCTATTCATTCGTTGTGCCTCTCTATCTCCGTATCGCCAGAGTAACCACCACCCAAGAAAGACAAAGAGGAGTAAGCTGCGGATAGCACCAGGCTTTTTAATGCTTTGCCACTTGAGCCGTACAAGCCACTTGATGTCCTTGAACGCTTCCTCTATCTCAAATCGTTCAGCGTAGCGGTTGAGTATCTGCCACCTGGTCAGGCCAGCGCCTTCGGGGTGGGCTGTGTCCCTGTCTGGTATGTTGGCCAGGAGGAACCATGGCTCGTTGCCCTTCATGCCCTCCCTGAAGTCTGAGCGAATCAGTCGTAGCTTGTGCTTGTGGTAGGTAATAGCTAGCTCCTCATGGCTGATGTCAGCAATCGGTTCTTTCCACCAACTGGGATCCCATGGCAGTTGCACGAGCTTATCTCCTTTTGTTCGGGCAATGAATAGCACCCCGTGTCTCTCAAACAAGGTGAATAGCCGGTCGCTCGCAAACCAACGATCCATCACCAGCACCAGCTGCATCTGTCCGGCGATACGATCAAGGACTACGAATAGTTCCTCCAAAGCAGTAAGCAATGGCCTAATGAGCGCTGCCTCAGATACATTCACCTGTACCCATACCGGGATAGCTCTGCCTTTGCGATGAGATACTGCTAACACTGCAATACAGAAACAACCAAACTGTGAGTGATCGAGTGAGCAGAAGCATTGTCCACTTCTGCCACTGAAACCTTCATGAAGCAGTAGGCGCTGTAAGGCGTCGCCCAACTTGGCATCATGCACAGTACGCCGGACACGGTTCTCACCAGTCCAGCGGTTTATGCCAAGACGACGGCCAGCCCCATTGAGCGAATGGAACTCGCCGAAAGAAAACAGCTCAACGCCGAGATGAAACCGGCGCCGTTTAGCCTTGGCGATATGTTCTGTAGAAAGTGACTGGACAGCGCGTCCAAGTTTCTGTACTGTGAGCATTGAAAACGACCCTCTTTGTTTTAGTTGTTAGATACCAAAACAATAGGTCGTTTTTACTTGGATTGCAAAAAGTGAGTGTGGGTCAG
>CAYLWF010000034.1:0-6997 GCA_964387505.1 uncultured Candidatus Saccharibacteria bacterium
AACTTCTTGGAAGGGCATGAACTTGTTCCAAATTTGCCGCCAGAAACGGATGCCTATGTGATTTTACTCGGTGAAAACATCTACGAAAAAGCTCAAGGCACGCTTACGCGTTTCCGCGACGATGGCCTGCGTATCGCCATAGATACAACGGGGCGCAAGCTAGAAAAACAAATCAAAACAGCGGCGAAAAAGGGTATAGACCACGTCGTATTCATTGGTGATGCGGAGCTCGCTGACGGTCGCCTAAAGTTGAAGAATCTCCAGACTGGCGCTGAAGAAACGCATGCTCCGGAACGGATTGTGGCGATGCTGCGAGACTACCGCCGTAAACGTATTGCTCCAAAGAGGGCTGATGCTGCAAGCACGGATGACGACTTCGACATATGACGGCGACGAATCATGCGCTCACAGGGGCAGTTTTAGGTTTGGCTATCGGTAATCCCTGGGTAGCAGTTCCGGCGGCCTTTTTGTCTCATTTTGTGCTTGACGCTATACCTCATTTTGGTTTCAAGGGTGTGAAAACAGATACAGAGCTTTTACCTCAGCGGTGGTTTAAACTACTTCTGATAGCAGAAGCGCTTATGTGCTTTACTATCGTGTGCGTACTGTTTAGTCTCCAGCCAGTACATTGGTTTGTTGCGTGTGTAACGGCTTTTGTGGCGACTTCACCCGATTTGTATTCGGCACCACGTTTCCTGTATGCAAATGGCTGGCTGAAGACGCCGCCTACCATAAATATGTTTCGCCGATTTCATGGCACAATTCAGACTGAGCGTGTGTGGGGCGCGTGGATTGAGGCAGCTTGGTTATTAGGATCTGTTTTTGTCCTTTCACGACTACTGGTATAAGTGCGCTGTATCTGATACAGTCTACCTATGCAAATTACTACGAAACAACTTACCCCTACTAACGTACAGCTAACCATTACGGCAGCCACAGAGGAACTTACTCCTGCAAAAGAAGCGGTGCTGAAAGAGCTTTCAAAAGAAGTAAAATTGGCCGGTTTTCGCAAAGGTCACGCCCCAGTGGCGATGGTAGAAAAAGTGGTTGACCAGCAGTTGCTGATGAATCGTGTGATTGACCGTGTGGTGAATGAGCTTTATGGTTCGGCTCTCGAACAGGAAAAACTGCGTCCAGTTGGCCAGCCAGACATAAGCCTTACCAAGTTTGTGCCGTTTACGCTCCTAGAGATTACTGCAAGGGTGGATGTTGTGGGCGAAGTGAAACTCCCAGACTACAAGAAGTTTAAGGTTGTGAAAAAAACGGAACCTGTCACGGATCAAGAAGTCGAGAAAGTTGTCGACGACTTGCTGGCCCGCGACGCAGTAAAAAATGAAGTAAAACGAGCTGCTGCGGACGGCGACGAGGTGACGATAGACTTCACTGGTGTTGATGCAAAGTCCAAAGAGGGCATAGATGGCGCTAAGGGCGAGGACTACCCGTTAGTGCTCGGAAGCAGTACTTTTATTCCTGGTTTCGAACCAGAACTGGTTGGTTTGAGTGCGGGTGAATCGAAGACATTTGCAGTGACGTTCCCGAAAGATTATGGCGCAAAGGAACTGCAGAGTAAAAAAGTCGAATTTAGCGTTACGGTAAAAGCTGTAAAAGAACGCGTGCTACCGAAACTAGACGCAGACTTTGTGGCAAAGCTCGGTCCGTTTAAGGCGGCAGCTGAGCTGCGAGCTGACATACGGAAGCAAATTGGTACAGAGAAAGATCGCCAGGCGCAGCAGCAGTTTGAAAGTGAAGTTCTGGAACTTTTGGGTCAGAAAGCTCAGGTTGAAATCCCACAAGTACTTGTGGACCAGGAAATTGACCGCATGGATGAAGATGAAAAGCGAAATCTCATGTACCGCGGCCAAACCTGGGAAGAACATCTCAAGGCTGAAGGAAAAACCGAGGAGGAACACCGCGAAAGTCACCGTGAGCAAGCGACATTGCGCGTGAAAACGGGCATAGCTCTCGGAGAAGTTGCCGAGAAAGAGGGTGTGCGTGTTTCGCAAGAAGAGTTTGACGCACGTATGGCAGAGCTCAAAAAGCAGTATACTGACGCGCAAATGCAGGCCGAACTTGAAAAACCAGAGAACCAACGAGATATCCTTAACCGCATGCTTACCGAAAAAGCTATTGCTGTTTTGGCGGGCTATTCAGCCCGTTGAGGTTTGAGCCGGGTAGGACTTGTAGAATAGTAAATAATAATATATAATATGTATATTATGACCACACGCGAAACACTTGCTGAGACGCTTAGTACTTCTCGCGCCGCTGCAATAAGGTTTTTGTGCGAAGTGGCTCGGGGCATGCTTGCTCCACCTGAAGCTTGGCCTGTGCGATGGGACGGGGGTAAGGGTGTGGTGAGTGGTGCCGACAGTTTTTCTCCCGCTGAGAAGTAGTAGGAGCGTGCGGGTATATTTGGCACTCTTGACTTGAGAGTGCTAGTTTGGGTATACTAGAAGAACCAAAGACCATCCCAGGTGAAACATAACAGAGATGGCAAGACGAAACGAGGTGAAATGAGTACCATTATACCGACAGTGATTGAGAGTGAAGGACGTGTTGAACGCGCCTACGACATTTATAGCCGGCTGCTAAAAGACCGCATTATCTTCATAGGCAGCGAAATTAACGAGCACACGGCAAATCTTGTTGTTGCTCAGCTGTTATTTTTACAGGCAGAAGATGCGAAAAAAGACATATTCCTCTACATAAACAGTCCGGGGGGTAGCGTCTATGATGCGCTCGCCATTTACGACACTATGGGCTACATAGCCAACGACGTGCAGACCTTTGGTATAGGCGTACAGGCGAGTGCCGCGGCATTCCTCCTCAGTAGCGGCGCAAAAGGTAAGCGATTCCTTCTACCAAACGCGACAGTGATGATTCACCAGCCTAGTAGTGGCACACGCGGTAAGGTGACCGACCAAGAGATTGACCTGCGTGAATCGCTCCGTGTCAAAAAACTGCTGGAAGAAATCATGGCGAAAAACACTGGCCAAAAGCTGGAAAAAATCCACGAAGACATGGAACGCGACCGCTGGATGACTGCAGACGAAGCCGCCAAATACGGTCTAGTCGACAAAGTTCTGGGTGAGTAGCAGTAGTAGGAATCACAGACACTTGAGCCTATAATCACTGTCATGTGGTTTCCTTTGGCGCTAGTGGCGCTGGTGATGCTGGTGGCGCGGCGAACAGTTGAAAAAGATCTGAGCGGTAAGATCGACAGCCTTGCACTGGCGTGGCTTCAGCAAGCGTTTGCGCTACCTTTCATCTTTGTAACGCTCTTTTTTGCGCCATTTTTTATGCCTGGCGAACTTTCGGCAAACTTTTGGTTTTGGACGGTACTGTACTCATTTGGCTGCGCCGTAGACTTATATCTGTACTTCAAGGCGCTTAGTTTGGCAGAAGTGTCGTATGTGGCACCTTTGCTCGCACTGGCTGGCGTAACAACAGTATTTGGTTCAGTTCTGATTTTGCACCAAAAACCAACGCTTTGGGGTTTTGGCGGTGCCGCGCTCGTTGTAGCCGGAACTATCCTTGTGCATCGCGGCAAGATGAAGCATGTCGAAAGCCGTGAGCGTAATCAGCTTGCACTTTGGTTGATTCTTATACTAGTTGTTCTACGGGCGAGTTATTCCAACTTTGAACTGTGGCCGCTTCGCGAGTCCAACCCAACGACGTTTAATTTTTATACTTCGCTGCTTACGCTACCCATGGTACTGATTCTAACTTCAATTTTGCGTCGCAATCAGGCAAAGGTATATTGGGCAAAAACAGTAAAGCATATGCGGAGCTACATATACCCATTCCTATTCATTGGGTTGACGTATACTATCAACCTAACTGCGACCTACCAGGCAAAACTATTGAGCCCAACCGCAGGATATGTCACAGCGGTCAAAAGTGCGCAGGTGGTGCCAATGGTGCTGATAGGCGCCTGGCTCTTCCGCGAGAAGGTTACAAAAAAGCAATGGTACGGGGTCGGTCTCATAAGTTTGGGTCTACTAGGACTAGGTTTGGGCTAGCGCTCATTATGCAAGGCGGCATCTGCTACACGTACAGCACAAGATAAGAAATTTTACGAAAAACTATAAAAGTGATATAATAGTTTCCGTGACTCATCTTGTATGCGAAAGACTATATGAAATGCCTAATTTCACGTATGTGCAGCCCTCAGGTAAAGATCCGGGATATCTTAATCTCGAAGTTGGGACTGCGAATGTGGCGTTAGCAAATACAGTATTTGAGAGTTGGGGGCTTGGAGAAGGCGTTTTCTCAGATGGGCTGTTGAGGAAGCCGGTCGGCTTAACGCTTCTTGCGTCATTGGTGAATCCGGCAGGTGCGATAGAGTCAGAAGGTAAAAGGGACATTACACCCTTGGCTGCAATGCATTTTACTGCAATAAAGCACTGGGGGTTGCCGATTGAGCTTGTTGTCGTAAGTAAGATGGGGCTCTCGCCGAACCTGGAAAAGTACGTGGGTGAAAATCAGTCTGCCGACTTTGCCAGAAAGGCCTTGCTTGCGTTGCTAGTAAAGACGATGCTTGGCGCAAGAGATGCTTGGGGGACCTCGTCGTACGGCGACGAAGCGAAAGTGGATTTTCAGTCGGTACTTAGAGATAGACCCAGGCAAGATGTTATCAATTTTTTGATAACGTTGGGTTTGGTGTCGAAACAGCCTGGAGCGACAGGAGAAACGAAGGTACGACATATGGGCACAATGGAAGAAATTTCGGGCGCGCTACTTAGCATGAACCAGGCACAAATACCTGCCATCCCGCCGACGTGGGATAGGCGGCTTCCAAAGGGAATTCGCTAACAGGTATTGACGAGATGTACAAAAGTCTGTAAGATTTATCACTAAGAAGTAGTATAAGTTGGGCTTGTGCTGGCTTAGGCGCCAAACCAGTTAAGCACCAAAATCTCCCGCTTAGTGTATCTTCCAAAAAGTAGTTAGTTGGTAGTGGTGAGTAGTGAGGGGCTACAAACAGATACCGTACTAGCGAGAAATACCCGCCGGATTCCGGCTTTATACCAAACATTCGCAGCGAACGATCCCTGTCCAGTATCTGCGAGTTACTAACTATATACTCCCGGAGGAGCTCACACGCGTATGGCTAAAGCAGTAACTGCGAGCAAAACAACACGTGTTTACCTAACCGATGACAGTCAAGACAGTGGTCTTGCGCTGCCCAATTTGGTGGACCATCAAAACAAATCATTTCAGTGGCTTATAGACGAAGGTTTGGGCGAGCTATTAGCTGAGATAAGTCCAGTAGACGACTACACTGGTACAAAGCTAAGCCTCGTGTTCAAGCAGTACCACTTTGAAGAGCCAAAAATGAGTGAGGCCGAAGCCCGTGAGAATAATGTCAGCTACGAAGCGCCGCTGAAGGCCACCGTAGAGCTGACAAACAAGGTCACTGGCGAAGTGAAAGAGCAGGAAATCTACCTCGGCGACTACCCGTGGATGACCCGCCGCGGTACCTTCATTATCAACGGTGCAGAACGTGTTGTGGTGAGCCAGCTGATACGATCGGCTGGTGTTTTTTATACGGCAGAACTGCACGGAACACGCAGCCTGTACAGTGCAAAGGTTATTCCTGGCCGCGGTGCGTGGTTGGAGTTTGAGACGGCAGCAAATGGCGCCCTGTACGTCAAAATCGACCGCAAGCGCAAAATTCCTGTTACGACGCTCCTGCGCGCGCTCGGCATGACCGAAGCCAGCATGAAAGAAGCGTTCAAACACGTCGACCAAGCGAAAGATAGCTTTCTTCAGGCAACACTCGACAAGGACCCAAGCAAGGGTCACGCTGAAGCGCTTATAGAGGTTTACCGCCGCTTGCGACCGGGCGATCTTGCAACGGTGGATAACGCTCGTAGTCTCCTGGAAAACATGTTCTATAACTTCAAGCGTTTTGACTTTAGCCGCGTTGGCCGCTACAAGATTAACAAGCGTTTGAATCTTGATGTCGCAAACACCGCCGAAAACCGCATTATGCGGCTTGAAGACCTGGTCGCGATTGTTGCTGAACTTATTCGTATGAACGTGACACAGGAACCTGGTGATGATATTGACAGCTTGAGCAATCGCCGTATAAAGATGGTCGGTGAGCTCGTGCAGCGCCAGTTCCGAATTGGTCTGCTACGCATGGTGCGTAACACACAGGATCGCATGAGCATGAGCGAGATTGAAACGGTCCAGCCAGGCCAACTCATCAACGCGCGTCCAGTGGTGGCCGCAGTTCGCGAGTTCTTTGCAAGTTCGCAGCTGTCGCAATTTATGGACCAAATCAACCCACTTTCTGAGCTCGCACACAAGCGACGCCTCAGTTCTATGGGCCCAGGTGGTCTCAGTCGCGAACGCGCAGGCTTTGAGGTGCGCGACGCACATGCCACACACTACGGCCGTATATGCGCCGTGGAAACACCAGAAGGCGCCAACGTGGGTTTGGTGCTTAACCTCGCAAACTTTGCACACATAAATGACTATGGGTTTGTTGAAACGCCCTACCGTAAAGTGGTAAACGGTAAAGTGACAGATGAGATTGTGTACCTTGATGCTGCTGACGAGGAGCAGGCCGTGATTGCCGGTGCAGGTGTGGCACTTGATAAAACTGGCAAGATTGTTGATGCTCGCGTCAGTGCGCGTGCGGGGCTGAAGTCTGCAACGGTTGACCGTGAAGACGTGACGCACATCGATGCCGCACAGAACCAGATTATCGGTTCAAGCGCTGGCCTGATTCCGTTTATTGAAAAGAACTACGTCTATCGTGCACTCATGGGTAGTAACCAGCAGCGTCAGGCAGTGCCGCTGATTGCGCCTGAGAGTCCGATTGTGGGAACTGGGCTCGAAGCCGCTGCCGCCGCCAACACCGGTCAGCGCGTTGTCGCTGAAGGTGCAGGCGAGGTCGCGAAAGCAAACGCAGACCAGGTTGTGGTCGAGTACAAAGGCGGCAATGTCACGTACGACGCGCAGCATTTTGTGCGCAGTAACGAAG
>CAYLWF010000035.1:0-34962 GCA_964387505.1 uncultured Candidatus Saccharibacteria bacterium
TGCTTTTTTCATTCCGTCTTCCTTACCTGTTAGTACTTAGTCGTTCCATTGTACTAAACTCACCCCTGTTTGTAAAGTTCCGCACAGTGCCGAACAAACGCCGAATACACTGCTTTACCGGTTCCATCTGACTCAGGGTGCCACTGCACACCGAAAAAGCCCTTCCCCGTCATCGCCTCTATGACTCCATCAGGCGCAGCCGCACAAAGTTCAAATTCGTCTGGCAAGGTCGCAACTGCCTGGTGATGGCGGGACTCTACGTTGTATGTCTCTCCTGTCTCAAGTCCTAGAAAATGAGAGAGCATCTTTACCTGATGTGTCACCCGCACATGCTCAATACTCCCCGTAACTTCACTCGCAATGTCCTGGTACAAGCTACCACCGTAGTGCAAAGCAATAAGCTGCATGCCATAACACACGCCAAGGACAGGCTTTCCGGCAGCAGCACAGGCATCCAGCAGCAACCGTTCCCACATAATTCGCTCGAGCGGCTCTGGCACCGTGAGCAAGGTATTCCCACCATACACCCCAGCCGGAATATCTTCTCCGCCAGACAGAACGACACCATCGCAGTACTGCATGATATAGTCTTGCGGCACATCAGGAGAGAGAACAAGAGGAACTGCGCCGGCCTCACGAATAATCTGCGTGTACTCGCGGCGTAGGTACAACGAAGACTGTGACGCTGGCAGCTTTAGGCCTTCGTCAAGCGCCGGAGTCACCCCAATCACCACCTGGCCGTCTCGCGTCATTTACGCCTTTCTCAACGCAATATCGAGTTTACTCCCGTCTATCTCAGCCTGCGTAGCAAAAGCATCATCACCGGCCTCCTGGAAGCTCTCTGTGAGTGTTTCAGCGCCTATTGTCACTTGATGTTCTTCTATTGCCTGCGTAAGCTCTGGGTCATGAGCGCAGAGCTCTAGAACAATGCGATCATCAACATTGAGACCCGCCTGCTTACGGGCATTTTGCACAGCACGAATAACCTCGCGCATCATGCCTTCTCTTTGTAATTCTGGTGTTATATTTTTGTCAACACTTATTGCCAATTTAACTTGGGATGCAAAAATAACTTCTTTCACATTTACTTCATCGGCAATAATCGACTCGTAAAACACTCCTAAGCGCATCTCGCTGCCATAGGTAAGGCTTGCCAGCGGCTGGCGCACCTTTACCTGGGCTTCGTGCTCGTTTTTGAGCATGCGAGCCGCCAGACCCTGCTCTATAACCGCACGCGTTTGTGCCATATCGCGCAGCACCGTTTCATCCACTTCACCCTGCTCTGGCCAGTCCAACAAATGCACACTCTCGCCACCTGTCAGTTTCCGGTACAGCTCTTCCGCCAGAAATGGCGTAAACGGCGCCATAATCATACTCAAACGTACTAACACATAGTGCAGCGTCCTGTAGGCATCGTTTTTATCGCCGTCGTCTTCGCTTTTCCAGAAGCGGCGGCGGCTGCGGCGCACATACCAGTTGCTGGCATCATCCAGCAGTGGCAATATCTCGCTCATAGCTTCGGGCAGGTTATAGTCGTCCATATGGCGCGTAACATGCTGCTGCATTTGATGTAGTCTTGACACCACCCATCGATCAAGTGGATTCTGTAACTCCTTGAGCGGGTCATCAAGCAATCCATCCCATTCCCACCCATCAACATCAGCATACATTGTAAAAAAGTCATACATGTTCCATATCATAGCCAGTTTACGCTGTACATCCTGTACGTCTTTGTCCTGCAAACTAAAGTCTTCACCTGCAAGAACTGGTGAGCTAATGAGGAGAAACCGCAGTGCATCTGCACTATACTCATCCATCAACACGTTGGGGTCGGTAAAGTTGCCGTAGCTTTTACTCATTTTCCGGCCGTCGTTTCCGGCCAGTGTACCTGTCACAATGCAGTTCTTAAACGAATTCACCCCAAAGAGCCCCACCGATACCGCGTGAAGATAGTAGAACCAGGCTCGCACCTGGCCAACGTACTCAGCGATGTAGTCACCCGGAAAACTTGCTTCAAACTTTTCCTTGTTCTCAAACGGGTAATGGAACTGTGCAAACGGCATACTGCCGCTCTCAAACCAACAGTCCATTACTTTATCAATTCTTTTGTAATGCACACCGTCCAAATTAAACTCAACGTCGTCAATCCATGGACGGTGGTAGTCATCCAGTTCTACGCCGCTCAGTTCTTTGAGCTCCGCGTAGCTCCCCACAACTTTCACATGCTCCTTGCCGTCAGCGTCCATGCCTTTCCACACCGGCATAGCAGTGGCCCAGAAACGATCACGGCTCAGGTTCCAGTCTGGAGCGCTTTCTACAGTCTTTGCGAAACGTCCGTGTTTGACATGGTCAGGAAACCAGTTGATATTCTCATTCTGCTCCAACATCGTTTCACGCTGCTCTGCTATATCCATGAACCAGCTTGGGTGTGCCCGGTACATAAGCTTTGTGCCACAGCGATGACAGTGCGGGTAGCTGTGGCGAATGTAATCTATTTTCCAGACCACACCCTGTTCATGCAGCGCTTTCGCAATCGGCTTGTTCGCTTCCCATACGTTTTGTCCCTGCCAATTTCCTTCTTTGTAAAGCCCGTTGTCGTCTATGTTGTTCACAAAAGGGAAGTCTTTTTCCCGAGAAAGCTGGTAGTCTTCCTCACCGTATGCCGGTGCCAGGTGAACAATTCCAGTACCCTCTTGCATACTCACGTAGTCAGCGTGCCAAATCTTGTGGGCATTTTTACCACGGTTTTCAAACAGCGGTTCATACGCAAGTCCAACAAGTTTTTCTCCTGTAAACGTCCGCTTTATTGTATGTGGTACAACGTTATGCTTATCGTCTGTCAGCGCTTTTTCCAGCAAACCCTTTGCAAGCACAAGCGTCTCTCCGCCCACCTCAACCTCAGCATATTCTTCAGCCCTGTTGACCGCTACGGCCGTGTTCGCCGGTAAGGTCCATGGTGTTGTCGTCCACGCCAGAACATACCTATCTTGGTCGACAAGCTTGAATTTTATGTAAACACTGGGGTCAGTCACATCTTGATAGCTGTTATCCATAGCCACTTCGGCCTTGGAAATGGGCGTGGCGTCGCGCGTACAATATAGCAGCACCTTTTCGCCTTCGTATATTTTGCCGTCCTCATACAGCCTTTTGAACGCCCACCAGACCGACTCCATAAACTCTTTGTCCATAGTTTTGTATGCGCCGCGGAAATCTACCCAGCGGCCAATCCGATCAATCGTGTCTTCCCACAAATTGCCGGTCGCAACCATATTGTCCCGACATGTTGTTATATAGTCTTCAAGTGTAACAGAGGTGCCGATGTCTCTTCTGTCCTTTATGCCGAGCTTTTTCTCAGTGAAAACTTCAGCCGGTAAGCCGTGGCAGTCCCATCCCCACACACGCTCAACCCGCCTGCCTTTCATGGTCCAGTAGCGTGGCACGGCATCTTTCACAATTGAGCTCAAAAGCGTTCCATGATGCGGCACGCCCGTAATAAACGGCGGCCCGTCATAGAACACATATGCCCCTTCTTTTGGCCGTTGCTCCACTGACTTTTCAAACGTCTTGTGCTCTTTCCAGTACCGCACAAGGTCCTTCTCGTACTCCACTGCCTTCCGCCTCGTCCCTGCTTTGTATCTCATCTCAAACCTCCTTCGTATATTGACAATTCTGCGCTATCCGTGCTAATATGCATACAGTGAACCGATGCAGTGATGTAATGCGCAGCATCGGTTCCTTTTTTATTATCTGTCATTTTATTTCCTCCACTGTTTCAGTTTTTGTAATGAGTAAGATTCGTTTTATATGCTTTTTGATAGCACCGTGATGACGAAGCTGGCTGCGAATTTTTGCGATATGTATTTTACAACGTCGTGCATCAATTACTACGTATGGAGCTTGCTTTGAAGCACGCTTGAGCTGTGTCTCGATCGTATGTTTACTTTTGCCAAGCGGACTTTTTATCTCCCAGTCAAGGCCGCATATACGTACATCTGGTGTCTTAGCCGTATCTCTGACAATAAACACCGCATCTGCCTGTAAATACTCCGCAAGGATACTTGCCGCCTCGATCTCAAACCGCTCTGGCCGAGGATTGATGTTCGTCGGTATAATAATCTGCCGTACCTGACGGGTTTGGTTATCTTTCATAGGTCTAGCTCTTTTTCGATTGCTTGCCGCACAGCTGACGCCACGGTCGCATGCCCTTCGGGAGAAAAATGAACCTCGTCCGGACAGTATTCCACGTTTTCAATCAGAACTGATGGCAGAGCTTCAATCATACGCTGCTGTAACTCACCTCGAACAGTATCATCAAAATCTGCAGCCGTAGATGAAGGCGGAATAAGAAATAAGAAACGTGGAGTTGGTGCATGAGATTCTGTTTTTTCTCTAACCCTCGTCTCTTCTATGTACCATTTTAGGTTTTCCAAAATAGCTTCTGACGTTTGACGGTATTTCTTCCAGCAATCATTGGTGCCAAGCGCTATGACAACAAGATCAAGTGGAGTATGGCTGAGGTAAACGGTCGGAAAATGTAAATGGCCGTTTGCGGGTGTCTGATCTCCAGTTTTTATATCTCCCGCCGCGCGACCGCTAAAACCTTCCTCGACCACTTCGGCGCGACCACGCAGAGCTGTTTTAAGCCTGCCCGACCAACGCTCATGCGCACTGTATCGCACTGCAGCCCTTTCGGTCTCACCGTGCACGTTTGAGTCGCCATATATAAGTATTTGCTTCATTCTGTCGGTTCTCTTCTCATCTTGATTGATGGCATCTTATCTGCATGTAAATATTCGGACTTTACTATTTTCTTAAAGCCCTGTTTCTCGTAGAAATGTTTTGCGCGCTCATTATAGTCAACAACTGAAAGCTCAACTGGGCGACGACTATTCCAGAAGCCGTTTGCCAGTTCCATAAGTTCCTGGGCTAAACCACTCCCTTGGTACCGTTTATCAATATATAGTCCACCGAGCTCTTGAGTGATGCTATCTCGCATGGCATGCATGAGAGCTACAACATCGCTCCCAACCACAGCAATTCTATATAAGTGATTCTTGTTGGCAAGAATATCGGCTATAACTTGGCTACTTTCTTGTAGCTTTTCTTCCGAGTCCCAGTTTAGCCAACGCTCAAGTACCCACGACCTAGGAACTCCCGCGCTTTCATTTGGATACGTCTCTAGCCACGAATGGGCGTGAAACCTGCGAATAGCATACACGTCCTCAAGTGTTGCCTCGCGTATTACAGGTTTAGCCCGTTCTTCCATAGTAAACTCCAAATAAAAATCACCTCTGTTAAATACCGGATCCCAGGTGAAATTGGGAGGTACCATCCGGTTTCTAAAAGAGATGATCTTCTAGCACTCGCTTACTCGGTCTGACGGGCCGACCCGTTGGAATCTATTTACCCTGAGCCTGTCGAAGGGGCTCATATTGGGGCTTTCTCTCCACTGCTTCGCGGCTGATAACCGCTCATCCGCCACTCGAGCAGAACGCATGTACCTTTCCATGATATACGAACCTCCCGAATTTTCAAAACACCCCTCTCTGCCTGCCCGTCTCTTACTCATAACAAATCTGTCGCGATCGCGACAGATTTGTTATCGATTTTATATGACTCCGGGGATTAGATGAGAACATTACTGTTGAGAGTAGGCGGCAACATCACGCATGAGTGGCAGCTCTTCGCCAACCCAGCTTTGCACATAGCCGCCATTGTTATCAGTAATGATGATGGCGGGCGTAGACATAACATCGTATATGCGAGCAAGCTCAACACCTTCACGGCTGTCGACGTCAAGGATTCGTATGCTCCCCTGGTTCACATCATGCTGCTTTTGCAAATCATGCAAAAAAACCTCAACCTTCCGGGCATGTTCAGAATTTGGTCTATACAGCACAAGCACTTTCATAGTGCGTAGTATACAGCTTATTCGTCATGGGTTCTACCCAAACAAAATGGACGAGGACACTCCCTCGTCCATTTCTGCTGTCAGTATTTTTGTCTTTACGAACAGCCTGTTGTGCTTCCGCAGCTTGTGCAGACGTAGCAGCTGCCGCTGCGCTGCGTCTGGTTGCCACAGTTATAGCACAGGGGTGCCGTGTCATCTTTGATGGCTTTTTTACCCGACTGCGCTTCCTTTGGCACGACAGGTGCCATGGGCTGGGTCTGCGTGGCCGTACCACCTATTTCAACCTGCTTTGTGACACTTTCCGCCGCCTGAGGCTCCATATCTTCTTCGGTGTCTTCAAGCAAACTCGTCTGCTCCTCTGGCATGTCGTCAAGGCTGGCGAGACCAAGCTCCAAGCGGTCATCGAAACTCAGATAGTCGAGTGCAAGGCGACGTACAATATAGTCCGTCACAGAGCTGGCCGTACGAATGTCTGGATCGTCCGTGATGCCAAATGGTGCAAAACTCGTCCCGCGCAGTGTCTTCACGTAGCTCTTTAGCGGCACACCGTATTGCAAACCGTGGCTAACGCTAATGGCAAAGGAGTCCATCAGCCCCGCCAGCGTTGAACCCTGACGACTCACGCTAATGAAAAGCTCACCTGGCGTACCGTCTGTATACTCACCCACAGTGAAGAAACCTTCTAGGTCAGCTACCACAAAGCGGTAGGTGCGACTGTTGCGAATGCGTGGCAGTTTGCGACGTACCGCGCCCTTGAGGACAATTTTGCCGTCATCTGACACGGGAGCTGTGACTGTAGTCTCCTCTTTCTTCTCGTCACCATCCTTTTTGGCCATACTAAGCGGCTGCGCTACTTTGCAATTGTCGCGGTAGATAGCAACGGCTTTGAGTCCCATTTTCCAAGAGTCAATGTGGAGTTGTTCTATGTCTTCAACAGTAGCAGATTCTGGCATATTCACTGTCTTACTGATAGCTCCGGACAGGAAAGGCTGAACTGCTGACATCATCTTTACGTGACCAAGGTAGTGGATAGCGTTGTCACCCATACTACAAGCAAAGACCGGTTCATGCTCCTTGCTTAGGTGCGGTGCGCCAAGGATGGTTTTCTCTGTGTCGATGTACGCTACGATGTCATTCACCTGTTCCTGAGTGTAACCGAGGGCTTTCAGAGCACGCGGTACTGTTTGATTTACAATACTCATGGTGCCGCCGCCGACAAGTTTTTTGACTTTCACCAGACCAAGATCTGGCTCAATGCCCGTCGTATCGCAATCCATCATGAGACCAATGGTGCCAGTCGGTGCGAGCACGCTTGCCTGACTATTCCGCACACCGTACAGCTCACCCAGCTCAACTGCTTCGTCCCACGCCGCCACAGCGGCATCAAGCAAATCTTCGGACACCATGCTGGCGTCGATGTGATTGACTGCCTCACGGTGCATACGAAGTACCTTGAGCATGTTATCGCGGTCTTTATGGAAGCCAGCAAACGGACCAACCTTACGAGCCATCTTGGCACTCGTGGCATAGCTATGGCCTGTTAGGATAGCTGTAATGGCGGCTGCCTGAGCGCGACCTTCTTCGCTGTCATACGGCAAACCCTGAGCCATGAGAAGCGCACCAAGGTTTGCATAGCCAATCCCTAGCTCGCGGTATGCCCGGGCGTTTTTGGTAATACGCTCTGTTGGGTACGAACTATAGCCCACCAAGATTTCCTGCGCGGTGAAGATGAGCTCAACCGTGTGCTTGAAGCTCTCGACATCGAAGCTGAAGTCGTCATTCAAGTAGTGCAGTAGGTTGATGCTCGCGAGATTACAAGCCGAGTTGTCGAGGTGCATGTATTCACTACAGGGGTTTGAGCCGTTTATGCGGCCAGCGTTTGGCGTCGTGTGCCATTTGTTGATGACGGTGTCGAACTGCATACCTGGGTCAGCGCAGCGCCAAGCTGCCTCGGCAAACTGACGGAACAAATGCCGTGCTTTTACGGTGCGAACTGTCTTACCAGTACTGACTGCTTTGAGATCCCAGTCGCCGTCAGCCTCAACTGCTTTCATGAATTCGTCGGTCACGCGCACGGAGTTGTTTGCGTTTTGGTACTGTACACTGAAAATGTCTTTACCGTCGAGGCTCATGTCAAACCCAGCCGCCTGCAACGCGCGCGCTTTGTCTTCCTCGATAGATTTGCACCAAATGAACTCCTCAATGTCCGGGTGATCGATGTTCAGTATAACCATTTTTGCCGCACGGCGTGTCTTGCCGCCGGACTTGATTGCCCCTGCGCTTGCATCTGCACCACGCATAAAACTCAGTGGGCCACTAGCTGTTCCCGCACTTTTACCAAGCGGCTCAACACTGGAGCGAATAGGGCTAACATTCACACCACTGCCTGAACCACCTTTGAAAATCATACCTTCGTCGGTATACCACTGGAGAATAGCTGGCATAGTATCTTCAACGCCGAGGATAAAACACGCACTTGCCTGCTGCGCTCGCTCTGGTGCGCCAATGTTAAACCAAACAGGGCTGTTAAAAGCCGCTCGTTGCGTCGCGAGAACGTACTTGAGCTCTTCACGGAATGTCTCTGCATCTGTCGCTGAGTCAAAATAGCCTTCTTGCTGACCCTGACGAACAACCGTGTCTACGACGCGATCTATCAGCTGCTTCAGAGAACCTTCGCGCTCTTTGGTGCCAGGAGTACCGGTAAAGTACTTCTGGGCCACAATGTTGAGCGCATTCATTGACCAGCTTTCGGGAATCTCCACGTCTTTTTGCGCGAAGACAATTTCACCCGTAAACGGATTTTTCAGTTCAGAATCGCGCACTGCCCACTTCACCGCGTCATACGCTTTGGAGCGCGGCGCCGTAAACAATCGCTTTACACTGCTATCTGTTGTTTGTCCCATAGTTCTACCCTCTTTCCGTGCAACGCCACCTCAGCGCTACGTGATTATTTTTATTGTTTTATAGTGAGAATCCAATCCTGTCTAGGTTTCGTCGCCCGTCTCCTGTTTGCGCTCACGAATATGTGAAAGTTCGCGTTCAAAGCCCGCAATGTCGCTAAAACGACGATACACACTCGCAAAACGAACATACGCAACCTCATCCAGCGTGCTGAGACGTTCCATAACCATCTCGCCAACCTTCCCCGAGCTCACCTCGCTGTCTGCACAAGCGTACAACTCGTGCTCGATGTCTTGCACAAGATGCTCCAGCTGCATACCGGTCACTGAGGTCTTTTCACAGGCTCGATAGAGTCCTGCGAGCAGCTTCTGGCGGCTAAACAACTGGCGTGTGCCATCGTTTTTCACCACGATCAACTGCGGGCGCTCTATTCGTTCGTACGTCGTAAACCTATACCCGCATGCCGTACATTCACGGCGGCGGCGGACTGACTCACCTTCAGACACATCGCGACTTTCTATGACTTTCGTGTCGTCGCGGGTGCATTGGCTACATTTCATACTCAGCCCTCTCGTTTTTATAAGGTGCGACCTATAGCAGACGGTATTACCGCAGTACCACCTCCTGCTACATATAGCGTTTTACATAACCATCATACCCCCATAGATGGGGTTTGCACAAGGATAATTGCGGTGTAATATTTAGTACAGAAGACGTCAAACGTATCTGTTACTTCTCTATGTCTTCGCTGTCGACTTTTGAGCGGCGGCGTGCGAGACGGCGCAAGAATGACGGCTTTTCAAGCTCATCTTCTTGGTCATGCGAAACAATTGGCTTATGCAGCTCAGACTCAACATCTTTCTTATCATCTTTAGCCACATCATCGTGTTTCAGCGCCCAAATGTTGGGCATAGGAGTCTCGCTTGTAAAGTCAGCTGCCTGTTCGGCGTGCTCAGCTTCGGTATCTTTCACCTCCATATCGATGCCTTCCATATCTTTCTCGGTCGTCTTGCTGACTGAATCAATTGGTTTAGCAACCGCTGCGCTATCTTCATCTGAGGTATCATTGAGCATAGACGCCGGGGCAGTTGATGTTTCTACGGGACGAGCTCGGTTTGAGAAGTAAGACGCGTCGAACCCAGTTGCGACGACAGTAATAATGATTTCACCATCCAGCTCCGGACTAATAGTTGCACCGAAGATGATGTTTGCATCTGGGTCTGCTGCGGCCGTAATAGCCTCTGCAGCCGTGTTGATTTCGTGCATAGAAAGGTCTTGGCCGCCAATGACGTTGAAAAGTATACCGCGGGCGCCATCAATAGACACTTCGAGCAGCGGCGATTCAATCGCCTGCTGCGCAGCCTGTATGGCTCTGTTCTCACCGCTCGCACGGCCAATACCCATCAGTGCCGAACCAGCATTGCTCATGACCGCCTTTACGTCTGCAAAGTCGAGGTTGATGAGCCCATGAACCGTTATGAGGTCAGATATACCTTGAACCCCCTGGCGAAGTACATCATCAGCCACCTTGAATGCCTCAAGAAGCGGCGTAGATCGGTCTATGGTCTGCAGTAAACGGTCGTTTGGGATAATGATGAGCGTATCCACGGCTGCACGTAGCCTGTCTATAGCTAGGTCAGCATTGCGACGACGCTTGTCGCCCTCAAATGCAAACGGCTTGGTCGCAAAACCAACGACAAGCACGCCCATTTCTTTGGCAATCTGTGCCACAATATGGCCTGCGCCGCTCCCCGTGCCACCACCCGCACCAATAGTCACAAACACCATGTCAGCACCCTGAAGTGCGTCTTTGATTTCGTCGCATGATTCGTTCGCAGCCTGTTCGCCAACAGCCGGATCGGCACCCGCACCAAGGCCACGGGTTGTATCGCGCCCAATGTGCAGTTTATGGCTTGCTTTGGAGTTGTGTAAAGCCTGCGCGTCGGTGTTGATAGCAACGAACTCAACGCCCTCCACCCCAGCATCAACCATACGATTTATAGCTGCACCGCCAGCGCCGCCGACACCAACTACTTTTATCCGTGCGAATGTTTCAATTGCTGGATCAACTGCCTGTGCCATACTGCGCCGCTCCCTCACACTTATATATGCACCCAGTATAGCGGAGGTCTCGCCAGAGTTCAACTGCACATGCATACAAAAGTGGAGCACCCCCAGAACTGCCGAACACAATCATGAGTTTACATAAAACGTGTCGAGTACATAGTGTGTTCTCGAACGTTTCTATCGGGCTCCCAAGCCCTAGTGACCTCGCTTCACAAGAGAGGGCTATGGACGTAGTTTCTTCAGGAACTTACCAATTGCCGAGATATTGTCCGAAAAGAGTTGTGTAGAACTGATATGGTCGGTCACAAACGGCGCAAGCAGAACATCGAGCAGCATCAAGCCGGTAGCAGTCGCAAATGAAGGGTCGTCGACCGTATCAACGAGACCAGCCAGACCTCGAATTTTTCCAATCCGAACGGGCAGCTGTAGACGTTCCTTCGTAAACTCTGCGAGACCCGGTAGTGCAGCACTGCCTCCGACAATAACCACTCCACCAGGCAACTTACGCGAACGGTGAATCTTTTGGAGCTCTTTATCGACAAATTCCAACAATTCTTCGACCCGCGCCTCCACTATCATGTTCGTTTCTGCCTGTTCAAATGTATAGCCGGCGCCCTCCACAATGATCCGATACGTTTTGTCCGTGGTATCGCCAAGGGTGACATGCTTGAGCTTGACCTGTTCTGCTACCTCGAGGTCAGTCTTGAGGCCAATTGCGAGGTCATTCGTAATGTGTGTACCGCCCATGGGTATTACGGCAATGTGTTGAATTTCGCCGTCTTCAATGACAATGAGGTTCGTCGTTCCCGCACCTATGTCCAGCACGGCCGTTCCTGCTTCTTTTTGTTTGCGATCAAGCACTGCCTCTGCGGCTGCCAGCGACGAAACTGTGCGATGCTGTGGTCGAACCTGCGCCTTTTCAAGCGCAAGATCAAGATTTCGCACATTTGGCGTCGCCGCCGTAAGGATATGGCAATCAACCTCAAGCCGCACGCCGTGCATACCCACCGGATCTTTCAGATTATCTTGGCCGTCGAGTCGGTAGTTTTTTGCAAAAACCTGAAGGATTTCGCGATTTGCCGGCAACTTCACGATTGCCGCCGCTTCTTCCACGCGGTCGCGATCTTCAGCCGTAATTTCACGGTTCGGACTACTAATAGCTATAGTCCCCCGCGAGTTCATGCCGCTAACGTGCGCACCGTTCACGTTTACCGTCGCAGTATCAACTCGTACGCCTGCAATCCGCTCTGCCTCTGTCATTGCCTGCACAATTGCTTCTACCGTATCGTCTACGTGCATAATAACACCGCGGCGCATGCCTTGGTTCGACGCAACACCGTGGCCAATCACCGATATGGCAGCCGGATCATTCGCATCGCGCGTTCCTATGACACACCGAACAGATGACGTCCCAATATCGAGACCGACGTAATGAGGAGCTGCTGAATTTTCGCGCATATGTGCCTCAGTATACCGCTAATGTTTGCCCTCACGCAACTTTTGTGTTGGATATAGCCAAAAAACTATACTTGCGTCAATATTTCGCAGCCGTCTGGGGTGACCAAGAGGGTGTGTTCAAACTGAGCGCTACGGCTGCCATCGACTGTCAGAAGTGTCCAGCCATCATGCGCGCCAAATATCTTATGGTCGCCCAGAGTTGTGATGGGTTCAATTGCAATAGTCATACCGGCTTTGAGTACTGGGCCAGTACCAGCATGGCCGTAGTTTGGTATTTCTGGCGCTTCGTGAAGTTCATGTCCTACACCGTGACCTACCAGTTCTCGTACGATGCCGAGATTATACGACTTCAGCACTTTTTCGATCGTGGCTGATATGTCGCCCACCCGCACGCCGTCTTTGACAACATCTATTGCCGCATATAATGCTTCTTCCGTTCCTTTCAAGAGCCGTGCCGCATCTGCGTCTGGCTTACCACCCACACATACGGTTATGCCCGCATCAGTAATCATCCCATCTGACACAATCCCATAGTCAAAGTTCACTACATCGCCATTTTTAAACGGCACGTCGTTCGGAATGCTGTGTTGCACTTCGTTGTTGTTTGATATGCAAATGATGTCCGGGTAGCCCTCAAAGCCTTTGAAGGCTGGTTTACCGCCAAGCCGTTCCGTTTCGACTGCGGCAAGCGTAGACATATCTTTTGGCGTCATACCAGCGCGAACCTCTCGCCGGATTTTCTCCAGAACCTGAGCAAGTATGCGACCACTCGTACGCATCGCCTCAATCTCAGTTTCAGTTTTTGGCCGCATGGTCAAACAACCCCTTTCTGGTTAGTAGTATGGCAGACTTAGTCAAACTTTTCCGGAATACCAAGCGCTTCAACGATGTTTTTATACACTTGGTTAGGCGTACCATCGGCGTTCACGTCTAGGACATCGACGCCGCTGTCGCGGAATTGCTGCAGAATAGGTTGCGTTTTGCTCGCGTACAGTTTGTACCGTTCGGTGATAGCCTCTGGCGTATCATCAGGTCGACCACGCAGCCCAAGACGGCGGCGCGTTTCTTTCTCGCTCACATCCATATGCACCACAACTGGCCGGTCGAATCGTCCTTTCTCAACTTGTTTCATAAGCCAGGCAACCTGATCGGCCGTGCGAGGAAAACCGTCAAGGATGAATTCGTCCTTCGTGTCGACGATGTCGAAGACTTTATCAATCATATGTATAGTGTCATGGTCATCCATGAGCTTGCCTTCAAGCATAGCTGCGCGGCGCTGCCCTGTCAGAAACAGGCGAAAAATCTCACCCGTCGATATGTACGCATAGCCATGCTCATCGGCTAGTTTGTGCCCCTGCAGACTCTTCCCAGCTCCCGCCGGACCCATTAGTAGAATCATTGTTCCTCCATTTTTGCTAATCTTTTACGTAAAACTACTCCCGCTATAACATCGCTAGCCAGAAAGAGTCCAAGTATACCTAGCACCGTCGAACTGTCACTCCCAAAGAAGCGTTCCGCTAAGCCCGAAGCGTAAAGAATAGTACCCAGCACGGCCGTAACAATCACTGATATATTCAGATAGCGTATAGTCTTTTTAACGTTTTCTGGCGAAGCACTTTCTGTACTCATGCTTGCAATCTTTCCTTGACAATACGAGCTATCACACTGCCATCGGCACTGTTTCCTACCCGTAATTTCACTTGGCCTATCACCTGGCCCATCTGTTGCATACTGTCTGGTTTTACCTGGGATATAACTTCGTCTATAACCTGAGCTAATTCGTCTTCGCTCATTTGTTCGGGCAAATACGCTTCTATGACGACCTTTTCGGCCAGCTCTTTGTCGGCGCGCTCCTGCGAACCGCCCTGCACATAGAGGTCGGCACTTTCCTGGCGCTTTTTGGCTTCTTTTGCTAGTAGTGCGAGGATTTCGTCGTCACTCAGGCCTTCTTCGCGCTTGCCTGCTGCCACTTCGGCATACAAAATAGCACTCTTGAGCCCGCGAAGGCACTCGAGGCGTGCTGAATCACCGGCCAGCATGGCCGTCTTCACATCATCTTGGAGACGCTGCTTTATGGTACTCATCGGAAAAGATGAATTACTTTTGGCCTAACTTAATTTTCTTGAGCTTTACAGCCTTGCGCTGGTTGCGAATAATCGCCTTATTGCGGCGCTCGCGCTTGCTCAGCGGCTTCTCAAAATATTGGCCTGATTTTACGGCAATCACCAGCCCGCTCTGCTGTACGCGGCGATTAAACCGGCGCACAAGGTTTTCGGCACTTTCTTTCCCGTCTTTTCGCGTCACTTCTATCATAACCGTAGGCGTATAGCACCAACAGAGATAAGAGACAAGGGTTATGATTTCCAATCTGCAAATAGATCCCTGGATGTATCCGCAACCCAGCGAGGTTTCTGAGGCACAACGCTAGTAGGTACTCCGTCGCCAAATGCACACTGCGGCGCGTAGGTGCATACTGCATTTTTACCTAAGGCAATTTTCGCTAGAACGGGGCATCCCCGCTCGGCTTCCAGAGGCGAGGCGACTTTACTATTAAAACACGGCGGTTCTTGACTGCTACCAAATTCAGAAAATTCAGCCATTCGTCTATAATACACTATATAGTGATAAAAATCAAATTTAACTGACGTGGCGTTTTTGTTGAGTGCGCTGAGACTTGAGGACAATAGACTGGAGCTCTTTGAAGATGATGAACTGCTTGTTGGTGTGATAAATCTTCGTGTTGCCCTGTTTTTCACTCATAAGAAAGCCTGCTTTTTCCAGGCGCTTCAGTTCGCGCTGAATGTTACCAGCGTCTTCCTTAATAAGCTTCGCAAGGCCGCGTACGTGCGTCTTAAAGTCGGGGTATTTGGCGTAAATAACAATAATCTTGCGGCGAACTCGGCTGGTGATGAAAACGTCTAGCATGATTGGTACCCCTACCTTTTAGTATAAGCCCTTTATTGTCGTTCCGACAACGTAGTACATCTATAGTAACAACGTTCTTCGGGCATTTCAACACCATTTTTATCACAATAGTACTGCCACGCACAGAAGCATGTGCTCAACCCCTGTTATACTAAAGCTCATGTACTACTATGAGGTGCTGGTTGGAGATATGCAGTACCACGGCAAAAGCGCTCTGACCTATTCGTCTGATGTAGAGCTATTGTCTGGTTCCGTCGTAAGGATCGCTCTGCGAAACCGTTCTGTGCTGGGAATTATTTCGCGTGAAGTGAGCGAGCCAAGTTTTGCTGCCAAACCCATTGCAGCAGTTGCGCCAGCTCCTGCACTGCCCGCACAGACACTTCAGCTGATAGATTGGCTCTACACCTACTACCCCGCCCCGTTTGGGACGATCATCCGGCAGTTTTTGCCACCCACAACTGCTTTTCCGAAGAGTCGAGTTTTGAATCTTGAACCTCGAATTTCGAAGCAGACACCAGACAACCTCCTACCCCTTACCTCAGAACAGAAATCGGCTATTTCGGGCATTCAGCCGTCTGGATATCACCTGCTGCACGGTGTGACAGGGAGCGGCAAAACCAGGGTGTATGTAGAGCTCGCGAAACGCACCATTGCTACCGGAAAATCTGCTATTGTCCTTACGCCAGAAATTGGCCTTACGGCGCAGCTCGTCGAAACATTTACCGGAGCCTTTCCGCAGCTAGTCTACGTTTTGCATTCGCGCCAAACCGCTGCCGAACGTCGCGATGTGTGGTACGACATACTTTCTTCGCCGCACCCCGTTGTCGTCATTGGCCCGCGTTCGGCACTTTTTGCGCCCACGCAAAAACTTGGCCTTATCGTCATAGACGAATCACATGATCAAGCTTATAAGAGTGAATCTGCACCGTACTACCGCACTGAACGGGTTGCGGCCAAACTTGCACAGTTACACGGCGCCTGCCTGGTGAGCGGTTCTGCCACGCCAAATGTCGAAGAATACTACGTGATAGCAGCGAAAAACCGACCGATTGTTACACTGAACCAACTTGCAAAGCAAACGAACACCACCAGTAACACAAACGTGGTAGACCTGCGCGACCGCAGCCAGCTTACACGCAGTCCTATCCTATCAACTCCCCTACTTTCGGCTATGCAGCAAGCACAAGAACGAGGCGAACAGACCATGCTTTTTCTCAACCGCCGCGGCACAGCTGGCGCAGTGTTATGTAGTAGCTGCGGCTGGCGTGCGGTTTGTAGCCACTGCGACCTCAGTCTCACCTACCACAGCGACACGCACGGTATGCGCTGTCATCTGTGCGGGAGATCGCAAAGCCTCCCAAACGGCTGCCCCGAATGTCACGAACCAGACATCGTTTTCAAGACAGTTGGCACGAAAGCGGTGGTCGATGAAGTACGCCGCCTCTTTCCAAACGCACGCATCAGCCGGTTCGACGCCGATACTGCCAAAAACGAACAGCTCGAAACCCAGCTTCAGTCGCTGCAAACTGGCGCGGTGGATGTCATCATCGGCACACAAATGATTACAAAAGGACTGGATCTACCGAAACTCTCTGTTGTGGGCGTCCTGAATGCCGACGCCAGCTTACTCATACCCGACTACACCGCCGCCGAACGTACCTTTCAGCTTCTGACACAGGTCGTAGGCCGTGCCGCACGTGGACACCGCACCGGCTCTGTCTATGTCCAGACCTACAATCCAGACCATCCCACCATCGCCACAGCACTCGCAAAGGACTGGGAATCTTTCTATGAAGCCGAGCTGACAGAACGCCGTACGTTCAAATTCCCGCCTTACGTTTACATGCTCAAACTTACCTGCCTGCGCGCCACCAGTGCTTCTGCCGAAAAAACAGCAACGAAGTTGAAAGAACAGATACAAAAAGACCATCCCAGACTGAACGTGGAAGGTCCATCTGCCGCCTTTCACCCGCGCGAAAGCGGTAAATACAAATGGCAGCTCGTCGTCAAATCTGCTTCTCGCCAAGCACTTGTAGACCTCGTTGCACAGCTGCCAAGCAGCTGGTCGCACGACCTTGACCCAGTCAACCTACTCTAGAACTATAACTGTTTACGAAATAATGTTCGCGGGTTTCCATCGCCGTAGTAATTTTCCACCTCATTTTCGATGCTATAGCCTTGTTTTTTGTATAGGTGAACTGCGTGTACGTTTTTCGGGTTCGTCACAAGCGTAAGGTTTTGCTTACCCAACTCTCTCGCCTGTGTTTCAGCCCACGACATAAGAAACGTACCGATCCCTCTGTGCTGCCAGTTCGGCCGCACCGCTACACTCAGTACTTCAAGCTCATCCGACTTATCGCGGTACACAAGCGCTATGTAGGCAACAGCCTCACGACCCGCCCATGCTAGCGCTACCATCGATCTGTCTGCCCTTCGTCCACGAAGCAAAGCGACAAATGCTGCCTGACTTCCCGTATCGTAAACATCTGGACTACTTTTTACTACCTCAGACTCAATTGCAAAGACACGACTGTCTTCTGGGTTTACGAGAGTGATTTTTATGTCGTTCCGCACAGGTACATTCATACCCAAACTATACTAGCCATAGCCTTGCTATAAAAGTCATTCTACCGCTATACTGAACACCTATGAGCGCACAACTTATTACCCTTCCCAGCCAGCACCTCCGCCAACGTTCAAAGAAAGTTGGGTTTGTAGGCGATGAGGTTCGCAAGCTTATTGCCGACATGGAAGCTGCTACCTTAGAGTGGGAAGACGGTCGCGATCACGAAGTAGGTGTCGCACTGGCAGCGGTTCAGATTGACGAGTTATGGCGTGTTGTCGTTATACGGAACAACTTCGATGATAAAACAGACAGAACCTTCCGTGTTTTTATAAATCCGGAAATTACAAAGTACGAGGGCGAGATCATCGGTGACTATGAAGGCTGCCTTAGTATAAAAAATGTATACGGTCTCGTGCCGCGCCATAGCAAAGTCCGCGTGAAGGCGCTCGGGCTCGACGGCCGAGAACTTCGCCTCACAGCCGAGGGATTTCTAGCGCGCGTTTTCCAGCACGAAATAGACCACACCAACGGTATTGTGTTTATAGACCGTATTAAAGATGACCCAAAAGCATTCTTCACCCTCACAGAAGAAGGCAAACTGGAGCCTAAAGACTATGAACGAGACATCAAAGACAACGCCGAACTCTGGGATTAAGGTTGTTTTCTTCGGTAATGAGCGGATTGCAACCGGTGTTACTACCGAATGTCCAACGCTACATAAACTCATTCAGAATGGGTTCAATGTTGCTGCGGTTGTAGTGCATCATGAAGCGAAAGCTTCTAGAAAACAACGTGTACTAGAGATTGCCGATATGGCGGCACGCTACGAAATACCTGTGCTTTCACCGTCCAAACCATCTGACATTATTGCTGACTTAAAAAAACTTCAGCCCACCATTGGAGTCCTCGTTGCATATGGAAAGATCGTCCCTGAGAACATCATCGATATATTTCCTGCGGGAATTATAAATATTCACCCGTCGCTGTTACCGCTGCACCGGGGTTCAACGCCAATTGAGTCAGTTATACTTGGTGGTGAGAGAAAAACTGGCGTCTCTCTCATGCGTCTCGCTAAAAAAATGGACGCAGGTGATGTCTATGCCTACAGTGAGTACGAACTTGCGGGTAATGAGACGAAACAGCAGCTTGCGGATGATTTGTTAGAACTTGGCAGTGAAATGCTTATTACCGTTTTGCCCCGTGTTGTGCGAGGGGAAATTGCTGGAAAACCCCAAGACGAAAATCACGCCACGTATGATGTAATACTTACAAAACAAGACGGGTTGCTAGGCCCTGCAAAACCAGCTAAACAGTTAGAGCAAGAGGTGCGCGCGTACCTTGGGTGGCCAGGGAGTCGTACTTCTATAGCCGGAAAAGTTGTGGTCATCACTGCTGCACATGTTGCAGATAACAGCGTAGAAAATGTAGATAAAAAAGCAATATTCGTCGCCAATAAACAATTGTGTCTGCAGACTTCCGACGGCATCCTCGTCATAGACGAACTCAAGCCCGCCGGCAAACCCGCCATGCCCGCTCGCGCCTTCCTAGCCGGCTACGGCTCAAAAATTATCTAGCATTTTTGGGGTCGAATGTGGAATATATGGATCTCCGATCGTGAGATTCGCGTGTGGCCACCCTGCCACCACCCTTTCCCAGCATTCGTTCGACTAATGCCTCAGGTACCCCTGTATACCGCTTGTCAGGATGTATTCATTATAACGGGTTATGGGTTGGTGGAGAAGAAGGGAGTCGAACCCTCGACCTCAGCAATGCGAATGCTGCGCTCTAGCCAACTGAGCTACTTCCCCAATGTGACCAGCATAGCCCGTCACAGAGTTACGAGTCAAGATACAAGAGCCAGGACGACGGCCATAGGCCACTGAAAATATATCCTCCGTTGCCTCAGCGAAGGAGGATGTAACTATGTCTGGCACTCTGGAATCATCCTGGCCAAACTGTTGTCAGCCGCACAATCTACCAAGCCATCTCGCGTTCCCTCGAGTGGCGATTGTGTCTGATGACAACAGTTTGCTAAGATGATGGAAACGTGCCGAGCTCTTTTGCCTCCTTTTCTTGCGGAAAGAAAAGGAGGTCGCCTGCCGGGGCGAAACCCGGCATTGAGATACCCATTTGTTGTCGTAGTTATAATTAGAAAGACAGGCACTCTGTTATGCAAATTTTCGAAAGACGCCGTCTGAGTCTACATTGTCAGCAAAGTCACTCCAATCCATATTGCCTGTATTGAGATTGTTTTCAACACCCCATAGCTCCCGTGCAATACATCGAAACGGTTGACGTGCACCACCGCTCAAATCAACAACCTGTATTGGATAGTCGTTTAGCAACGCCGCTTCATCAGCAATAAATAATACTGCTGCATGATTCTCAAGTATCAAGACCTGCTCGCTAATATCCTGCCATTTCATATTCTCAAAAATAGGGTCATCAACCACTCTCACATAGGCTTGAAACCCATCCTCGTTCACTGCCGTCGCCACAGCCAGAGCCAAACTCCATGCATTCTCATCACTAAAATCAGTGCGAACAAGTATTGAGTCGAGTGTGCTGGGTAGTTTGGCTATACTCATTGCTTGTTACAGCGCTTTATACGTTGGGTCGGTGTCGAGAGGGGCGCGGGAGCGCAAGAGGCGCTGGCCGGAACCATCTATTACCATGGTGACATCTTTATAGCCGTTATCGAGATAGAGCTGAATTTTTTGCTGTTCTTCTGAAGTCGGTTCGACCACCGTATAGCTTTGTGCAGCCGGAGCAGACTGGGGTACCTGAGCAACCTGTGGCTGTTGGTACGGCTGTGCGTAGCTCTGAGAAGGGTCTTGCGGTTGTGCAACGGCTGGCTGCTGAGCTGCTGTAGCCACGATTTGCGGTGCCATACCCTTTATTTCGACCTTCAGCGCCTCAAATACTTCATTTACCACTTGTTTATAGTTCGGCAGGTTTGTTTCCAGCCACTGAAGCGCCTGTGCCTGGTTTTGGTCACCACCAGCATCTATAAAGCGTTCAAACTCCTCGAGCTGCTTGTCAGTCATCTGGTTTGCGAGCTGCGTTCCTACACGAAGTTCCAGTGTTTCATAGATGTGCTGGAGCATTGCCTTTTTCTGCTCTTCAGGCAGACTACCCAGCCCAAGTTCTGCCAAAAGGTTGTTATCAAGCTTTAACATAAGGTTATTATAGCGTCCTTTCCTTTGTCTCTACAACGTAAAATTCGAGTTTATCGCCGAGCTGAAGTTCAATCCGCGCTGTTGTTTCGAGCTCAAGTCCACCCAGTTCGCCTTCTACGAGGTCATTTGCTGCATTTGGTCCTCGCTTTAAGCCCTTTAGCTTTGCTGAACCAATCTGTTCCTTGCCGCGCTTTACCCGAACGAGAGCAGGCACGGTGAGCTTACCGCCAAGCACTTCACCGCCGCAGATAACCTCTGTTTTGGTTGTTTTAAACACGCCCTTCACTTCCAGTGAGCCTATCTCATTTTCTGTTACTTCTGGAGCTAATAGTTTGCTCAATTCGCCTTTTACATCGTCTATAAGCTCATATATGACGTTATAGAGGCGTATAGAAACTTTGTCGCGACTTGCCAGGCGCTTGATGTTGGTAGCAACGGACGTGTTGAAGCCATAGAGAATTGCCCCAGTGCTTCGAGCCAGATGGATGTCATTCTCATTTACAACACCTACGCTTGAACTCGCCACGCGTACGGCTACTTCGTCCGTGCCGATGCTCTTCAGGCTATCCGCCACAGAGGTAAGCGACCCCTGTACGTCGGCTTTGATGATAATAGGCAACTCTTGCAGCTTGTCGCTACGACTCATAATACGTAGTAGCTCGCTACTGCTCGTATCGCTCCGGTTTGTGCCGTGTGCTCGTTCTGTTGCAACGGCTGCTGAACGTTCTCGTGCTTCGCGCTCTTGGGAAACTACCTCAAACTGATCCCCAAACTCCGGAAGCGTCTTGAAACCACTTATGACGACCGGTGTTGAGGGCCCAGCTGCTTTGATAGGCTTCCCGCTGGTTGACTCAAGGTTTCTCACTTTTGCGTACGTCCCGCCAGCCAAGACAAACTGACCAACCTTCAACGTGCCTTCTTCGACAAGCGCGTGAGCAATCGGCCCGCGACCATGTTCAACGTGTGCTTCTATAATAAGCCCTCGCGGTGAAACCGTTGGGTCAGCTTTGAGCTCATCGATGTCTGCAACCAGAAGGATTGTGTCAAGCAGATTCGACAGACCATCACCAGTTTTAGCACTAACTTCTACCATTGGCACATCGCCACCCCAAGCTTTGTCGTCAGCCACAACGCCCTGCTCTGCCAGCTGGCCCATAACGAGGCCAGGATTTGCGCCTTCCTTGTCCATTTTGTTTATGGCCACAACAACCTTCGTGCCAGCATTTTTCGCAAAACGAATTGCCTCTATGGTCTGCGGCTTCACGCCGTCATCCGCTGCCACGACAATGATAACAATGTCTGTCAGGTCAGCCCCGTGCTGCCGAATGGCCGCAAAGGCTTCATGCCCGGGCGTGTCCAGAAACGTAATAGCACGATCTTTGTGTTCAATCTGGTAGGCAGAGATGTGCTGGGTTATGCCACCGGCTTCGCCCTTCGCAACCTGAGCACCACGAATAGCGTCGAGTAAACTTGTTTTACCGTGGTCAACATGACCCATCACCGCGACTACTGGCGGACGATCGACAGAGTTGGCTGTGAGTACGACCTTTTTGCGTTGTGGCAGCTCGGCGGCGGCAACCTTACGTACAAGCTCAACATCAAGCCCAAGTTCACCCACAATAATCTGTGCCGTGTCGAAGTCGAGCCGCTCATTTATGGTCGCGACAACGCCGTTCTTAAACAGTTCTCCTATGAGCCGCGTCGCAGGCAACTGGAGCACTTCCGCCAGCTCGCCGACGGTCACATGGTCTGGCACTTCAATTTGTGCTGCCATTTTTCGCTCCTTCCTGCCCGCTTACACGCTGGCTTACGGATTATTTAACACTCTTGAGGCTCAGTGAAATTTTGCGCGCTTCAGTGTCGATATCGAGCACTTTAAACGTCTTCTTCTCGTTGAGCTGGAAAATCTTCTCTGGGTCAACACTGTCGTCGTCACCCATTTCACTGACGTGCACGAGTGCTTCAACACTTGAGCTCAGCTGCACAAACGCACCAAATGGCGTAATGCGGGTAACCTTACCTTCAACTTTGTCGCCTTTTTTGAAAGCCTTCACTTCTTTCAGCCACGGGTCTTCGCTCATTTGCTTGAGACTTAGGGAAAGACGGTCTTTGTCGATGGCAATAATCTTTGCCTTCACCGTTTCACCAATCTTCACATAGTCGCGTGGGTTTTCTACGCGCTCCCAGCTGATTTCACTGATGTGAATGAGCCCCTCTATGCCGTCGACATTGATGAACGCACCAAAGTCAATCACCCCAGTGACGATACCTTCGACTTCATCACCGACCTTCAGTTCTGAGAAACGAGCCTGCATGTCGTCTTTGACTGCTTCTTTTTCGGAGAAGATGAGTTTGTTGTCTTTGCGACTAACATCTAGGATGCGAACGCGTAGCGGTTGATTTGCGAGCGCATTCAACTTTTGCAGAATCTCGTCCTTGTCTGCACCGCTTACCCGTGGATAATGCCCTGCAGCCAGCTGAGACACCGGCAAAAAGCCTCGTATACCCTCTAGCTCGACGAGTAAACCGCCTCGGTTTGCGTCGTAGGCTTGGATTTCGATAATCTCGCCCGCTTCAAACACGCGCTGGAGTTCATCCCAACCACGGTCTTTGGCAGCGCGGCGCATGCTGAGCAGCGCGTAGCCCTCGTCCATTTCTGGGTCGATGACGCTCACGGTCACTGGTGCACCCTCTTCGAGTGACTGACCATGTCCGACTTCGCGGCGCATGACAATCCCGACACCGCGCGGCCCCAAGTCTATCCAGACTTGATGCTTTCGCACCGAGCTGATGGTTCCTTCGACGACATCCCCGGTTTCGAGCTGCTTGAGCTCAGAACCCGCGAGGAGTTCGTCCATTGTTACGTTAGTAGTTGATTTTGGCATATCTTACATGCCTCCTTTGTAGTGTATTTCTTCAGACCATTGCGACAACAAGCAGAAGCTTGCAGCACCCCAATCTGTAAGATTACATGTATTATATCTGTTCTTCCTCTAAAGGTAAAGGGCTACTGTGCAGGGGGAGCGGCATTGCGATGCAGCACGTGCCACAACACAACCCCTACCACAACTGCTCCGACCGCTAAACCAACAGGTAGGGCTTCAGGGAAGCGCTGTGCAAAGACACGACAATCATGGTTGTTGGTCATAACAAAACTATATAACATGACCTAGCGGTGTGCCACGTGGTACACTGGAGCTTACAGAAAACAAACGGAGGGCACATGTATATCTGTATCGACGTTGGCGGAACAAAGACACTTGTCGCGAGTATGACGAACGAAGGTGTCATACAAGAACGAGTCAAGTTCCCAACACCAGAAGCATACGAGGAGTTTTTGCCCTTGCTCCAACACACTATAGAAAATCTCACAACGCAGGATTTTCGTGCTGGTACCGTCGCACTCCCTGGTACAATCAACCGCAAAAAAGGCACCATTATACAGCTCGGAAACCGACAGAGTTGGCAAAATATCCCTGTACTCCGTGACCTAGAACGTATCACAAAGTGTCCTATGCTCATAGAAAATGACGCGAAACTTGCCGGACTTAGTGAAGCAATGTTGTTAAAAAAAGAATACTCACGTGTACTCTACGTCACTATCAGCACCGGTATCGGAATAGGCCTGACAGTGGATGGCAAAATCGATAGCGGCATAGGCGACGGCGGGGGACGTGCAATGCTGCTCGCACATCGAGGCAAACTAACTCCTTGGGAAGATTTTGCATCTGGCAGCGCCATTGTCCGAAAGTATGGCAAAATGGCATCGGAACTTGAAGATCCACAAGCGTGGGGAGAAATTGCTCGCACAATTACCCCTGGTCTTATTGAGCTAACGGCAGTCTTGAATCCAGAGGCCATCGTTATTGGCGGCGGCGCCGGCCACTATCTGCATAAATTTCATGATGCGCTGCTTGCCGACATGAGGCAATATGAGACTCCCGCGCTCACGATCCCTCCCCTCTTACCAGCGCAACGACCAGACGAAGCTGTTATATACGGATGCTATGATTATGCCCGCCAACACCACGCTTGAGCCCGGCCAACTACTACACCGCCTACGAGAAGATTTTCCTGAGTTCTCGTTTGTCGAATCAAATCAATTTTCTTGGCACGCCGGAACAAAGAATGTCTCATATCGTAAAAGTACGCTCAGCGACGAACACGCTCTGTGGGCTATATTGCACGAGGTAGGTCATGCGCTTCTAAACCACACCGATTATACAAGTGATATTGAGCTCCTACAGATAGAGGTTGCCGCCTGGGAAAAGGCCCACGAACTGGCTAGCCGCTATGGGCTACATATAAACCAGGACTACATAGAAGATTGTTTAGACAGCTACCGAGACTGGCTTCATGTACGCGCCACCTGCCCCACCTGCCTCGTGCGCTGTCTTCAGGCAAATACACACACTTACCAGTGCCACAACTGCGGTACCGAATGGCACGTGACTCGTTCTAGACTCTGCCGCCCCTACCGTCGCAAGCAGTAACAACCTCTTATCATAGAAAAAGCCCTGTCGAAATGACAGAGCTTTTTAAAACTGCGAGGCTTTTTAGGCAGTTTTCTTTGTACGGCGAGAAATACGTCCGCCAATTGCACCGTAGACACGAGCGCGTTCGCGGCCAGCTTCACCGGCAGCAAAACCGCCAGTTTTACCATTCTTGCCACCCTTGGCACCGATTTTTGCATAAAAATCACTACCGTACTTTTTCTTGTTCGTTGCAGCAGCCGCTTGGCCGCCAGCTTTCGTTCCAGCCATCGTAACACCTCCCAGTGTCTTTGCGTCAAGGACGGACCCTGACGCACTCATATATGATATATTTGCTTCAAAAAGAAAAAGGGCTCACCTATTCAATGTATAACATGAACAGACGAAACCCTCTTATCCTTTCGAATTGTGCTTATACTATCACAGGTTATTGCTTATGTCAACAATATTCTAAAAAGAACTACTCAGACGTGAAGTGGTTGTGCCAGCCTTTTGGAAGTTTCGGCAAACGAAGGCGATGATAGAAGTGCATGCCCACAGTCAGTAGTAGCAATGTACCGCCCGCAAGTACAATGGCCGCAATGTGATCTTGCTTTGGAATCACCCCATCCTTCATACGAAGATGTGTGTCATCGAGCGACACTCTGACGGCCGCAACATTGTCTGCGGAAATACTCAGTACCTGCACGAGCATATCTCGGTGGCCGTCACCATCGAGATCGAGCCATTTCTTTTCTCCAACATCTAGACGCAGGCTAGTTGATCCTGGTTCAAGAGCGACCGCAACACCATACTGACCGACTGCCTTGAAGTGAATCGTTCGAGGACTTGCGAGTAGGTTGTCTGATGGGATACGGAAGGTGTATGCATTGCCTGTTTGGACGACGACTGTAAGACCGCGAGCCGTAAAGAGATTGGGCATATTGTTGAGGTGTCCTATGGGCTGCAACACGCCACCACCAGAGGAGGTTGGGATGTTTGAGCCATCTGGAACTGAGGACGGGGCAAAAATATATGGAGGCGTAACGGGACTATATGTCTGCGGGACAACGACCGTTCCACAGTTTGCACTCACCGTCGTTTGCATCTGCTGACCGCTATTGACCTGGGTAATCGTACAGCCAAGCGGTATAATAACCTGCTGAACGCTCATATCCACAGCATACACATGCTTAAACGATGCACACGCGAGCATGAGACAGAACATAAGACCAATGGAATACTTTTTCATGTGTGTTTTTGTTACTAACAATACACATTATACATGAAATATGCTAATTTTGCAATGTTTTATTTTGATATATTTCAGTTGGCGACAAGCGTAATAGTAAGCCCCAGGCTGTACGATGCAGCACTCGGTTCGGCTGGTATCTGTTGGGACAGAGCGATGCCAGTAATATTCCACATGCAGTTTATCTCTGATGAAATTGAACCGACCGCTAGCGGAATTGAGCTAGTAACGCCCTCGTTGAACGCAGCGCTTGCCCCCTTTGTTACACCAGTTGCACTACAACTCACATCAGGCGTAACAGTAGCTACCGATGGATCAACTGTAAGTTGTCCGGCGAGGACATCGGCATCAGCGCCATCGGCACACCCACCTGTCGTTGGGTCGTTAAAATCATACTTGTTTGTGCCACCGTCTGACCAAGCGGCCGTAGGCCCGGCCGTAGGCCCGATAGAAAGCGTCCAAGCGGCATTCGCCGTTGTATTTACAACCCGAATTTGCTCAGCCGTAACTCCCAAGGTTGCCGTACTCGCCTGGCAGTTAAAATCAAAAGAACGTGCCGAAAAGCCGACTGATGGGCTCGTAACACTGACGTTTGACGCATCTACGACATCGCCCGTCAAGCCTTCTGGGAGTAGTTTGAAAGCAACAATTTGCCCTCGCCACGAAGAGGAAACAGAGTTTGTTGCGACCGTCGAATAGTTCCCAGCAGTTGTTGTGTACCTATCCGCCCCAGCAAAACGAGCAGTGCTGGTAAAGTCTGCTCGTTCCGTAAATGAGTTTGTCCAGCTGGATATGCCCGTCCCTGATGACTGCATAACTATTGCGGCAAGCACTAGCGCCTTAGCACTCGTTGTAGTAAGCGTGCCAGATGAAGCCGTCGCAGATACGCCGGTTGAAGCAGTAGCATTGACCGTTTCTAGAGGCGCAGTTGTTAGCGTACCAGAATATTCGTATATCTGTATTCCTCTACGCCCAGACGTGCCGCCAGCACACGCTATGGTCGTCTCGCCGCCAGCGGCAACTTTGTAAAATATTTCCTGTGTCGGCGCAGTAGTGACCTCCGCCTTTGCAACGGAAAATCCCGTTGGTGTCGTGAAGTTTATGGTCGTTCTTCCAGCGCAAACAACTATAAGAAGATGGTTCTGTTTTGCTGCAGGACTGAGCGTTGCAGAAACAGTTGTTCCGTTGAGAGCGGCTGATTGTACTTGTACAAGCTGCGCAACGGCATAAACTTTTTGACTCATGGCCCCCGTTAAAAGCATGCTTGCGAGTGTCACCACCCCAAGAATAAAAAGCCTTCCGTGTCTCATGCCTAGCCGGTCCGCTGACCCTTCTTTAACTGATCTTCCTGTGGTTCTTGCGTCTTTTTTTGAGCAGCCTTTTGTTGAATCATTCGTTCAAGTTCATCCTCGCTCACAACCCGAGGAGCCCAAGCAGAACCAGGATTCGCCCAATTATAGCCCCCTGACTTTGTGGGCTTTTTCTTGCGCGGCAATGTTTCTGGACGCGGTGCGTATATAATTTTTTGAGCACTCGAACGCTTTTTGGGCTGCTCCTGATTCGGGTACTCTACAAAATCGTCATCGGTTTCATAGTGTCCAACCGCTTCTTGCAAATCCTCTGTAGTGTCCTGGTGCATTTGCGAAACAGCTTTTGCCCAGTTTTTATCCACCACAGTGCTTGGCACTAAGATTTCCTGGCCTTTCGTAATCGCAAATGGTGCCCTAATGTGGTTCATCTTTGCCAGCTTTCGCCAGCGTATGCCCCGCTCTGCAGCCAGACTAACGAGTGTATCGCCAGAACGAACTATGTACGTCTGCCAGTTCTTCCCAATTCTGGCACTCATGCGACGTTTCCGCAACCGCCATACCAGCAAGACTAACGGTGAAAGCAGAGCCACCGCATATATCACAACTGCCTTTGGCGCAGGTATCATAAAGAAGTAGCTACTCTCGGCGCGAACTTTCTTTGTCTCATCAACGTGTACGCCCAGCCCATCTGCGGGATCAGCGTTGTAACTGATAGAAACACGCGCTTTATAGAAACCACCCCAGAAAGGTCGCTCAAAGACGTAAGGCCATCCCATCGTTGCGCCTGGCATAATGGGATACTTTGCATCGTCTTTAATGGGCGTCTGCTGGCCAAACTTACTGACCAGCTGCGCCCGAGTCTGTACATCGAGCGAAACATTACCACTGTTCTTCGCAACCGGTGACACAGAGTAGTTGCCGTCTGGGAGTCGCTTTGTCTCCACGCGGATGATTGAGAGCTTTTTCACAATCTTCCCTGGAACAGTTATCGCCACACGTACAGCGCTTCGGAAACCAAGCAAGACACCCGCGCCTTTTTTTGCGCCATAGCTCTTTGTATCTTGCGCCGTTATACACCCACCATGCTCACCAGGGCCAGTACCTTTTGGAACGTTTATGGAAAATTTTACTACTTCATTCGTACCGGCCGCGAGTTCCACGCTCTTCTTCTCAAGTTGTATCCAAGTGCCGACTTTTGTCTGTTTTTCGGTGTTTTGTTTGCAAGAAAAAGACCCGTCCACAGAGGCGGACGAGTCTACAACACCAAGATTTACCGTACGGGTTTCTTTTGTGTTGTTTACAACCATAATGCCATCTGAAGCGCTCTCACCGGGCTTGATGGTATGGATGAATATTGCTGACGTACGTGGGTTATCTTCTGATGGGAAGGCTGGCGTAACCCCCACGGAGCTGCTTTGCGCCGTTACTGACGGCGCAAATGAAGCAGCAACAAAAACTACCGCTAAAAGAACACGTGTAACCCCTCGCAAGCACTGTTTCATCTTGCGTATACTGTAACATGCTTTTGCTTTACAGTGCTAGAGGTAAAGAACTATTTTTTGGTTGTTCTTCCCTAGCTCCGAAAAACCAGGGAAGAAACAAACTACCTATTGCTGGACAAAGGTAACAGTCATAGGAAGACTGTACGTACCATCTGTTTGTTCAGCAGGAATCTTCTGACTCAACGTGTAGTTGGTCAGGTCAGCATTGTACGCAATGTTGCCTGTGTTGTTCAGAAGCGTTACTGAAGCAGTGCTTGTAAAAGCGCCGACAGGCATAGTGTAGGCCGGACTACCTGCACCAGCGGTCTTTGTAAACGTACCACCGCTAATAGTCATCTGACCGTTCGTACAACCAGAGCCAGTTGCATCGTTATACTTGTAGCTGTTCGTGCCGCCATCTGACCATGGATTACCAGGCGTGGTGGCATTTATGTCAACCTTAACGCCAGATTTCTTCGGGTTCTTCACCTGAAGCTTTTGGCTAGCCGTACCTAATGTTGCTGTTGTTGTCTGACACGCAAAGTCAAACGTTGTCGCGCCAAAAGCAACCGATGGGCTTGCTATTGGCACATTACTTCCGTCGACAATATCGACAGAGAGCGTTCCAGGGTTGATTACCTGTGAAAGGCTCGGTGTGAGCGCTGCAAAAGCTGCTGATGGAACCATCACGGCAGCGAGAGCAAGACCGAGTACGAGCGCACTTACTTGTTTACGCATATGCGTAACTCCTTTTGTTTTATATTAATTTTTGTTTTGTACCTATCTCTGTCAGTCAAGAGATAGAATCGTACAAGTTCATGATACGGCTTTCCCTGAGTTCAAATCAATGGTGTTGTTCTATTTTTATTGTAATATTTACAATTGCATTTTTTTATTAAACAATCTGTTAGATTTATTCTTCACAACATTTATCTACTACGGTTTTGTAATAACCTCACGCCAGTTTAAGATATCATAGCCACCAGTGATGGGATAACTAGGCGGTGGCGCATAATAGAGATTATAGTCGTAGGTGGTGTTCGTATTCTTTACGCCTGAAACATTCCTGTTCGAGAGTGGGTCGTATACACTATCCCCGCCTGAAGTGCTTCGCGTGTAGTTCCAGGTCCAATATTGCCTCGTTGCTACCGAGCCATAATAGATGAATTGCTGACTTGGACTAACCCAGCCTCGGGTATATCGGCTAGAGTTGACTTTGTAGACATCAGGATATGTTACTGACCCGCTTTGGGCAAGAGCGGCAGCATCGACTTCAAACGTAAAGCTAGCCGTACGTGGGATGGCATACGGCGTTATGATAACGTTGTTTTCGGCAACGAGACCGATTGCGTCTTGACCGTTTTTCGTGCTGTATTTGATATCTCCAACGATATTCACATCCGCACTACTAGCATCATTCCCTAGACGACCAGCGGCAATTGTAACTCTGCCAGAGAAAGTACTAGCTGTCTTGACCCATACGTTGTCCTCCACAAAAATCACACCAGAGCTTGGTAAAGGTACGCCTGACTGTACAAGTGTTTTCGTCAAGGCGGTCGAGTAATCAGCCAGTGTGTCGTCTTCATTGCTCACTTTATAGAGATCGTAGGTACTATTGGCATTCAATTGGATATAGTAGCCTCTACGCGTACTGAACGAGTTGCTGCTGTAGCGTGGTATGTAGGCGGCAGAACGTGCAGCTGGCGCGAGATTGCAGGCATCACTGCGAGTCGCAAATACTGCCGTTGCGTTATCGTTCGCAAAGGCAACCTTCTTCATGACACACAAAGCACCCGTCACTTGATTGAAGTCGACGCTCGGTCGTGGATACAGCCAGTTTGACTTATCGCGTGTCTGACAGCTTGGTGTCAAAACTGTACTAGTGCACCAAACACCATTTTTCGTCGTACCATCGCCACCGTATTCACCTTTTGGCACATATGAACCATTGGCACTCCCTACAGTATCACTATTTGGACCGTCCATATGAACACCTTGGTTAGAAAATACCGGACCATTTGCTGCCTCTGCCTCTCCAAACCAAAATTCTACGTCTGCGAGTAATCCATAGCTCGCGAAGGAAGCGGCTCCAATACGTGCCTCGACTGCACGGGTCGTACCGTCATCTGTCTTGCCTATGGAGCGTACGGTCATGATAGTCGAACCGTTACCACTTGGTTTTATCCAGAGGGTGAAAGTACCAGTTTTTCGAGCTGTTGAATCATAATAGTCATGTATGTACGGCCCATAGCCGAGGCTAGCATCTGGAGTTGTGGGAGTTGAATTACCGTCTTTGTAGTCAGTAGCATTGTGGGCCATATGCCAGAGGTAGTAGTTGATGCCCCCTTCGGCTATCTGCAGTGCCTGTTGGCGCCGGATATTAACGCCACTGGTCACTAAGTTATCCATAACAACAACCATAACTGTAGTCGTAATGATTGACATTGCTATGATGAAAGACAAGACCGTTGGTAGGGTGAAGCCACTTTCTGAGTGCAGCGGTTTGATGTGTGAGAAAAATAGCTTGACCTTGCTCATAGGTTATTCTTCCTATTCCTAAGAAGTACCTGCAGGTTCATCGTTTGAGCTTTTCCGTCTTCTAGCTTCGTTGAGAGTGAAATCTGAACCGTCTTCACAACCGATACATCAGTAACCGGCGTCGAGAGGACGGCCCCACCAGTATTTAGATAAGTGAAAAGCTTTGCGCCTGTTGGCTGATAAAAATTCGGTATAACAACAAATGTACGTTTTTTTGTCGTGTCGAGAGTGCCAAGCGGCGGGTTAGCCGTCATAGGGGTCAAGTCAGCGTAGAGCTGTTTTTGACCATTGGCAGTACCGACATAGTAACGCACAAGAGAAACAAATTGATCTGAGGGATAAAAGTACGCATACAGCGTCAGATCGTTGTCGCCAGCCGACTCAACACTTATTGCACCGCGAAGCACGTTAGCAACCCTATCTGCCTGAGTACTTAACTGTCCGAAGCTTGAAGCTTGTTTCTGTAGTCCAAGATAGTTCAGCAGAGTACTTTTGAAAACTATCAGAAATGTCAGTGACAGAATGCTGATAAGCGCCATCGCTACTACCATCTCTACCAGCGTAAAACCGCGGCTATTCCTATGAACCAACATGGATACCTCCAAGTGGTGTTATAGGCAAGGTAAGCGTGCCGCTTGCGTTTTGTACAGTCACCTGAATGTCTCCGGCTGTTATTCCATTCAGATTATAGTTACAGGTCAACTGCGTAGTGCTGCCAACACAGTTGTTGTCCGTGTACGTCACGCCGTCTTTGGTGAGCGTGGCCTTCGCGCTTGAAAGGTTATAGCCACTTAATACAACTTTTACGCTCTGCAGATTATCCGCTAGACTAATGGCGTTCGGATTTGTGTCAAACACCCTTGGGAAACCACTGTTAGGCGTCAACAACAAACGAACCTTCTGACCGTACAGTACACCGCCAAAATCGAACGTTGCCGCGGTACTGTCAGTAGCAAGCGGTATAGTGATAGGCGCCAGACTATTTGACCCACCGTATGGTATGGCGGCAGCAAGATAGTAGGTCGCCCCGTTTACGGTGCAACTCTGCCCACCATTCGTTCCGCAAAAGAAATAGCTGTTGATAGGCGGCAAATTCGATACAGTAGCGACTCCTGACGCATCGGTAACTGGACGAGTATCTGAAGGGCTCAGGGTGTCAAAATAGTACGTTGTATCAGTCGTAGCGGTATACTTTTTGTACCCACCTTTTACATACACTTTTGCATTTGCAAGTGGCACACCAGATGTATCGGTCGTCTCAATGATAAGACTATCCTGGCGCATTGGCGCTATAACAAGCGCAAGGTAAGACGACTGTTGGGTTAAAATTTTCTGATTGGCGTACGTGGGCTGAAGAGAGCCAGAGGGCGCAATTGACGCCACAGAAGAGTAACCTGGTTTTGAGATGCTAACTATGTAGTCTTGGCCAGTGTCTGGTGGTAAGCCATAGAAAATCGCCATGCCGTTATTGTCAGTTTCGTCGGAGACAATCACTATGGGCGAAAGCGTCGTGTCTTTCACCTGTACGGTTGCCCCTGAAACAGCATTGCCGCCAGGGTCAGTTACGTTTATAAAAAGTGCTCCTGTTGTGCTTGCCGTTTCTGCAACACGCGCTGCAACTTGGGTATCGGCTGTTGCGAGATAAGTTCCCCCAGGGTTCTTCACGACTATATGAGCAACCTTGTAGTCAGCAGGGTTGGTGTCGCTCAGTGCATTGTTCCCCCCGCTGTTGCCTGGCGCAGAGAAGTTACGACAGTATTTCTTTTTTGTATCAAGGTTTGGGTATGGACCACAACCATCAAACGCATCGTCGACATAACTCACGCTAGTGCTGATGGTGTACGCTGTACCATTTACCTTTTTGGTTATAACTGCGGGTATATATGAGCTTGCAATAATACTTCCGCCGCTCACGGCTAAACTGTCATACGGCAAAGAGCGCAGGTATTCCATCTGATTCGTTGCAAGTGTCCCCGCTACAGCTCGCTGTTTGGCAACCACCGAACTACTTACAAGCGCCGTAAACAGGCTAAAGAATCCAATGCTAATGACCGCAATCACTACCATCGACACCAGTAGCTCAACCAAGGTGAAGCCGTCCTCGCCTCTACAACCCTTCCCTTTCATCTCCCTCTAAGCATAACAGGTTTCATGTGCTATGAGAACAATACGATATAGGCTCCTTGGGAAAAGCGGGGTCCCCATAAAACCTGTTTTATGGGGTGCATTCACGGTGCTGACTTGTGCTGAAGCACAAGAATTTTAAGGTAAATAAAAAGAGCTCCTTGAGGGAGCTCTTTTTATATAAAACGGCACCGTGCTATTTTCCCAGGGCTAGAAGACCCAAGTATTGTAACCGCTGAGAGGCTTGACTGCTGTGTTCGGTATGGGAACAGGTATGACCCTCTCGCTATGGGCACCGAGCTCGAACTTTGTTCGAGCAATTAGCAATTTTCAATTAGCAATTTTCAATGAATTACCAATTTCCAACTAACAATTGCTAGACAAAAGTCCAGCTCGACGTCCAGACGTCGGTGCAAAAGCTAGAAAAGAACAAAGCAATTGTTTTTGACAAACATTGCTACCAGTATGGTAAACCACACCAATAACCAGTCAATGCACTTTTTGGCCTATGAACCATGCATAAAAATGCACGATTCATAGGTCGTAACAAGTCAATGGGGCGATTAGTACGCTTCGACTGAATACATTACTGCACTTACATCTTGCGCCTATCAACGTGATCGTCTTTCACGGCCCTCATAGGGAAATCTAATCTTGAGGCTAGTTTCGCGCTTAATATGCTTTCAGCGCTTATCTATTCCGCACGATAGCTACTCAGCAATGCCCTTGGTAGAACAACTGATACACCAGCGGTGCGTCCGCCCCGGTCCTCTCGTAC
>CAYLWF010000036.1:0-71133 GCA_964387505.1 uncultured Candidatus Saccharibacteria bacterium
TAAGAGAAAGGAATAAATAGTAGACTGAAGACAGCAGACGGTAGGTTCAAAACTACGGTCTACATTCTACGGACTACTGTCTACCAACTGCTATGGACACAACACCATACCAAGAGTTTGCAAAACAGTTTTTAGGCGGGGCGTTTAAGAACCTCGAGGTGCTGATTGTGGCTTTTACGCACCGTTCGTACCTGAACGAGCACAAAAAGTCTGCCAGTGAGCACAACGAACGGCTGGAGTTTTTGGGCGACGCCGTGCTGGAACTGGTTGTGACGGAATATTTGTACACGCACCACAGCGAACCAGAAGGTATACTTACCAACTGGCGGAGTTCATTGGTACGTACCGAAAGCATTGGCGCGGCAGCAGCACGTCTGGGCGTAGAACCGCTTTTGCGCCTCAGCCGGGGTGAAAAACACGGTACCGAACGCGCCCGAGGGCAAATTCTGGCAAACGCGTTTGAGGCAATTGTAGGCGCGCTGTATCTTGAACGCGGCTATGAGGCCTGTAAAGTGTTCATAACCGAAAATATCCTCAGTACTTTTGACGACATTCTGAAAACTGGTTCCTGGATGGACCCGAAGTCTCGCCTGCAAGAAATTGTGCAGGGTCAAGTGGGCGCAACGCCAAACTACCGCGTGCTGAGCGAGGAAGGCCCTGACCACGAAAAGGAATTCACCGTCGGCGTCTACGTAAACGACAAGCTCGTCGGCAAAGGCACTGGCCCCAGCAAACAAACCGCCCAAGTCTCCGCCGCCACTTCCGCATTACAGAAGTACGTTTGACAACAGGGGTGGGGAGTGGTAGAATGGGTGGAGTAGAAATTTTAATGGGAAGGAAGTATAACGAATGTTAGTTATTCGTTTGCAGCGAACTGGCCGTAAAGGTCACGCACAATTCCGCGTGGTTGTTCAAGACTCACGCCGGACCCCAACCAGCGGCAAGATTGTCGCACAGGTGGGAACATATAACCCTCATACCAAAGTAGCTGTGCTGGACAAAGAGCGTGCTCAGACGTACCTTGACAATGGTGCGCAGCCCAGTGACCGCGTGGTGCTGCTTTTCAAAAAAGAAGGCATAAAACTACCTAGTTGGGTTAAGATGCCCGCAAAACAAGAAGGCAAGATTCGTAATGCCGAAAAACTGCGTCGTAATCGTCCGGAAGAGCCTAAAGAAGAAGCTCCGGCTGAAGAGCCAGCCGCTGAGGCACCTGCTGAAGAAGAAGTTGCTCCTGCAGCAGAAACCACCGAAGCTCCAGCAGAAGAAACGCCTGCTGAATAAATTCGAAGTTGTACACGAAAATAGCCCTGGTATTTCCCGGGCTATTTTTACGTAGTATCGCTCTTGGGGTAGCGTGACAAAATTGCTATAATGACAGAGTCAGATAACGCCAGAGGAGGCAGTATGTCAGTAACCATAGACCAACAATTTGTCGAGTACGTCGTAAAGTCACTCGTCAGTAACCCGGACGCAGTTAGTATAAAACGTAGCGTAGATGAAAAGGGCGTTTTGCTCGAACTCACTGTAGATGCCGAAGATCTTGGCCGCGTGATTGGTAAGCGCGGTGCAACAGCGCAAAGCATTCGTACACTTTTGCGGGCACTCGGTACAAAACAAGAAGCTCGTTATAACCTGAAGATTGTAGATGTGGACCGTTTGGACGAAAACGGCAACCCTATTGAGCGGCCTGCTCGCGATGACCGTCGTGAAGCTCCGGCTCCTGCTGCGCAGTCGCAAAGTGATGATAGCGACAATGGCTTTGTAACATCTGTGAAGAGTAGCGACGATGACGATGATGATTCGTTTGCTGCGCCAGCTGAGAAAAAAGAAAGCGATACGGTTGCACGGACTCGTGCGGAGTTGGCTGATCTCGACGACCTAGATATTTAAGACGCGGTCTCGTCCGCGCGCCACGACCTTCTTTCTTTGCTGTCAAAGAAAGAAGGCAAAGAAACCAGGCCAAGGCTACGGCTCTCGGTCGAATGTTGCTCAGTTTTACAACCGGTGCGACAACTCGTCAGCTATCACCTGCCACTGGCAAGTGATACCTTCCTCAAACAAGTCGCGCCGCCTGCTGGAAGTTGTAAAACATGACAACATCCGAGCCGGGAGCCTACGCATGGCCATCTTTAGTTATATCCTCCTCCGCTAAAGCTGCGGAGGACAAGTTTTGGCGGCCTGCGGCCGCATTCTGACATCCAACATCCGACCTCTGACATCTAAATTTACCCGACGTCAAATACCCCAAAGCCCCTTGTGCTTTTAGGTGTTCTGTGCTAAGGTAGAACGAGTCTTTACAAAGACTAACACCGATAAAACAAAAACATATACGCCGCCCTTGCGAGCGACCCGTTTCTACGGGTCGGGGCCTTATGTGACAAAATCACCTCTGGTAACAGAGGTGATTTTGGTGTAAGCTTACACCAATGAGAATACAAATAATTACCCTTTTTCCGGAGATGTTTACTGGGGTTTTGGGGTCGTCAATGTTGTGGAAAGCGGCTGACCGCGGGATTGTGACCTATGAGTTTATTAACCTCCGCGATTTCGGCATTGGGCCGCGCCAGCAGGTAGACGACACGCCATATGGCGGCGGTGATGGCATGTTGTTGAAGCCCGAACCGCTCGTTGCGGCGATTGAACATGCGAAGAGTCGAGTCGCGAGTCGCGAGTCGCGAGCCGCGGTTATTTTGCCGACGCCCAGGGGGAAGGTGTATAAGCAGTCAGATGCAAAACGGTTGGCTACCGAAGTTGACGAGCTGATTCTCGTTTGTCCGCGCTATGAAGGTTATGATGAACGGGTTACGAACTGGGTGGACGAGCAGTTTTGCGTCGGCAACTACGTGCTCACGGGCGGTGAACTGCCGGCTATGACCATCATCGACAGTGTCGTGCGCTTGCTCCCAGGCGTTCTCGGCGGAGAGACGAGTGCCGAAGTGGAATCATTTCAGGACGATGATATCTCAATCGAATACCCCCAGTACACTCGCCCAGAAGATTTTCGCGGCCACAAAGTTCCCGAAGTCCTCCTCACCGGCAACCACGCCGCCATTGCCACCTGGCGCAGAGAATCCTAGTCAGACCAGTCGCTTTGCTCGGCCTGGTGTGCAAAATCTAATCGAACACTTGCTGACCAAGAGAAGGGTGAGACGCCATATCCTATGCCCGTGAGAGCCGAATGGTATTCATGAAAGCCAGGGTTGGTGGAAAGGGTTCTTTCAATGATCAGTGAGGCTCTGTCAGTTTCACCACTGCGGGCTAAGCCGTTTGCAATCATCCACTCCATATTTCCCCAAACACCTCCGCTCCAGTAGCGTTTATCTGAAAAGTATGGACTGTCAATCGGGACTGTCGGGATACCATGTGGCTGCCAAAAGCTAGTAGAGTCAGCTAGCTTTTCTATGAGCACAGCGCGTTCTTCTTGAGATATAACACCCGCATACAGAGGGAGGAGTGAGGCTACAGTCGGTATGCGTATGAGACTACCATCTCGTCCTCGTGAGAAATACATGCCCGTTTCAGGGTCCTTTAGCTTTCCAAAGTTTTCGCGTGTTTTTTGCATTGATACGAGTAGATTCTCGGGAACTACTTGCCCAGATTCCTTTGTGAGCATTTCGAGTACGACGTTTGCTCGAGCAAGTATGCTATTGAAGGCAATATCAGCAAAATGCAGCGGATGTTTTTCTTGAAGCCTGCGTGCATCATACCTACTTCGTACCAGGCTCATAAACGATACCATTTGCAAGACAGCTTCATCATCAGAAGATCTCTCACTTCCGTCAACGTAGCGCAGATCTTTTCGAAACAACCTAAGGGATTTTTTTATCGCATCCAGAATGCCAATAGGCGTACCCCAGTCTAATGAACGCATGTATTCCATAAGAGGCGGTGTATTGTCCATACCAGACTCCCAAGGGTGAACTATCTCAATCAATCCATCGTCTTTCTGGCATCTTGCAGCGTAGAGCCACTCGTGGTATTTCATAACTCTTGGCGTAAGTTCGCTCCAAAAGATTTTTCGCGTCTCGTCTGGAAGCTTTTTGCCAACAAGCCATATTGCCTCAGCTGCAAGCGGCGGTTGTGTTATGCCTGACGTTCTAATATTGGGTGGTGCATTATGGCGGGCGATAGCGCCACTGTTCCAAAAAAGGCTGCTGAGAAATCCACCATGACGAGGAAACTGTATATTTGGAAGACGGCCATCTTCCCATTGACCCCGAAATAGGGCATATAATTCTTGTGCAGCGTGGCTGGGGGCTACATGTCTTGTTCCAATGCTGTGCATGGGCGAATCCCAACCGAATAGTTCAGGATAATGTGACCTGTGGGGAGCGTGGTAGTCTCCAACTTGGTTTTGAGCCAGCGCTTGATTACAGAGGGCAATCAGCTGTTCGTTGGACTGTTTTCCAGCGGATAGTATATTAGACATATTCGTATTACTATATTATAAAAATGGTTTTAAGTATAGCGGCTACGGACTATACTATAGAAGGAAAAATGGAAAGGGACTTTATTATGAAACTTTTTCACATTAAACCAGTCTATGCGCATTGTGATTTGCCGTGCGGGGTGTATGATCCGGCGCAGGCGCGGATAGAGGCTGAAAGCGTAAAGGCTATGATGCAGAAATATGAAGGGCTAGACGAGCACAATAAGCTGCGTGCAGTGGTACTTATAGAGCAGCGTGCCGAACTGGTGAAACAGCACCTGTGGGTGCTCTGGACGGACTATTTTAAACCGCCACATCTGGAAAAATATCCAGACCTGCACGAGAAATTTTGGTTGGCGACGAAGCAAGCGGGCGAGTGTAAACACCACATGGACGTAGCCGAGGCGGATAAGCTTCTGGCTATGATAGACGAGATTGCAGAAATTTTCTGGGAGACGAAGAAGTAGCGTCAAGAAACATGAGTCAAGAACCAAGAAAGCGCAAAAAGTACATTCTGGTGCGCCGCGTCGTAGGCAAGAGTATGTGGCCGGTACTTGATCCAGAGCAGCTTGTTGTGGCGGTTCGAAAAAGAACGTATGGACCCGAAGATGTTATCATTCTAGCTCATGACGGCAAAGAAAAGATAAAGCGTATTCGAGCCGTTGAGCGCGGGAAGTATGACGTGCGAGGAGATAATCCGTCACAGAGTACAGATAGTCGGCATTTTGGCCTTGTGCGTAAAGAAGACATAGGCGGCAAAGTCATCTGGCCAAGAGTGTAAGATTTTTTATAGTTACACATGACTGTACAATGTATAGTATGTCTACCGAACGTGAGAGTTAGGAGTAATAGGTATGGCAAAAGAAAGTAAAGGCAAAGGGTGGCATGGAGATTCGGCGGGTCACGCTGCCGCTGGACGTAAGGGCGGAAAAATGAGTTCTGGCAACTTTAAAAACAACCCAAAGCGGGCTTCGGAAGAAGGGAAAGTAGGCGGGGCATTTAGCCCGGGCAATTTCAAGAACAATCCCGAACGAGCTAGAGAGGCGGGTCGCAAGGGCGGCAAGGCATAGGCGCTCCAGTTCTTTGTCGGATTTATTGTGGTGGGCTGCGGTCACAATTCGATGTTCGAACATTGAATGTCCAGCGTCCAGAATCCAACAACGTTGTACGATTTATCACATAAAATCTGTGAGTAAGCTTACTGTGGTCTCAGCGTTTTCTCCGTATGATGAAAGTATCATACGGGAGGGAAGCGTATGGACAAGGTATTTACACAAACATTTAGTCTACAGCCCCGAAGCAGCGAGGAGCTCCAAGCTGTCGTGCGCCGCTTTGAGGCAAAATGGCAACGCCGCCGCAAAGCGCATCGGTTTGCCGGCTTAGCGGTATAGTCTCTCAGCATATCTTCAGCGAGCTGGTCTGTGCTGGCATATACAGAAAAGAGCCCCCGAAACTTGCGAGAGGGCTCTTTTCATTTAAGAATTTTTTTTGCCAAAGCGACGTGTGCGGTCCCAACTGCTTCGCCGATGTTCGTGAAGCCGTCCTTTTCAAGTAAACGTGTCAGATCTTGGTTTATCTGGCCGATAAGCTGCGGTCCTTCAAAAATCATGCCAGTTATAAGCCCTACAAGGCTTGCGCCGTTTCGTATTTTTCGGTAGGCATCTTCGGCAGTAAAAATGCCACCCACGCCGATGATGCTCAATTTATCGCCATACGACTTAAAGGTCCGTCCTATAAGTTCATCGCTGAGGGCTTGTGTGGGGAGGCCGCTAAGGTTGCCCTTTACCTGGGACGCCAATTCTTCAGATGGAATTTTACCGCGATCTTTGTTTAGGTTGCCAATGGTAACCCCCTGTATATTGTGTTTGACGATGACTTTGAGAAGCGCATCAAACTCCGGCCACGGGTGATTTATGGGCATTTTCACCCACACGGGCTTTTGGATCTTCAGGTTGTCGACGGCTTTTAGGAGTTGTTCCAGTCGTTTGGGTTCTGTAAATGGCTCGCCACCATAGGCGTTTGGACAGGAAATGTTTATTTCTAGCACGCTCACGCGCGGTTCGTCTCGTAGAAGCTGCAAACTCCCAATGTAGTCGGCGATGGCTTGTGTGTCGTTACATGTTTCAGGGTTGTTTGTCTTGGCGACGGACATAACTAGAGGGAACTGCGTAAAGATTGCAGGTGTATAAGCCCGAAGCCGCGAGCGAATTTGTTCAGTGCCTTCGTTCGCCAGGCCCACATGGACAACGAGCGATTTTTGTTTTGGCAGTCGGTGAAACCATGGCCGCGGGTTTCCTTCGCACGGGTAAAACGTGACTGAGCCGCCTGTCATAAACCCAAAGCCGATGGCTTTCATGGTGGGAGCAAGCTCGATGTTTTTATCGAACCCAGCCGCTAGCCCCACGGGGTTGGGAAAATAAATGTCATTTACCACTTGCCCAAGCTTTTTTTCGTTTCGGTACGTCCACAGGCTTCGCACTATCGTGTCAGTAAACCCAAATTTCTGTCGCACGCGGGACATTCGGAGCAGCCGACTATGGACATCATCTGGTGAAGACCGAAACAGGAGCGGTTTTATAATGTGTTTGTATACCGTTTTTGTGAGGGTCAAAATAAAACGAATCATTATGTATCAGTATACGCCCGTCTTGCGATTTTCTTGCGATGGGTGCATGATAGAAAGGCTACGTAAGGAGGAAATGACAATGGCAAAGTTTGAAGTATACCCAAGCAAAAATGGCTGGCGCTGGCGCCTCAAGGCTGGCAATGGCGAAGTCGTTGCTACTGGTGAAGAATACACCACCAAAGACGGTGCCATGCGCGGCTGTGAAGCAGTAGCTCGTGCGGCGGCAGACGCCGACGTCGTCGAAGTCGAAGACTAATACGCGCACTCGACAGAAACGCAGAAACCCCAGTTTTCTGGGGTTTCTCTTTTTGTTATGCAATGCGACAATGGATATATGCCACCCACAAAAGAGTCATTACGCATGGAACTACTCCAGCGACGGAAAGCGGTAACTGCCGACGAAATGCGAGCCGCGAGCCAAGCAATCGTCGCACATCTGCCGGAGGCTGTAGATTGGTCTTGTGTAAAAACGGTGCATATATACAAATCTTTACCTCGTCTAGGTGAGATAGACACACGGCCGGTCATTGACTGGCTTGCACATACGCATCCTGTGGTAGGTGTGACCGTAGGTGAACCTAGCCAGGATGTCTCGTTTCCGGAAGAGCGGTTTGATGTTGTTTTTGTCCCGGTGGTGGGTTTTGACAGAGATGGCTTTCGTCTGGGAATGGGCGGCGGCTGGTACGACCGCTGGCTCGCCACCCAGCCGCAAGCATTCAAAATCGGCCTAGCCTACGCCTGGGCAGAGCTACAAAACCTCCCCCGCGAACCCCACGACGTTCCGCTCGACGTACTGCTAAAGGGTTAGTCTGTCTATGGGCTACTGGAGGCTTCGCCAGTGTTTCACGAGTGTTTCAGTGGATGAATCTTCTCCTGAAAGATCGCCGTCAGTGAGTTTTACGGCAATGTTTTTGGCGAGGACTTTGCCAAGCTCTACACCCCACTGGTCGAAACTGTTTATACCCCATATGGCACCTTGGACGAAGATCTTGTGTTCGTAGAGGGCAATGAGCTGGCCGAGCGTATGCGGGGTTAGTTTTGACAGCAAGATGGTGTTGCTCGGGCGGTCACCAGGAAAGGTTTTGTGCGGCACAAGTTCTTCAGCGACGCCATCGGCGCGAACTTCGTCGGCGGTTTTGCCAAAGGCCAGTGCTTGCGACTGGGCAAACATGTTTGCCATGAGTTTACGGTGGTGAGTGCCTTTCCCGTCAGGATTGTTGAGCGACTGGGCAAAGCCGATGAAGTCGCAAGGAATGAGCCGGGTGCCCTGGTGAATAAGCTGGTAAAAGGCATGCTGTCCGTTTGTACCTGGTTCGCCCCATATGATTGGTCCGGTCGTATAGCGTACAGGCTGCCCGTTTTTGCGGACGCCTTTACCATTGCTTTCCATATTGCCTTGTTGGAAGTACGCAGGGAAGCGGTGGAGATACTGGTCATACGGCAGGATTGCCTCTGTTTCGGCGCCGAGGAAGTTTGCGTTCCATATGCCGATGAGCGCAAGAATAACAGGCACGTTTTCGGTGAGCGGTGCAGTGCGGAAATGTTCATCCATGGCGTAAAAGCCGCGGAGCATGTCGTCGAAGTTATCTGGGCCTATAGCGAGCATAATGCTCAGGCCAATGGCACTCGTTAGGCTGTAGCGGCCACCTACCCAGTCCCAAAACGCAAACATGTTTGCAGGATCAATGCCAAACTTCTGCACGTCTTCAGTGTTTGTACTAAGCGCGACAAAATGTTTTGCAACGGCCTGTTCGCTACCAAGCTGTTCAACGAGCCAGCCGCGAGCACTCGCAGCGTTTGTCATGGTTTCATCAGTTGTGAAGGTTTTACTGGCGATGATAAAAAGTGTTTCTCCTGCATCAAGGTCTTGCAGTGTCTCCTCTATGTGAGTACCATCGACATTCGAAACAAAATGCAGGTGCATTGAGGGGTTGCTGTAGTATTTGAGAGCCTCTGCAACCATAACGGGGCCGAGGTCTGAACCGCCAATGCCAATGTTTACAACGTGTTTGATGGGTTTGCCCGTGTAGCCCTTCCATTTGCCACTACGCACGGCAGTGCTGAATTCGCGCATGTGCTGCAGTACGCTGCGCACCTCGGGCATGACGTCTTTGCCGTCTACTTCTACAGGGTGGTCAGATTGATTGCGGAGGGCGGTGTGCAAGACAGCGCGGTTTTCGGTGGTATTTATTTTTTCGCCAGTAAACATGGCGTCGCGCAGCTCCTCCACGCCGCACTCACGTGCGAGTGCAAAGAGCAAGGTCATAGTCTGGTCGGTGACGTGGTTTTTAGAATAGTCTACATACACGTCTCCAGCATGCTTCGCCAGCCGCCTGCCGCGCGTGGTATCTTCGGTAAAAAGGTGCCGTAAGCTGTCCTGGAATGCGGCGTTATGTTCGGTTAGTTTTTGCCATGCTTCAGTTTGCGTAGGGTCTATTGTGCTCATGGTTCTACTATAGCACTTTAGCAACTGAATGCGGGCTTTCGCGCCCGCATGGCGACTTCCTTTTTGCCAGAAAAAAGAAGCGAAAAACCTCGGCCAAAGGCTCAAGCTCTTGGTGAACATGTTGGCCAGTTTTACAACCGACAGACACGACCCCTTCGCATTTCAACGTCAAATGCCCACTATCCAACATCAACTTTTGCAACAGCGATGTCGGAGGCGAATTGCTTTTTGAGGGCAGTAAGGTTAGGAAAGTCCATAGGCGGGCGGATGAAGGCGCCAAGTTCAAACGAGATAGTCTGGCCGTATATTTCCTGGTTGAAGTCGATGATATGAATTTCTAGAACGCGTGTGGTCTCGTCTAGTACAATTCTCGGCCCCAGGTAAAGCGCCCCTCTGTAATTTTCGGATCCCAAGTGAACTCTGCAGGCATAGACACCTTCTTTTTCCACATGCGCGAGTATGCTTGAATCAAGGTTTGCGGTTGGAAACCCCAGCGTCCTCCCGTACTGATCGCCCCGGAGTACGACGCCTGAATATCGCATGGGCGATTTTTTCGGGAAGACCTTTCGACTTCGATTCACTTCGCTCAAGATGACAATTTCCTAAACTCGACTATGAATATAACCCTCGTGCGCAAGGAGTTCGGCCATGAGGATGGCGCCGCCGGCGGCACCGCGGACGGTGTTGTGGGCGAGGGCGATGAATTGCCATTCGTGTTCGCTGACTTGCCGCAGACGCCCCATGCTGACGCCCATGCCGTTTGCATAGTCACGGTCGAGTCCAGTCTGCGGACGGTTGTCGTCTTCTAGGTACTGAATGAGCTGCTGCGGGGCAGAAGGTAGGCCGAGTTCGGCGAGCGGATTGGCGAAATTTTGGGTGGCTGCAACGATGTCTTCTTTCGTCGGAGCGCCCTTAAACTGAACCCATACTGACGCCATGTGGCCGTCTGTCACTGGCACGCGAATGCAGGTGGCGTTTATCGCCGGAGAAGTAGCTAGGTTTACGACACCATTTTCTACCGTACCCCATATTTTCATGGGTTCTTTTTCTGACTTTTCCTCTTCGCCGCCAATGAACGGAATGACATTGTCGACCATTTCAGGCCACGTTTCGAAGGTCTTTCCGGCCCCAGAGATGGCTTGCAGGCTTGTCACGCCCACGTCGACGGGCTTGAACTCCTTCAGCGCGGTCAGCACTGATACGTAGGACTGAATAGAGCAATTGGGCTTCACGGCTATCAGCCCAGTTGTCCAGCCGCGGTTTTTGCGCTGGGCGTCTACAAGCGCAACGTGTTCAGGATTGACTTCTGGCATAATCATCGGCACGTCGGCCGTCCAGCGGTGAGCGGAGTTGTTTGATATAACAGCCACGCCCGCAGCAGCATAGGCTTCCTCTATACGGCGAATGTCGTCTTTCTCCATGTCAAGTGCACAAAAAACGACATCGACACTTGCGGCTATGTTTTGCATATCGTCTTCGACCGCAAGAACGGTTAACTCGGCGACATCTGCGGGGATAGGCGTTTTCATGGCCCAGCGTTCCCCAACAGCTTCAGTGTATGATTTGCCGGCAGAGCGTGGTGAGGCTGCCACAGTCGTTACGGTAAACCACGGGTGATTTTCAAGCAGGCTTATAAACCGCTGGCCAACCATACCGGTGGCGCCAAGAACGGCGGTTTTATACTGTTTCATGATGTTTCTCCTTTGTGGCTATACAGTTCGTCGTGAATACACTGGAGTGCCTTCGTGTCGTCTTCGTCTTTCACAACCATGGTGATATTGAGCTCAGATGAGCCTTGGGCGATGGCAATCACATTCACATTGCCGTTGCCAAGTGCACTAAAGATTCTTCCAGCCATGCCTACATGGCGACGCATGCCGGTTCCAACGACGGCAATGAGCGACACGCCCGCCTTAGGTTCTACAAAGTCAATTCGACGACCACGTACCTCTGCGGCAAAAGCCTGTCGGAGCGCGCGAGTTGCGGCCATGGCTGATGGTTTTTCTACGACGACAGTGATGTTATTTTCTGAAGATGCCTGCGAAATAAACAGCACATTTACTTTTGCTGCGGCAAGAGTATCAAACACTCGCGCCGCTGTACCAAATACGCCGCGCATGCCTTTGCCCTGAATGGTTATCATCGCGAGATTCTTCATGACAGTCAGGGCCTTTGCGCCAGCCGCATCTGAATCGCCATCTGGCGTAATACGCGTGCCGGGGTAAGTTGGGTTCATAGTGTTTTTAATAACAATGGGTATACCGAGTTCGGCTGTTGGAATCATGGTGCGCGGGTGAATGACTTTTGCGCCGAAGTAGGAAAGTTCAGAGGCTTCTTCGTATGACATATGCTCGATAGAGTGGGCGCCACTGACAACTCGCGGGTCACAGGTCATGACACCGTTTACATCTGTCCATATCCAAACTTCTTTGGCGTCTAGGCAATAGCCGAGAATGGTTGCGGAAAAGTCCGAACCGCCGCGTCCGAGTGTTGTTGTGACGCCGTCGCGCGTGGCGCCAATGAAGCCGGTGACAACAGGAATAGTACCTGCCTCAATAAGTTGCGAGAGTAGTTTCTGGGCTCTTTTTTTTGACTGCACGAGCAGCGGTTGAGCGTCGTTAAAGTTATCATCTGTAATCAAAAAGTCGGTTGCACTGACGGCTGTGGCCGGTACGCCGCGGCTGTTCAGAGCAGCGGCGACAAGATGAATAGAAAGACGTTCGCCAAACGAAAGAATTTGGTCGCGACCGCGCGGTGTCAGCTCGCCAAGCGAGGTAACACTCTTCAAAATATTCCCCAGAATAGTGATTTTGGCATCGATGATATCGCGCAGCGACGCCTCAGCGGTTGGCTCAAGTTTTAGCCCAGTGATTGCCTCGTCGTGAACAGCTTTGAGTGCTGCGAGTTTTGTAGCGATGATGCGCTTGCGGTTGCCAGTCACGGCCAAACGAGCCATTTCCTCAAGCTGGTTTGTGATCTGGGTCATAGCAGAGGTGACGACCACGGGATGTTTGTTGCGGTAGCTGGCGACCAGCTCTGCAACATCAAGGATACGTTCAGCACTTCCGACGGACGTGCCGCCAAACTTCATGACTATCATTGGGCTTGCTCCTGGCGGGCGAGACGGACGTAGTCGTCTATCATGGCATTGACAGTCGGTTCAACTCCGGCACCAGGGCCAGTTACCGTGTAGACACCATCGCTCAAGTTTGGTCCAAGACCAACAACGAGGCCATTTCCTGCAGCGGTGAGCGGGGCGAAGCTGGCGAACAGCGGGTTACTGTCGAGCGCACGAAAACCGGCCACGAGCTTCCAGCCATCGACTGTTTTTTCAAAGCCGCCCAGCCGTTCGACTTTTTTCGGCGCAGTTGCAACAGGGTAGAATGACACGATGAATCGGTGAGGCTTGTCGGCCAACACGGCAGTGTTGATGTCTTCGTCGGTGAGTGAAAACGTCAGATCGTCGCAGCTGAGAATAGTTGGGCCGAGTTCAAGAAAGTTATATATAATAGACATTTTCTTTGGTATGTCACCCTCGGCTTCGCCCCGTAGGACAGCCTGAGGTGAATCTGCCCCAGGTTCTGCGTAGCCAGCGGCAACGGCGTGCGATACAGCTTCTTCCAGTTTTATCCCTGTTGAACCATCTGTCGGGGCTACTTCGCTCATAATTGCAGTCATTGTACCGTTCAAGACGGCGTGCATTTCGGTTATGTTTCCCTGGTCAATGTTGTACTGTTCTGCCACGCGAAGCAGGCGAGTACCGCCTCCCACACTTGCAGTGATGCCAAACCGGGTGAAATCATCAGAGGCAGATTTGAGTTCCCGGAAGAAATGCGAGAGCGCACCTTTTTCGGCTGTGACGGCCATTTTTCCTTTTGCCAGAATGGTAGATATGTAATTGTAGGCAAGTGATCCATTGCCGCCGGAGGGGATAGCTAGAAAGAGAACATCTGGGAGGGTTGCGTCTGCAAAGGCGGTTTTACTGTCTATGGTACCATCTGAGCGAATGATGCCTGCGGCCTCAACAATAATGTCTGGCTGTGTCTTCAAACCAAGCCGAGCGGCAACGTGCGTTTGCCCAAGCTGCCGAATAATTTCTCGACCGATGTTACCCTGTCCTATCAAACCCCAACTTTTGACCTCAGCGCTCTGTGTCATATACTCCTCCTATGTGCTCAGTATAACGGATAGATTTTCTAGTAGCAAAACTGTTCTTGCTGTACTACAATCAGATTATGAATCCACAAGATAACTCGAAAAAAATTATCATCGTCGAAGACAACTCGGCACTCGCAGAAATATACAAAACACGTCTTGAACTTTTGGGCTACACCTGTTTTGTGGCCTATAACGGCATAACCGGACTCTACTTTATCCAAAAAGAGATTCCAGATTTGGTGTTGCTTGACCTTATGATACCCGATATATCTGGCGGGCAATTGCTGGCAACCATGCGTGCAACCGAGTGGGGTAAAAGTATTCCGGTTTATATCATTTCTAACTTGAACGAGACCGAGGCGCCCAAAGACCTGCGTGACCTGGGCATATCCGGCTACTCCGTAAAAGCCATGATGACCGAAGATACAGTGGATAAAATAGTCAACAGCATCCTTCGCCCAGAACTACAACCAGCACCACCCTCTTCAGGTATACCTCCGGCTGGCGCAACGCTCGCCGATGTACCCTTCCATGAAGCTCCTCAGGATTAATTCTGGCTGTTTAAAAACCTCCGCGAAGTACCGCGCATTTTACTTGTTATAGTTTCGAGAATATCTTGCCCCAATCGGTTTGCCACTGTCTTTGTGTGGTCTGTACTAAATGTCTTTTTGAGGAGTGCCATAATTATATACAGTGCAACTTCGGGGAGCTCAGGATTACGCAGGATTGAATCAACGGTCTCTTGTGTCCATCGCGCTGCTCTATCGTCCAGTGCATCTTTTTGATGTTCGCCAGAGGGTGTGAGATTGCCAAGGTCTTTTTGTTGCGCAAGATATTCGCGTAATCCAGCGTTTATCAGCAGAGCAAGAGGTCCTTGGGTTCGTGCCATAAGTTTGTCATGAGCTCTAGAAGACACTATTTTTGGTGACAGTCCGAGTGCAAGAAAATGTTCACTTATTTTTTGAGCATGTCGTGGATCGTCCAGAATAAAAACGCGTCGGTGGCTGTTTGTAAGGCAGTGTGCGGCCGCAAATCGCCCTCTATCTTTATCTCTTTTGTTAATTGCCTCAACGCTCGTGTGCATAACGCTGTCGTGCAAAACAACAATTTGACCTTCTTGAGTTTCCGGTAGTTCGGGTAAGTGTTTTGACGAGATAGCACAGTGGACAATACGCGCAGAATTCATTACATCTTGCATAGACTCTGCGATGACTAATTTTCCGATTTTACTGGCTACTGGTTTTTGAAGATTTGGGTCTAAGGGTTCTCCGAGTGGAAGGTTCGACTCAAGAAGTTTTGGGTCGTACACATGAACATCGTATCCGTGCCACAATGCCTGTGTTGCCAGCCGAGACCCTAAGTCACCAAAGCCGCAAAGTCCAATAACGGGTCGTTGTTCTTTATACTGTTCTGTCATATTCTTTCTCCTTTGCAATAAAAAACCGCCTCTTTTCTGAGGCGGTCTATGTTTCGTTTGATGAATACTATGCGTGTAACGAGCTATATACCGCCTCGGGGGAGTCGGCATAATAATATGCTGCATTTGTGACGCACGTCATGATTCGTTAAGTGTAACAAAAAAGAACAGAAAAGCAATAAATATACTATACAATGTATTTTTTAAATCTAATAACAGGGGTAGAATTTGGTGTTATATAAAACACAACGGCAAAATTATCCAGATTGGTTGCGTGAGAAAAATGTGTGATATAATAACTATTAGTGCTTTGAGGCGCGCATTGCGAGACGGCTCAAAACACCGTGAACTGTGGAGTTTTGAGAGGTATAAAAAACCAGCCTGCCGCTGGTTTTTTATCAATATAAGCACTTTTGAATTCGAAAGATATACGCAGAAATATAAAAAGTTCTACGCATAATGTAGAACTTTTCACTTTGGCTGGGGATGAGGGATTCGACCTACCTTCGGCAGGCCCGCGATTTCATCTTTGAAAGCATAGCTTTCAAGAGAAAGTCGCCTTGTAGATTGCCTATGGCAATCTTCACCCCGCTCACGGACGTGACCGAGTACTGAACCCCGTCTTCATGCCACGAAAAAAGCCAGTCTTTCGACTGACTCTTCTCGTGGCTGGGGATGAGGGATTCGAACCCCCGATCACGGGACCAGAACCCGTTGCCTTACCACTTGGCCAATCCCCAAAGACAAAAGAATTATACAGGTATGAATAGCGTTTTTCTAGAGGCAAAGTGTTAAGGGCTATTCGACATCGCGGCGGCGAAAGCCGAGGTAGGCGACGATAGTACCAAGCGCAAAGGTTGCGACGAGATAGGCGAGCAGGCCACGCGGCGCGGATGATTTGCCGTCTAGTACGGTTAGCATATCGAAGTAATGGTAGGGAACGAGCTTTACAGGATATTTCAGCCAGTCGGTGAGCGTGCTGAGACCGGCGAGGATGTACCCGCCAAATCCTAGAGCCACAGCTACGGCAGTAGCGGCCCATTTGGTGAGGGCGCTGGCAGCTTGTAGCGCAAAGGCAATGTAACCGTAACTAAGCGAGAATATACCAGTGTATAGCGTCGCAAGCGTCAGTGCAGCGGTGCTGATGTGTAGGTCAAACACTGGGGCAAAAAGTATGAGTAGCAGCCACGTTGCGCCAATAACGATAGCAAACTCCAGCACAAAGGCAGCCGCTTTTGCCAGTAAAAGTTTGCCACGGGCAATCGGGCGGGCAAGGAGTAACTCAAGCGTGTGGCTTTGGTCCTCGCGCCCAAGTATGCCGCTGCCGCGCGTAATGGCAAGGATAATCCATATCATCGGCAGGGTGATGTAGAACAACTGCGAGTTGAGGAATTGCGCTGGGTCGCCCACGTCTATCTGTGTGGCGCCACCGGTTTTGAGTCCGCGCAATTCTTTTGGCATTTGGTTTATGACAGCGTTCATGTCAGCCGCTTTATCACGAATAGAGGGGAACAAAGCCATAATGACGAGCGTCATAACAACACTCCCCGCGATCCACCAGAATATCACCTTACGCCGCTGCTTCAGCTCCCAAAAAACAACATCTTTCATGCTCCATCTCCAAACTGTGCAAGGTCCGACCTTTGCAAAAGAGGTATGATTTTTTGTAAAATCACAAGATTTTTCACTGCTTTTGCAAAGGTCGGACCTTGCACATGCTGCCCAAACATTGACTCTTGTCTCATAGCTCTTGACTCTAATTTTTTCATGCGCCGTCTCCGTAGTACTCAAGAAACTCATCTTCTAGGTCAAGCTGTTGCGTTGTCATAGTCTGTATGTTGCAGGTAGCGAGGACCTTTAGGGCCTCGGCAATCGTCTTTTTCGGCTGTACAACCACGGTGTGGCCTTCGTGTGAAATGAGTTTGAGTGCGGAATTGCTCTTCAGTTTTTCGGCGTCTTTCGGGTGTGCTAGGACGAGACGGAATGTGACAGCCGCGAGGCTCTCGTCGTCCTTTATGCTTTGTTCACGAATGAGCTTGCCATGTTTGATAATCCCTACGCGGTCACACATGCGCTGTACTTCGGCCAGGTTGTGGCTGCTCACAAACACCGCTGCACCGCGTTCGGCTGCCCGCCGGACCTCGGCGTAGAACATTTCCTGCATGAGCGGGTCGAGTCCGCTGGTTGGCTCATCCAGAATCAACACATCTGGCTCGTGCATGAGTGCTTGTATGACGCCAATCTTCTGGCGGTTGCCTTTACTGAGCGTATCAATTCGTTTTTCCGGCTCGGCCTCAAAACGCTCAATAAGGCTCAACAAATAGTCTTTTTTCACTTGGGATTGCAGTTTCATCAGATACGCAAACAGTTCATTTCCCGTCACCTTTGGCCACAGCGCAACATCTCCGGCTAGGTACCCGACGTGCTTTTTCACTTCCACTGTGTCCGCCACAATGTCTTTGCCCATGATTTTTGCGTGACCACTTGACGGCTGGATAAAGTTCAGCAGCAGTCGTATGGTCGTCGATTTCCCAGCACCGTTAGCACCCAAGAACCCGTAGACTTCACCAGGCTGTACCCGCAGCGTCAACCCATCCAGTGCCGCCACCCGGCTCCCCTCATACATCTTCGTGAGATTTTGTATGTCGATACTTGCACTCATCTATGTACAGTATACTACTTCTCATGAGGCAGATTATTTTGGCGAGTACGTCGCCGCGGCGGAGAGAATTGCTCGAGAAAATGGGGCTGGAGTTTACGGTGGTAGCGAGCGATTTTGAGGAGTATCTCGATGAATCTCGATCAGCTGAGGAGATTGCGATGGAGCTTGGCCGGGGGAAAGCCCTCTCTGTTGCGCAGCGCTTCCCAGACGCAATCGTCATCGGCAGCGATACCATCGTCACAGTTGGAGCGACCCAACTCGGTAAGCCGACTGACATAGAAGATGCACGCCGTATGTGGCGGCTCATCACCTCTGCGCCAAATAAGGTTACTTCCTCACTCGCAGTCATCTGCAAAGCCGAAGGCTATGAAACAGTGACATATGATAACGCCTGGGTCTACCTAAAACCATATGACGAAAAAGCCGTCGAAGCGTACCTTGCCACTGGTGACTATGCAGATAAAGCTGGTGCCTACGCCATCCAGCACATCGGCAACCTCCTCGACCATATAGAAGGCAGTGAAGACACTGTCCTCGGTATTTCTACTCGGGTACTTGCACATATTTTATCAACTGATTTCTCTGAGTAGCGCCTGTTGTTCCAAGCAGGCAATTGTGCCGTGAGACTAGGGGAAAGGCAGGGCATGAATACTTTACTTGGATAAATTGCTTGTGTTATATATTGCCTTATGCTAGCATACGCCCTACCATTACTAAAACGGAGCAAAAATATGCCCGCACAAAAAAAACCAGTCAGTAGGTCGCGCAATACTATTAGCAAGCAAAGGGGAAACAGGAAAAAGCAAAGGAATGTGTTTGCATCGTTCCTCACGAGTCGTAAGGGGCAGATGCTGAGTATGTTGGTGTTCGTAGTCGTATTTGGGTTTATTGGGTATATGCTTCTCATACGCTCAAGTGCTGCGACTTATGCGCTTTCTGTCGAACAATGTAAGCTTCGTGGACGGGTATACACGTCGAGCACTGGTGCGTGCGAAAGCTGGTGTCAAAGTGGTGCTGGTGCCTATACCAATAGTGCAGTATATAACTACTGTAGCGGTGCAATATCCACGAGTATTGATGCAACGAAGTGTGGCTCACTCGGTCGTAAGTACGTAAGTGGAAATGGTTGTTCACGTCGATGGCAACAGACGAACGCAACTGGTGCGTTGCAATGTGTCAATTCGGCACACACTTACATTGTTGCATCGTACGATTACTGTTCTACAAGTACGAGTGGCGGAACAAGTTCTGGTGGAACGGCATCTACGTCCTCTGCTGGATGGGTTTGGCCACTATATCCTTCAAGAGGTATTAGCCAAAAATATGGCAAATATAATGCTGATCGAGGTGGCACACACAAGGGTATAGATATCCCAGCGCCGCAAGGCACTACAGTGGTGTCGGCTCATGCGGGAAAAGTCGTGCGGTCATACTATTCATCAGGATGTGGCTACTTTGTGCTCATAAAAGCTGAAGGAACATCATACTGGCACGGATATCAACACTTGGCATCTGATCGTATTGCGGTTGGAACGTACGTAAGTGCTGGTCAGCGAATTGGAAGGCTTGCCGGTACAAATCCACCTTGTATTAATGGAACTCACTTGCATTTTAGTATTGAAACGGGAGAATGGATAAGCTATTACAGGAGTGATGCGTGGCGGAGTACCGATCCTTTGCCTATTCTTCCAAAGTTGTGACGTAGCTTGTTGCCCTGGCAATGAGGCAAACCATACCACCAACCCGCATCCCACCAACAATGATATTGTGCCGTATATTGCTCGACAGAACCAGCGGAACCAGCACATTCTAGCACGATAACGTTTGGTCACGAAAGGTACGGGCAGTACTGCTTAGTTCGTCCTGTGGTGTTTTGCCAAGCAGCTACGAAACGAAGCGTCCAAACACGAAAGCGCGGCCTACGTAAGCTTGATCGTGTTTTTGTAGAACTGACAGCACAGATCCGGCAGCACCAACGCTGTGTGCCGGTATCCGTTTTACCGCGCTTATTAAGTTTTGTTTTACGTAACGAACAATACCGAAAACCTCTCTGTTTCATGAATAAGTAAATGTCTGACAGCATTACTTATCCGTAATAATATATAGAAAACCAGCTAAACAGCTCCACGAAAGTGCCTATAGCTCAACAATTGTGATATAACTCGCAGCCAGCGGCACGGCAGTTTGGTACACTGCAAGCAGTGAATACACAGACTGTGGTTACAGGGGCTGAAACTGTCGATGAGCTTGAGAAGCTTACTCGCTTGCATGCTCGTGCAACGACGCGTCTTTTTTCGTGTCAGTCGATGTTCCCGTTTGACCTGTTCCCAGACCTGCTTGTAGTCGATCACAATAAGGTTGACATTGTCTATCGGTCATTTTTTGGTCACAACCACACGGTCTCGATTCCTATAGAACGGCTAAACTACGTGGGGGTAAAATCAGTCTTGTTTCTGTCGACGCTACGTTTTGAGACGAAAGGTCTTGAGCAAAATCCTGAGCCGCTAAAGATGCTACCGACAAAGGCAGCGAGGCAGGCGAAAGATCTAATATTTGGATTGATGGCAGCAGAGAAAAACGGCATTGACGTATCAAAACTTTCAAAAGAAGACACCTTTAAAAAACTCACTGAAATCGGACGCGTTGAATAGTTCTAGTAAAATAGGGTAATGTCTTGTAGCTCGGGCGGGAGAAAGCCATCGGGGTGGCGGTAGCCGGCCTCCCATTTGGCGCCCTTACCGTAGCCAAGGTCTTTCATAAGGCTAGTGGGGGCGTTGCGGAGGCCAAGCGGGACGGGGAGGTCGGGGTACTGCTCGGCAAGGGTTTTGGCTTTACCCCAAGCATCATAACTTTCACGACTTTTTGGGGATTTTGCCATGACGACTGCGCAGTGACTAAGATTTATCTCAGCTTCTGGCAGGCCAATCCGCTCCACGGCGAGGAATGTAGATACGGCGAGGTTGAGCGCAGCTGGTGCGGCAAGGCCAATGTCTTCGCTCGCAAAAACTACCATGCGGCGGGCAATAAACTTCGGGTCTTCGCCCGCCTGTATCATGCGTGCGAGATAGTATAGCGTCGCGGTCGGGTCGCTGCCACGCATGCTTTTTATGAAGGCGGAAATGACGTTGTAGTGCGATTCGCTCTTTTTGTCGTAGCCGGGCAAACGAGTCTGAGCGGCTGTTTCAACCAGCTCTGGCGTAATGGTTTTGCCGAGTGCAAGGCGTTGTGCGAGCTCCAGGTTGCCGAGTGCGACACGGGCGTCACCACCAGAAAGGTCTGCCAAAAGTTCTACAGATTTTTTGGGCAAAACTTTGACACTCAACTTCATTTGCTTTGCTGCTCTCTGTAAAATAGCCACAATTTCACTTCGTTTCAGTGGCTCCAGCACGAGAACGCGCGAGCGGGAGAGCAGGGGATTGACGACTTCAAAGCTCGGATTTTCTGTAGTTGCGCCTATGAGTACAATCGTTCCGGCTTCCACATGCGGCAAAAATGCGTCCTGCTGTGCTTTATTAAAACGGTGAATTTCGTCCACAAAAAGAATGGTGGTCATACCGAGCCGCTGGTTCTGCGCAGCGCGTTCAATCACCCGCGTGACGTCAGCTTTGCCGCTCGTAACCGCACTGAGCTCCACAAACTCCGCACCCGTTTCGCTGGCAATAATTCGCGCCAGCGTGGTTTTGCCAGTACCAGGCGGCCCCCACAGTATGAGACTGGTCGGTTCTTTGTTTTCCACGATTTGCCGCACAATTTTCTGCGCGCCTACCAAATGCTCTTGCCCCACGACATCGTCGAGCTTCCCTGGTCTCATCCTCTCCGCTAACGGCCGTGTATCCATATATATAAGTATACGTTGTTTTGAACGGTATCGTCATCCTGGGCGTAGTCGAAGGATCTCTTTTGCTTGATCAAAAGTAAGCAAAACTCACCGGGGAGGACGGCGGAACCGATTGACTGTATCCCCAGCTCTGGCGGCGATCCAACACCTGTCTGCTTCGAAGCAGGCTTGTATTTCATACCGAAGGCCTATAAAACCAAATATATCCTTGGATTTACTCCAAGGATATATTTATAGCTTTCAGGAAAGAGCAGTCGGAGCGAAGTGTGTATACACGTAGCCCCGCGCGATGAGAGAACCTAGCTCGGTTCTCTCATAACAGTTTTACCACCAGTGGTTTTGCTGCCAGAAGGCATAGGCGGCTTCCCAGCTGCCGTAGCGGCGTGCAGCATAGCCGTCAAAGTAGGCGTCTTGGCAGGCGTAATCGCCGCCGCACTGTGAGCGTAGGACACCGTTACAGTCTTGTCCGAGCCCATAGCAACCGATCGGGTTTGTAGCGTTTGGGTTGTTGCCGCTTTCCCTCGAGTATATGTAAGCTTTTGCTTCATTTGAGCTGACTGGATAGCTTGTCGCAGGTGCTGATGATCGATACGTTGATGCGCGGTAGCTTTGTGTCGGTGCAGCTACAACCACTGGTTGAGGCAATGGTCTTTCAGGCAACTGTTCTTCGGGGGTCGGTACACGTACCTGGTCGCCCGGGTTGATGATATTTGGGTTTGCAATCGCTTCATTGGCGTTAAATAGGCGCACCCATGTCGTGCTGTGCGCCTCAGCAATTTTGCTCAGGCTATCACCAGGTTGTACCGTAACCAAGACTGGCGCTGGCGTTGCGGGTTCGACTGGTTTAACTTCATTTGCCGATTTTTCCTCTGGCGACTTTACGTCATTTGATTTTTCAGTTTCTGCAGAAGCCAGTAGCACCTTCTGGACGAAATCTTCCTTTTGCTGCGTGCCCAGCGTTTGAGCTGAAGCATGTGGCATGGCGACACCACAGAGTACGGTCGCAGTCGCGACCGCTATAAACACGGTTTTACGCATAATTTCCCTCCTTAACACAAGCTTGAGTACATCCCGGCGAATTGATATTGAAAAGCCAGGGCAAGCTGCTGGTGCGTCCAAACTCCACCAAGAGTTTTTCGGCACGTGGGTCATAGGCTAGTTCATAAGCATTTCGCACGTCAAGCAGAAGGACGGATACTATACAATATTTCCAGAGGCCAATAGAGTGTTACTTTATTTACAACGAAACGTTGTAAAATGTATAGATTCCATTTTTCAAGCAGAACCGCTATACTGTAGACACAACTCTGAAATGATTGAGGCTATACTATTACTAATTTCTCTGTTGCTTATCGTTGCTTGCGGTATTTTCGTTGCGGCTGAGTTTTCGCTTATAGCAGTCAACCGCTCTACGATTGAGAGGTTGGCGGAAAAAGGCGATGGCAGAGCGCAGGGCGTGATGAAGGCACTGACGACGCTTTCGACGCAGCTTTCGAGTGCGCAGGTGGGCATAACTATTACCAACCTGCTGATTGGTTTTTTGGCAGAGCCGGCCATAGCAACCCTGATTGAACCGCTGCTCAGTGCGCTTGGGCTGCCAGAGTCGGCTACTCCCGCAATTGCCGTGACCGTGGGGCTTGTTATTGCGACGGCGCTTACCATGGTTTTTGGCGAGTTGGTGCCGAAAAACTTTGCTATTGCCAAACCGCTTTTTACTGCGAAAGCAATTCAGCGGCCGCTGCTTACATTTACTGCTTTCATGCGGTGGCCAATTCGTGTACTGAACGGCAGCGCAAACAGGGTGCTTCGCAAAATGGGGATAGTGCCTCAGGAAGAGCTGGCGTCTGCCCGTTCGGCTGACGAACTGATATCACTTGTACGGCGTTCGGCAGAAAAGGGTACATTGCCGCGCGAAACGGCCATCATGCTGGAACGCTCGCTGAACTTTGGCGACCTGACGGCACTTGACGTTATGACGCCGCGCGTTCGAGTGAAGGCTTTGCCGCAAGATGCTCTCGTGAAAGATGTACTAGAACTTGCGCGAACGACGGGTCTTTCGCGGTTCCCGATTTATAACCAGAACCTCGATGACGTAGTCGGTATGGTGCATATAAAACACGCGTTCGGGGTGCCGCGCAGTAAACGAAGTCACACGCCAGTGAGTGCCATCATGCGTCCGCCAGTTATGGTACCGTCCACTATTGAGCTTGAGCCACTCCTCGAAGACTTGCGAGCCGGTGGTTTCCAAATGGCTATTGCGATTGATGAATTTGGGGGTATGGACGGCCTCGTCACCATAGAAGACGTCCTGGAAGAAATTGTCGGCGAGGTGCACGACGAGCACGATCGCATACGTGCCTCTGTACGGTTGATGAGCGATGGGACATGGTTGCTTTCCGGTTTGCTGCGACCTGATGAAGTTGGTGAGGAACTTGGCGTGTTTTTGCCTGAAGAAGACGAGGTTGAGACTATTGGCGGGCTCATCTTACATCATCTCGAGAAAATTCCAACTGTTGGGGACATGGCCGAAATACGATGCGTTGACCGCGAAGGCGAAACCATGATTGCGCACCTAACGGTAGAGCGTATGGATGGACGCCGCGTTGACCGCATACGCCTACTGCTCAGTACCCCGGCAGACGCTAAGGAGGCTATAGCATGAGCATAGAAACTGGTCTGCTTGTGGCGGTTGCAATGCTACTGGGCAACGCGTTTTTCGTGGGAGCAGAGTTTGCGCTTGTGTCGGCACGCCGCAGTAATATAGAGCTCGCGGCACTGGCTGGCTCGCGTGCAGCCAAAGTGACTCTGGGTGCTATGGAGCAGGTATCGCTTATGCTGGCAGGTGCGCAGCTGGGTGTTACTGTGTGCAGCCTGGTGCTTGGTGCGGTGGGTGAGCCGCTTGTGGCGCATGTGCTTGAACACCCGTTGCATACTATGGGTGTGTCTGAAGGTTGGATTCATACAATTTCATTTGCGGTTGCCCTGACGGTCATGGTGTATTTGCACGTTGTAGTTGGTGAAATGATACCGAAAAATATATCGCTGGCTACATCAACAAAAGCGGCGCTCGTGCTTGTACCACCACTTCACTTTATTGTTCGCGTGACTCGGCCGGTGGTTGTGGCACTCAACGCGCTGGCAAATGCAACCGTACGAGCCCTGGGTGTACACCCCAGCGACGAAATTCGAAGTAGCTTTAGTCGTGATGAAGTTGCGGGTTTTGTCAAAGAGTCGCACCGAGAAGGTTTACTAAGCCAGGAAGAAGAACAGCTGCTTTCGAGTACGCTCGACCTTGAAGATCATAGTACCAAACGTGTAGTGATTGGAATGCAACAGCTTGTTATGACTTCTCCTACGCCTACAGCGGCAGAGGTTGAGGCGCTTTGTGCAAGCACAGGATTTTCGCGTTTTCTTGTACCAAATCGCAGGGGAGGTTTACGCGGTTATGTACATGTAAAAGACATGCTCGACTATTCAGATGCGGAATCTACTCAAGCACTTGAGGCAGTAGATATTCGGCCACTGAGCACGGTGCGCCCCCAAACCACGCTGCGAAACACGCTGGCTGCCATGCAGCAAACCGGCTCACACGTTGCCCAAGTAGTCGGTCCGCGCGAAAAACTTCTCGGTGTCGCCATGCTGGAGGACGTACTAGAAGAACTCATCGGTACTATCCGCGACGAAACCCGCAAACAAATCGGGTAGTGACTTTCTGGAGGTAATTTGCTATACTGACCAACAAGGAAGGGCGCTCGCGTAGCGCTTTATTTTATGGCACAAGTTCAAGACCCAAGTAAAATTCGGAATATTGCGATTATTGCCCATGTTGACCATGGCAAGACGACGCTAGTAGATGGGCTGTTGAAGCAGAGCCATACCTTTCGCGACAACCAGGCAGAGATGAGCCAGGAGCTTATTATGGACAGCGGCGACCAAGAGCGCGAGCGGGGCATAACTATAACGGCTAAGGTGACGGCGGTGCAGCACGGCGACTATCGCATAAACATTATTGACACGCCAGGCCACGCGGACTTTTCCGGCGAAGTTGAACGCACGCTGAATATGGCTGACGGTTGCTTGCTGATAGTCGATGCCCAGGAAGGCCCAATGCCACAAACGAAGTTTGTGCTGGAGAAAGCGCTTGAGGCAGAACTCACGCCCATAGTCGTCATAAATAAAATAGACAAACCTGGCTCGCGAATAGCAGAAGTTGAAGATGAGCTCGCTGACCTGTTTCTCGAGCTTGCTGTCCACGAAAACCAGTTGCACTACCCGGTTTACTACGCCATTGGCCGAGAGGGAAAAGCGTGGTCTTCCGTCCCGGATGACGCAACAACAGAGGCGGATTTAACCCCATTGTTTGACGCGATTATTGAGAAAATACCAGCTCCAAGCGTCGAACTGGACAAACCGTTTCAAATGCTTGTGACGGCACTGGCGTGGGACAACTACAAAGGAAAGTATGCGATAGGGCGAATTACGCGCGGCCGGGTAAAAGCGGGCGACACGGTCATGCTCTGCAAAAAAGACGGTTCACAGTCTCGTGGCAAAATAGAACTCGTGTTTATGAGTCAGGGTGTCTCAAAGTATGAAGTGCCAGAGGGCGTGGCGGGGGATATTGTACAGCTGACAGGTGTGAGTGACGCGCAAATAGGCGAGACAATTGCCGATGCAGCACAGCCAGAGGCGCTGCCAACTATAGAAATTGAAGCGCCGACACTGCGCATTTATCTCGGGCCAAACACCTCGCCGTTCAAAGGTAGGGAAGGTGAGTTTAATACGTCGCGGCAGATTGGTGAGCGGTTGCAAAAAGAGCTCGAAACAAATGTTGGTTTGCAAGTTGGCGACGAAGGAATTGGCTTCACCGTCGCAGGCCGCGGTGAACTGCACTTGGGTGTACTGATAGAAACCATGCGTCGCGAAGGCTATGAGTTTGAGGTTGGTCGCCCGCAAGTCGTAACGCACGAGGAAGAGGGCAAAGAAGTCGAGCCAATGGAAGAAGTTATCATCGAGGTGCCAGCTGAACACGTCGGTACCGTGCAGATGGAGCTTGGCCAGCGCCGTGCGACGCTTAAGGAACAGTTTGCCAGTCCAAAAGGTGTCACGAAACTCGTGTACGAAATGCCGACGCGCGCACTTCTCGGTATGCGCAACATTTTGCTAACGAACACCAAAGGCACGATAGTTATGAATAGTCTTGTAACGGGCTATGCACCAGTCGGTCAAGCACTCGAACAGTTGCGTAACGGTGTGCTCATTGCGTGGGAAACAGGTACGACCATGCCGTATAGCTTGGAGACGGCCGAAGCCCGTGGTGCACTGTTTGTCGGTCCAGCTGAGCAAGTGTACGCAGGGCAAATCATTGGCCTTGCAAACAAGCGGGACGACCTAGAAATAAACGTGTGCAAGGCAAAACACCTGACGAATATGCGTAGCAAAAGCAGTGATGGTGTCACCCAGCTTACACCGCCAACCATCTACAGTCTCGAACAATGCCTGGACTTCATAGAGAACGACGAACTGCTAGAAGTTACGCCAAAAAGCCTGCGCCTCCGCAAACGCGAACTCGACCCCAACAAACGCAAACGCAACAAGTAGGAGCCTTTCGCTAGAGGTGTGAAGCTACCGAGTTTGCTACCGACATGTAGGTGTCTTTGGAAAAGACCACATCTTCGCTCGCGGGTGTTTTACCGTTCAGGGAGAGTTTCAGTACTGTTCTACCATGTCTCATAAAAAGCACTGAAGGGTAGTTTTTGTCTGGTGCGGAGGGGATGGGGCGGAGTGGCGCAAACCAAGCTTCATCGGTTTTTGGCAACTGCACATCTTCCGAACCCGACCACCCAGATCGAGCGTCTTGCAGATACTGCTTCGCTGCGGGGGCGTCCTTGGCGTAATATGCAGTTAGGGTAAATATGCCATCTTCTTCCTGGTTAAGCGTAGAGCCGTAGTCGTATTGGCAGCTGTTACTTTTTGGTATTTGATGGGTTTTTCCGTCGGCTATAGATTTTGTTTGCGATGGGGTAGACGGTTTGCGCGGCACACTGATCTGAGTTGCACGCAGTCGTAGCTGGCGACTGGTTGCCGAAGCCACGGTTTGGGCTTGAAAAATTTCGCACGGTTCGTACAGCTTCCCAAAATTCTCAATACCCAGAGTTGCGCTCACTGGCCCCTGTGGTAAAGATGTGTCACTAAAGTTTTTGCTGATGATATCAACTGTTTTTTTTGCTTTGTCGAAATATTCTGCTAAGGCGGCTGGTTTGAGTGAGGAAACGGGTTCTTCGAGCTCGCCGAACGGTGAAGGAATCTTCAGGGCAATAACCACACGTTCTTGTACTAGGTAAAATCTTTGGGAACCGGGCGAGAAAATGACCATATTTCGATATTCCTTCTCGTTCGCGTCGGCAACCCCCTGCAGCGTGATGGGCATATTCTGTACAAAAAGGGTATCTCTCAAAATTGCCTTTGCATTTTTTATTTGAGCTTCAGATAGCTCGCCACGTTTCACGGCGTCGCCTAGTTTGGATTCCGCAGCGATATAGTCAGATTTTTCCGCTGTACGTAAATCAGCCTCATAGCGCCATATACCATAGGCTATACGCTCAGTTTCGTAGTAGTTTTGCTCTACGAGCACATGCGGTTGAAGGTCGGCGGAGGACTTCTGATACGTACATGTGGTTGGCTGCGAAAGGGCGTCAGTTGCTTTTTTTGGACTGCCGGTAGCGCTTCCTGTAAGAAAAGCCTCTCTTACATAACCAGTGTCTGAAAGACCTCCGTAAAGCAGCTGAAAACTGCTGAGCGGAAACAGCCGACATGGGTCGCGGTAGAGCATTTTTCCGACGTAGATCTTGGTTTTTGGTTCGTTGGGAGAAAAAGTGTCTTGCGTGTACGGCGAAGCAGTTTGCCTGGTGGCTGTTTTTGGTGGCGTATCTCTCTGAACCAGGGAAAATATGCCGACCGCAATCAAGGCTAAGCCGACTACTGCAACCAGAAACTTTCCGCGCGAACTTGCCGGTACTATTTTTTTCAATCTATCACGCACCGAGCTCAACATATGAGCCTAGTATACCTAACATTGAATAAGAAAAGCTAGAGAGCCGCGCCCTGAGTTGCGCCGTGGTTTGTTTGAGTGTCGTACAGCTCATTTGCAGTGTTCAGCATGGCGACGTGGCTGTCTATGATAGTCTGAACTTGGCGGCTGAGCGTTGCGCAGTCCATGGGGCCGGTGCGTTGTAGGGTGTTTGAAAGGCGATGAGCATACTCACGGTCGAGAGCAATATGCCCATCCTCATGCGTTTTGAGCGACTGACGGTATAACTCCCAGGCGGAAGCTGCCTCTGGGCTTGTGGTATTCCTGGGTGAAAATGATGGAAAATACTGGTTGACATGCAACCCGACCTTCACATTCGCGAGCTGACAAGTGCCGTCTTTGACAGTAGGTGTATACATCCAATTCATCTGGTAAGAGGTCACGGCATGATAATCGCCTACGGCGGCGCGGTACGCACAGTTCGTAATGGCTTTTCGGAGTCCAGCGAGGTTTGAAGCATATACTTCGTAGTACGCTGGGTTATCAATCTGCTCGGTTAACCCTTCACTGGCGCTTGCAAGCGAAAGTGGAGCAGGCAACGCGTAAACAGTACCCGTGCATGTCTGTGGTACGTCAATTTTTGCCCGCACGGGTGTAGCGGCTTGTTGAGTGTTACCTCCTATGGCTCCGGCAGTGTTTTGGGTAGATGCTTCAAGTACTGCCATACCTTTGGCGGCAGCAGTATCGTGCAGAACTGTTCCTGTCGGCAGGGCACTTACCGGTTGCGCCGTGTGCTGTGCCACTATGCGAACAAGATTTGCATAGAGACAAAACGTCAATACCACAAGCACGAAGGCCAGCATGTAATGGCGTATGTGCTGCTTCTTTTGTAGCTGCACTGTGTGCAGCTGGTTTGAGTGTAGTAACATCCCATCTCCTTCGGCCAGCAGACTAGCCTAATAGAGTAGTATTATAACAAAAAAGAGTAAAAAAGTCAATATAATGCTCTGGTATAATCAAAGTGTTTGTGGTACACTGCGCTAGATATGATTGCGATGTACTATAGTCGGGCTCGAGAGCGCGCCCTTCAGAAACTTGAAACGCCGCGGGCTGGGGCGTGGATTGCGGTGACTGCGCCAACTGGTCATGAGCTAGATCGTTTAAGTGAAGAGTTTGGACTTGACCGCGACTTGCTCGAGGACGCTATCGACATCTACGAAGCCCCCCGAATAGACACGTACAATGGTGCGGTGTATATTTACACGCGCTACTGCCATCCGGAAGGCACCGAAATCGCCACCGAACCGCTGCTGATTGTGTATACCAACGACTACATATTTACTGTCTCGCGGATAGAAACGACCATTCTCGATCGGCTTATCAAAGACCAACTGGAATTTGTGACAACACAAAAGGCAAAAACGGTGCTCTGGATGTTGGCAGAAATAAACAAGTCGTACGAAAAGCATCTGACGAAAATCTCACGCCGCGTTTTGCAGATCCGGGCGGAACTGCGGCAATCGCGCCTGAGTGCCAGTGAGTTTGTGCGTATCATTGAGCTCGAAGAAGACCTGAACGAGTTTTTGAACGCGCTACAGCCGCAAGCACTCCTCTTTACCGCGCTGCTAAGCGGTAAACAAATGCGTCTGTACGAAGATGACCGCGACATGATAGAAGATATAGAACGTAGCACTGGCGAGTTGATTACGCAGGTGCAGGGAAGGCTGCGAACACTTGTGAATATGCGCCAGGCGTACGATGCCATTGCGACAACAAACTTGAACAGTACGTTTAAACGCCTGACGTCCATCGCAATTTTTCTGACCATACCAACAATCGTCGGCGGGTTGTGGGGCATGAACGTGGCGGTGCCGTTTGCGCATAGCCCGTATGCCTTTTTCTTCGTGTTGCTTATAGTGCTCGGACTTTCCACGGCGGCAGTGCTTATTTTCCGCAAAAATAAATGGTTGTAGCCCTTAACTCTTGCGCCGTAACTCTGTTATACTACAAGCAATGAAACATCTTTTTCACCCGGATTCTTCTTTTCGTATATTTGGTTTTTCTATATTTGCCACGCTCGCAACCCTCATAGGCGTTGCTTGGGGACTTGGCTGGAGTGCACTTTTTGTCACCGTTATCCTCATGGTGGTTGAACTGACGTTTAGTTTTGACAATGCCATCATAAACGCTAAAGTTCTCGAACGTATGAGCAGAAAATGGCAGCTCATATTTCTAACGGTCGGCATATTCATTGCTATTTTTGGCATGCGCGTGGTGTTTCCTATTCTCATCGTGTCGCTGACGGCAGATCTTGGCTGGAGGACGGTGCTTGACCTTGCCCTGAACCACCCGAAAGAGTATGCTCATCATCTTGAGGAGGCGCATCCGACCATTTCTGCTTTTGGTGGAGCGTTCTTGCTTATGCTGGCGTTTTACTTTTTCTTTAGCGATGAGCGTGAGACCATGTGGATCAAGCATATCGAAAAACACCTGAAGCGGCTATCGCACTGGGCATGGCCCTCGGTCGTGACAACCATCATGCTTTTTGGCGTGGCGGCACTGCCGATAAACTCGCATACCAAAACGACCTTTATGGCTGGTGGTTTTGGGACGCTGACGTACTTGCTCATACATGGTGCAATTCGGTTCATTGAAAAATATCAGGGTGTCGATGCAAAGAAGTCAGCGGCAAAGCAGGTTGGTCTGGCGGCATTTATGAGCTTTATTTACCTCGAGATTCTTGACGCCAGCTTTAGTTTTGACGGCGTGATTGGCGCGTTTGCTATTACGAGCAATGTGGTGCTGATTGCGGCGGGCTTGGGTATTGGCGCGATATGGGTGCGCTCTATGACGGTCTTTATGGTGAGGCGCGGGACGCTGAAAAACTTTGTGTACCTTGAGCACGGCGCACACTACACCGTTTTTGTGCTAGCACTCATCATGCTTTTTAGCGCGCTCTATCATATACCGGAGCTTGTGCCTGGTCTGGCGGGTATTGGTATCATTGGGGCGTCTATTGCCGCCTCGGTACGTGTGCGTCAAAAACTGGGTTCTGGCGAACTGAAACGATGAAAAAACCCTTCTCATACGAAGTAAAGACGCGGCTCGCAGGGGCTCTTGCGCGTAGCGGTGTCATACATACGCCGCATGGGGACATTCAGACGCCGGCGTTTGTGGTTGTGGGTACAAAAGCAAGTGTAAAGGCGCTGACGCCCGAACAGGTAAAAGGTACAGGTGCGCAAGCTATGTTGGCAAATGCCTATCATTTGTATCTGCAGCCAGGACAAGAGCTCATTCAGAAAGCGGGCGGGCTTGCCAAGTTTACGCATTGGAACGGACCGACTTTTACTGACAGCGGTGGTTTTCAGGTGCTGAGTCTTGGTAGTGGGTTCAAGAAAACGCTCAGTATGGAAGTAGAAGGAGTGTCGGCAGATGACGTCATTGCACCTCGCAAAGAACGGCAGGCGTGGGTTGATGATGACGGTGTGAATTTCAAATCATACCTCGACGGCTCTATGCATCGCTTTACGCCGGAACATTCCATACAAATTCAGCACGGGATTGGTGCGGATATGTGTTTTGCATTTGACGAACTCACCTCGCTTATGGACACTCGAGCATACCAAGAAGAATCTCTTCGCGTGCGGACACAGCCGTGGGCAGAACGAAGTTTGCGCGAAATGCAACGCCTACGCGCGCTGCATCCGGAGCGACCGTATCAGGCTGTGTTTGGCGTGCTGCAAGGTGCGAACTATGAGGATTTGCGGCGGGAAACGGCGCAGTGGATGGCGGAACGAGAGTTTGACGGCTACGGTATAGGCGGGGCAATAGAAAAACAGCGGCTGGGTGAAATTGTGCAGTGGTGCAACGAAATTTTGCCGGAAGATAGGCCGAAGCACATGCTGGGCATCAGCGAGCCAGACGATATGTTTGCGGCCGTGGAACATGGCATAGACACGTTTGACTGCGTGTCGCCGACACGTGTTGGGAGAAATGGCGCTTTTTATACATATGAAGGCCGCAAAAATATTCGGGGTGCTATGTATAAAGAAGACTTCACGCCATTACTCGAAGATTGCCAGTGCTACGCGTGCCAGAACTATACCAAGGCGTACATACAGCACCTTTTCCGTGCCAAAGAATTGCTCGCAAACACGCTTATGTCTATTCATAATGAACATTTCATTGTGGGGCTTGTTGACCAGATGCGGGCGAGCATAGAAGACGGTACGTTCTACGAGTTTCGTGACTCGTGGCTGGCGCGGTACTACCACGGTCGCAAATAAGAAATGCGGGCTTTCGCGCCCGCCCTCCGACTTCTCTTTTGTTCCGACAAAAGCGAAGCAGAAAAACTCGGCCAAAGGCTCCAGCTCTTGGTGAACTGTCTGTCAGTTTTACAACTGGTAGGTACGACCGCTTCGCTAAGTACCTACCAACCCTAACGGGCAAGTTGTAAAGACCGACAACACTTCAGCCATGAGCCTCCGCATGGCCAGCATCAGTTATATCTGCCTAGCGGCGGATGGACTCTGACGGCCGGCGGCCGCGCATGATTCATGATTCAGTATTCAAGATTCCTCTTCAGCTAGTCGTCTAGCTGGACACTGAGGGGGGTGAAGTTGGTCTTTTTGTCGTAGTAGTCGGTTTGTTCGCGGGTTTTGAGCCAGTGTATGACGCGGTAGGTTATGGGTAGCATGAGTGTTTCTACGGTAACCTTAAAAGCAATGCCTACGAGAATGTAGTTGACCATCTGGCTGCCGGTAATCAGTCCATAGAAAGCGACCATGCAGAAAATGGTCGTATCTACTGCTTCGCCAAGAAGTGTTGATGCGACAAGTCGCTGCCACATGCGCTTGCCTTGTGCATAGACTTTCATTTTTGCCAAAACGAACGAGTTTAAAAACTCACCTACGAGGTAGGCGACGAGGCTTGCTGCAACGATTCTTGGCACAAACCCAAACACAGCGTCAAATTCCTTCACGTTCGGTGCGCCGTCGACAGCAGGAAGGTGCTGCACGATGCTTAGCACGGCTATCATGAGCAGTAGCCACACAAAGCTAACCCATATAGCGCGGCGGGTATGTTTGTAGCCGTATACTTCCGTCATGACGTCGCCCAGTATGTAGGCAAGCGGGAAGAGCACCGCGCCGCCGTCGGCAATGATGGGTCCAAACGCAACCAGTTTCATGGCGCCTAAGTTTGAAATAATCAGCGTCGCCACACTGGCCGCAACCGCAAGGTCGTAGTACCGGTAATTTTTCGTTTTGGGCATCCAGAAAGACTCCTTACACGAGAAGTTGCTATCTATACTGAGTGCCACATCCCCGCACGTCGAATTAACGTTCAGGCTTCGTATCTAACGCCAGTATATATGGTTTGCCGCAAATATTAAAGTTGTGATTCTCATAAAAAAGTATATAATTTATTTAATAGAAATCAAGGAGACCAAGATATGGCAATGATATTTGACCTTAATGTTCCTGCGAGTGATTTAAGAAAAATCGGTGAATTTATGAGTAGTGCTGCTACAATGGATGTGCCGGAAGGGCTTTCGGACATAGGGAGTAAGGTTCTCGATGTGATTACTCAAAGTTCAAATGGAACTGGTCTATGGCGAATTGTAGTGGGGAATTTCGTGGAGTATCAGCCGACTGGAAATTCTATTACCACACCATCAGGGCTAGGAATGATTCCCCTGATGCGCACTCCAGATGGGGTCATTACTATCCACGCTGATTATATGCAGGTTGTAAGAGATGGGAAGATTATTGATTCTATTCCAGGCGCCGTTAAGGAAAATTACACTCAGCCAACAGGCGCATATCAATTAGGGGTGCCTTTTTAGCCAGTAATAAGTTAAAGCTCATTGTTCTGGTATCGGGAATCCGACTTGCGGAATCATAATCTATATATTACGTTATGGCGGCTTGGCCGAGGGTGATGATGTGCTTTTTGCGGTAGGTGTCGAACGCGTCTTTGTCGTTGCCATGCTGGCGTATGAACGCGCTCATTTTTTCGCTGCCTATGTAGTGCGGTAGCATCACATATGATGCACCGTGTTCATATAACTCCGCGGCATTGTCGTAGCTGGTCGCATGGCAGATGAAGATGCCTTTTTCGTTTTTACTCAGATAGTATTTTAGCAGTTCGCGGTTGGTGGTTTGCCCGGGTAGTATGCTCACAACCATTTCGGCCTTAGCGAGACCAAGTTCTTCCAGTAGTTCGTAGTCAGTCGCGTCGCCGTATGCGTGGTGTATGTGCTGTCGTTCAAGTGTTTCGATGACATCGGGGTTATAGTCCACCACGATGTACTTCTTTTTCATTTCGCGGAACGTGCTCACAAACTCATGGCCGCCTTTACGGTAGCCAAACAGGAAGAGTTTGTAGTCGGGTGCTTTTCCGTGGTCTGTGTAAGCACTCTTTCGCTCGAAGGGTGTGAGCATTTTGGCAAATGTGCGGTACAGTCTGTCGTTGTACTTCATAAGGTAACTCGAAGCAGCAATGGTGATGAGTGCGGTAAGCGTGAGGGTGTTGAGCATGCGTTCGCTCGCCATACCTTCTGCAACGGCAAGCGTCAGGACGATGATGGAAAACTCGCTCACCTGCGAAAGATGCGCCGCAGTCTTAAACCCAGTTTGTTTTGTGAAACCAAGCAGGCCCATACCGGTCGAAACGCTAAAGGGTTTTACAAACAAGGCGACGGCCGAAAGAAGCAGCGCTGGCACAAGCGCGTCCGACATACCGCTGAGCGACATGGTTGTACCAAGACTGACAAAGAAAAGCACAAGAAAGAAGTCGCGCAAAGGTTTGAGTCGACTGCTAATTTCCTGCGCGTAGGGGAGTGAAGCAAGCGACACTCCAGCAAAAAGTGCGCCAACCTCCAGAGAAAAACCACTGATGTCAAACACCGCAGCAACACTGAAGGCCCACGCCAGTGCGAATGTAAACAAAAACTCTTGGTTTGCAGCAAAAAATTTTGCTAGCTTATCCATGACAAACCATCCTACAAATGTGAGCGTTCCGCCCAACAAAAGACCCTTGCCGACAAGACCGTAGAGCTGGTCGGCTCCACCGCCATCGTTTGACGTTGCAAGAAACACCAACGCAACAGTCGCTGCCAAGTCTTCTACCAGCAAGACACCAATGGCAACTTGTCCGTATAGGCGGTGCTGTTCGCGTTTGTCTACCAGATTTTTCACCACTACGATGGTACTGCTAAAGAGCATAGCAACTGCGAGCACAATAGATTCTGTCTGAGGCAAACCGAGCAGGCTTCCTATACCAAAAGTTACTCCGCCGACGAGCAGGGTGTTGAGTAGAAATATCAGGAATACTGGTTTACCGGTGTTTTTTATGACGCCAACGTTGAGTCCGAGCCCGACAATGAAGAGCAGCAGCGCGATTCCTATCTGGCTAAACGAGGCGAACGCATCGTGGTTGTGTATGAGGTTGAGCATGGCTGGGCCAGAAATGATGCCTGCGACGATGTAGCCGATGATGAGCGGCTGGCGCAGGAGGCGCATTACGGTAGAAACGACCGCGGCGACTGCAAGCACGGCGGCGAGTTGGAGAAATATCGTCGATTCCATTACAGTATATTGTCCCACACCGCTCATGCTTCGTGCAACCAGCGTGGGGCAACTGGTATACTACCTCCATGGTTCACACACGTCTTTTTATCCGCAACACGGCCGCGCGTGATCTGCTCGACCTCTTTATTGTGTCTGCTGCGAGCAGTATACTGCTCCTTCGGTTCTATTTGCACATTATGGATTATCCGAGTATTGGCGGCGGCAAATATCACATTGCTCACATGCTCTGGGGCGGCTTACTGATGCTTGTAGCGTTTGTACTGAACTTTGCGTTTTTAGGAGCTCGTTTGCAAAAACTGGTGGCGTTTTTGGGCGGCGTAGGGTTCGGTGTATTTATAGATGAAATAGGTAAATACATCACGAGAGACAATAACTATTTTTTTCACCCATCCGTAGGAATAATTTATGCAATTTTTGTTGCGCTGTATCTGCTCATAACTTTTTTGACACGCGAACAGCACCTCACGAGCGCAGAATATCAGATGAACGCACTGCGTAGCCTAGAGGAGGCTGTGCACCAAGATATGGACATTCATGAGCGGGCACGGGCGCGCGAACTTTTAGCTCATGCCAGCCAAAAAGATCCGGTGACAAAACGGCTGCATGATATTTTGTACGAAGTGCCAGTTGTGCCCTCAAACAATCCTGGGCCAGTGCGACGTATTCGGCGGTTTATTGCCGTGCGCTATGCGAAGCTTTGGGAAAAACGCGGCTCTTCTTCAGCTGTGCGGGCGTTTTTTATAGTGGAAACACTAGTGTTTTTTGGTGCAGTCTTGCTGGCGGTGTATACAAATATAGATAATGTCCGGGACTTTTTTGCGGGCAAGGCAGACTATGGTCACAGCCTTGTCGTGGGGCAGCTTGCGACTACTATTGTAGCGGGGCTTTTTGTCGTCATAGGGTTGCGGTGGTTGGCTAGTTCTCGTTCGCGGGCGTTTGAATGGTTTCGACGAGCAACGCTTGTCAATTTGCTTCTGACGCAGTTTTTTATTTTCAGTCGCGTCCAGTTCGACGCCATGCCAGGATTTATTTTCAACCTCCTCCTTCTGATTGTGATTAATGCCGTCATCGACCAAGAGTCCCGCCACGAATCGAACCTGCACTAACTTATTTCATCGCTAAGACTTTTGCGATGAGTTTGCCGTAGCGGGTGGTGAGGTCGTGGGTGTTGAGAAACGAGTGCAAGCGGACATGCTTGTTACGGGCGAGTAGCTCCACGTTACTATTTACGACAACTTGGTCGAGCGAACCGTAAAAGACGTCTGTTGAAACGTTGAGCGCGCGAATGTCGCTAAGGATGGTCTGTTTTTCTATGCACTCTTTAAGGGTGCGCATAAAGGGAAGCCAGGTGTCTGGATTGCGAATGATGCTTTTTGGTAGCGGTGCGAGATAGGTAAGCTTGCGGAATGACTCTGGGTTTATGCGTGGGTCATCGCGCAGGAATCTGTAGATGTTGAGGAGCAGGCCAGTGAGTTTGCGAGCAGACTTACTTTTAATGTCCGCGAGTGGCGGATACACGGGTGGGCTGAGCAGCAAGAGGCGGCTGATGTTTGCCTCATGTTCGTTCGCATATCTGGCGGCCAGAAGGGAACCAAGTGAATGACCTATCAGTACAAAAGGGCTTCCCAAGTGAAGTTTCTTGAGCGTGTACGACAGCGAACGCATGTGGTTCTCCATGGTGTAGCTAAGCCACTGCGGTTTGGGTGATGTCCCAAAACCAAGCAGGTCAATGGTTATGCAGTGATAATCCGATTCAAGATAGGGCAGTACCTTGCGCCAATCTTCGCCGCTGGCGGCTATACCGTGTAGGAGTATGATGACCGGCTTCGAGGGGTCGCCGCTGTGGCGCACGCTGAGTTTGTACGGTCGGCCGAGCACACCGTGGAGGAAATAATCAAACATACCTTTCAGCATACCGTGGAAAAAGGGTGATGTAAAATTTGCGTTTCGCTGTTTGCAGTAACTTTCGTCACATACATCTTGCTTTTGCTAGTCTATAGTAACTCTCGGAAAGTTGAATTTCCGCGAAAAAGGCCGAAAGTACCGGCCTTTTTAAAATCCAAGGAACTTCACACTATTACGATTCTATTTACAGGATTCGCAGGTGCCGGTGAGTTCTATTTGGTGAGAGGTGAGCGTGAAGTTGCGGCGTGTGGCCAGTTCATGTAGACGCTTTTCCAGTGCTGTGTCTTCTGGTAGGGCAATGGAGGCGCCACACACCGAGCAAGTTGCATGGTGATGGTGTTCATGAAAGGCTTCGCCGAGTTCCAGCCGGTACTTCCAGCCAGTGGGTATACGGATGATAATGCCTAGTTTTTCAAAAAGTTCGCTTGTGCGGTACACACTCGCGCGGTCAACTCCCGGACAGGCCGTGACAAGCTCTGCCATAGTCAGGCTCTTATGATGTTGAAGCGCTTCAAAGACGGCTTGACGTGGCTTGGTGAGGCTCACGCGATTGTCTTTCAACACCTTTTCGAACGTGCCTTGACTGCTCATGCTGCAATTTTAGCAAAAATTGCGACACTTTTGCAAAATTTACCTGTAGTCTTTACTATGGAGTTATGGTCATCTTGCTTGGAATTTGCGCCTTTTTGGCATCGTTGCTTGGTGGTGTGGTCGCACTCAGAAATCAAGACAAGCTACAAAGACTACTTGGCTTAACGGCCGGCATCGTTATGGGTGTGGTAGTTTTCGGACTATTACCTGAGATAATAGAGCTTTCTGAGGGAACTTCGCGTGATATTACCACGGCAATGGTAGCACTTATGGCAGGGTTTCTCATCTTTCATATTGTTGAGAAAAGTATTCTTATCAGTCATGCGGGTGAGACACAGTATGGCAGTCACCACCATCCACACGTTGGCTGGGCAAGTGCTCTCGCGCTTGCCGGACATAGTTTGCTTGATGGTCTTGGGATTGGTCTTGCGTTTCAGGCAAATGCAGCCGTGGGTATAGCGGTGGCCATAGCTGTGGTTGCGCACAGTTTTTCAGATGGGCTAAATACTGTAAACCTTATGCTGGCACACAAAAACACGCATGCAAAAGCTCGTCTCATGCTTGCCGTCGATGCTTTGGCGCCGCTCGTAGGCGTGCTGCTCAGTTTAGTTTTAGTACTGGGTGATACCTTTGTGCTTTTTTACCTGTCGTCTTTTGCTGGGTTTTTGCTCTACATCGCTGCTGCGGCAATATTGCCAGAAGCGCATAGCCAGCGTTCTTCATACGCAACGATTGCATTGACTGTTTTTGGTGCAACGCTCATGTATTTTGTGACGCGCTTGGCCTAGGTGTAAACGACAGGTAGCATATTCGTGCTACACTGGGTGTATGGAAACGGTGGTAATCATTCTCAGTGTTGTGGTCATGCTTCTGCTCGCAGTTGTTGTCTATGTCGTATCGCGCAAACCTAGTAACGAGAGTGCACTACTGCTGAAGGAAGATTTGCGGGCGCTTAGTGAAGACATCACGAAACTCAAAGACGGCGTGCAGTCGCAAATCTCTGACCGGCTCGACAAGTCGCAGTCTGCTATGTTTGGCGCGCTCCAAAAGCAGTCGGTGGAAACAAACAAAATCATCGCAGACATTACGCGTAACCTGACGGAGCTTAAAGACAGCAACAAGCGCGTGGTAGACGTGGCCGACGAGCTGAAGACGCTCCAAAACGTGCTGCAGAACCCGAAACAGCGTGGCGGCCTAGGCGAATACTACCTCGACACAGTGCTGGGAAACATACTCCCACCGCATGTCTACGAAACGCAGTACAAGTTCAAAGACGGCGAAATTGTCGACGCCGTGGTGAAGCTCGATAAAGGCCGCATACTTCCCATAGACAGCAAATTTAGCCTGGAAAATTATAATCGGCTTATAGAGGAAAAGGACAAAACGCAGCGCGAGTTACTCGTGAAAACCTTCAAATCCGACCTAAAACTGCGCATAGACGAAACCAGCAAATACATCCGCCCGCGCGAAAACACACTGGACTATGCGTTTATGTTCATCCCGTCTGAAGCGATATATTATGACTTGCTCGTAAACAATGTGGGTGCAACGGGCACCAATGCGCGTGACCTCATAGAGTACGCTTTTATAGACAAAAAAGTGATCATTGTGAGCCCGACGACGCTGCTCGCGTACCTGCAGACGGTACTACAAGGCCTTAAATCACTCCAAATAGAAGATCAGGCAAAGGACATACAGAAACGCGTGGCAGAACTGGGCAAACACATTCAGGCGCATGACACCTACATGCAAAAGCTGGGGAACTCACTGGGTACGACCATAAACCACTTCAATGCTGCTCATAAGAGCTTAGGAAAAATGGACCGCGATGTGGTCAAGATAGCCGACACGACTGCGAGTGTGGAACCGCTGTTGCTTGATAAGCCGCAAACTGACGATTAACTTTTACGGATTTTATATGAGTATACGTCTATAGTTACTGTTCATGGCTAGAGTTCGCGGTGTGGTTGGTTGCGTTTGGCTTGTATCGCAGCTCCAACAGCCGCAGTAAGCGCGCCAATTCCTATCGCGTAAAACCCAGCTTCGTTAATAACTACCAGCTCTGATGCGACTCCCCCTGCAACGCCTAGGCCGCCAAGTATCTGTAGTGATTTGCTTACAAGCAGTCCTTTACTGCTTTCGGGAGTGGATATATCACTTTGTCTCATAAAACTTAATATACCACAAAGTATAAATGAGTCAAAAAGTTTTCTCAATAGCTTTGGTGCATATGCAGAGATACGTGAAGATTGCCGATACTGGGACGCATTATAGCAGCTGGCGGCAAAGGCTTCGTTCAAAGTCACTTTCTTATCTCATATCTCTTGACTCTTATCTCTATTTCTTCAGTTGCTTTTTCACGCTGGCGGTGAGTTGGCGACGAGCGAGGGCTTCGCACTCGGCTTTAGCGTCGTTGTACATCATTTGTTCTGGCGGAGTTTTCTGCGTCCATGCGCTGGGGCCGCGTAGTGCGCCCACGACACCAAGTTCACGGGCCACTTTCAGGTAGCGTATAGCATCTATCACGACACCGGCGCTGTTTTCGCTATCTTGAACAGAGAGCTTCAGGTCCATCGTAATCGGCGCACCACCAAAGCCTTTCAGGCGAATGTTAAAGTAGGCGACTTTATTGTCTTTGAGGTAGGGCAGGAAGGTGCTCGGCCCGGCAAAGAGGCTATGTTCTGGCACGGGTATACCGCGTATATCGTTCTGGGCTCGAATGACATTTTCTTTCGACTTCTTTTTGCTGGCCAGGCGCGACTGCACCATCATGTTATTGAAGTCGGTATTGCCGCCAATGTTTAGCTGCTGATGGAACTCCACTTCGGCGCCGCGGTCAAAGGCAAGTTCTTGTAGTACTTGACTGACCACGCTGGCACCAATCTGGCTGCGCATATCATCGCCTATTAGTGGCAGTCCAGCATCGATAAACTTCTGCTCCCACTTTGGATCGCTGGCAATGAACACGGGTATGCAGTTGAGGAACGCCACTTTTGCGTCTATAGCGCACTGGGCATAAAATTCGGTTGCTTCCTGCGAGCCGACGGGCAAATAGTTGAGGAGTATATCTGCTTTGGTATCTTTCAGAACTTTTACGACGTCTACTGGCTTGGCTTTTGCTACGCGGAAACCAAACTCTTCTGGCTGCTCTTGCATGTAGTCGCTAATGCCGTCGAGCGGGTTACCCATCTGCACGACCGGTCCGGCTGGGACGTTTTCTTGGAAGACGCGGGCGCAGTTGGGCTTGGCGAAGATTGCCTCGCCGACAGGTTTGCCCACCTTGCGCTTGTCGACATCAAACGCCGCCACAACTTCTATGTCGCTCGTGCGGTAGCCGCCAATATCTGCGTACATAACGCCCGGAATGTTTTCGCCCTTGTGCTCGCGGTAATACTCAAACCCCTGATACAGCGAAGAAAAACAGTTTCCCACGCCCACAACCGCAATACGAATTTTCTTTTGCGCCATATATCCTCCTTGTGTTTCATTCAAAGTATACGGAACCGAAGAACCATAAATCCAATACATACTTTTTACACTTGCTATAATAAAAACATATGGATGATATGTTAAAAAAGTTTGTCGCTGTCGTCGAAGCGGGGTCGTTTACACAGGCAGCTGAGACACTTCATATTTCTCAGCCGGCACTGAGTGTCGCCATTCGTAAGCTTGAGAGAGAACAGGGGGGTCGGCTTTTTGAGCGCACTGGTCGACAAGGGGTTGTGCTAACTGACGCGGGGAAACAGGTTTATACTGCGGCGCTTGAACATCGCCGCATAGACCACAATCTTTCAGTGCAGCTAGCAGCTATGCACAGTGCAAAGGTACCGCTCAAGATTGGTATGATTGATAGCGTTGCCGCGCTCCTATGCGCGCAAGACGAACCGTTCCGAACGCTCGAAACCAGCACAGAGCTGAGCATATACGTGCTTCATTCGGCTGCCCTCAGGCAGGCTGTGAAACGAAGCGAGCTGGATCTTGCTATCGTGGTGGCAGACGACAAAGAAGATGATCGACTTGAGGTTGCCGCCACGGCCGCCGATACGTTACTGTTAGTGTGTACTCCAGAACTCCAACAAATAGTTGTACGTGAGATTGCACAGAAACAACCATTGTCGTTTCTTTCCTACACACAGCAGTCGGCAACTTATACGGTTATTGAAAGGGCACTCTCCAGAAGCCACATTGCCGTTGACCCGCTCATGTATTCTTCCAGCCCAGATACTATTCTTGCGATGGTGCGACGCGGGCGCGGCGTAGCGGTTTTACCAAAATCTTTTGTAGCCGAAGATATAGCGCGCGGGTTGCTTGTGGCTATATCACCTCATGACAAACCGTACCGTATAGAGCGCCGTTTGCATGTGGTGACGCTCAAGGGTCGTAAGCTACCACCGCGCTTGGCTGGCCTTGCGTTCGCTATGCGTGAACAACTTCGTATCTACACTATATAAATTATAAATTCACCTGGGATGCTTAGTTAACAGAGCAGTGCTTCACTTCGTTTATAAAATGTCTAAGAAAACTGCCCCAAGTATGACTATGCCAACCACGATTCGGTACATAGCAAATGGCTTGAAGTTATGGCGGGCAATGTAGCGGAGCAGCCAGCTCACAGCGAGAAGGGCGGTGAAGAAAGCGGCCACGAGGCCTATGACTATGCCCGTCCAGCCGCCTGAAATGTTCGGGATATCGCTTGAATATTTCATGAGTTTGTACGCGCTTGCCAGTACGAGCACAGGGATGGAAAGGTAGAACGAAAACGCCGTTGCAGTTGGGCGGTTCAGCTTTACCGCTAGGCCGCTCACGATGGTTGCGCCGCTGCGCGACACGCCTGGTACCATGGCGACGCATTGACCCAGACCTATTAGCAGTGCTTGGCGCGGGGTGATGTGTGCGAGCTCAACCGGATCACCTTTTGCATGTACAGGCTTGTTGTCTACGAGCCAGAGGACGACACCGCCAATCATAAGTGCAAGTGCAATCACGAGCGGCACAGAAATAGCTGAGGAAACTTTGTCAAACGCTAGGCCGATAATGCCAGCCGGAAGCGTGCCGAGTACCAAGATTTTCCAGAAATTCACAGCACTCTTTTCCTTCCGCAGCAAGCCAAACGTTTTCGCGATTAAATCTTTACGGTAGTACCATATTACCGCCGCAATTGCGCCTACCTGTATAACCACTGCAAATAGTTCGTGACTGTCGCGAAAATTCATCAGTTCCTGACTAAGCAGCAAATGACCGGTACTGGAAATAGGCAAAAACTCCGTAATCCCCTCAATAATTCCAAGTATGAGCGCCTGTAGAAACTCAATCATCACTACATAGTGTACTGGCTTATATACATATTGTCATCGCGGATTTAGTTTTTTTGTTTTAGCAAATCAAGCACCAGGGCAGCGGTCCAGGAGAAGTTATGGGCGCCAAGCGCCTCGCCCGTCACAGGGTCAAAATACTCCGAAAAGCCACTTCTGCGTACCATATCGAGTGTGGTTTCGGTAAGCGCGTCGGCGTGGTCTTTGTAGCCAGCGCGACGCAAACCGTCTATGATGAGCCAGTTCATATTTACCCACGTTGGTCCCTGCCAATAGAGGTCAGGGTTGAAATGCGGGCTATCGAGCGGTACGCTAGGGACAGGGAAATTTGGACCAAATATGTGATCATTTTCGAGCATACGCACCAAATGCTCTGCGTGTTCTTTACTGATGCAACCAGCATAGAGCGGCATGAGGGTTGCAATGCTCGGTTGCTTGAGAAGCCGGTGAGTAATAAAGTCGCGCGACCAGTAGGTTTTGCTGTACGGGTCGTAGAGTTGTGCCAGAGCTTTCTCGCTCTTTTCTATGCGTTCCCGGAGGTCATCAGGCAGCTGTGTGTGTAGTGTTTTAGCGATGTCGCGCAGGCGTTCATTTGCACGAATAAGCACGCAGTTGAAAGTTAGGTCTTCTATGCTAAACAAACCGTGATCGAGTATTTTTAGGGTGTTGTAGGCTTTGCGACGCAACCGGCGCTGTGCGTCGAAATAGCTGAGCGTCTCAAGTGTACTAAGTCGTTGCCCGGGTGGTATATAATGTCTGTCGCGCCGAAACAGTCCAATGACGTTGTCGAGCTTTGCCCAGCGAATACATCGAATCCAAGTTGGCATAGCGTGTTCGTGAAGCTCGTGAGTCCATGGCGGCGTATTATCGAGGCCGCACTCCCAGGGGTGTAAGAGGAGTACAAGGCCTTCTCCATGCGGGTCGCGGTCATTATATAGCCACTCATGATAGGCGACGAGGTGTGGTAGCATAAGACGAAACCAACTGCGCCGTTCGGCAAGTGCAAGATTTTGCCCAACTTGCCACACGGCCTCAGCTAACATAGGTGGCTGTGTAATGCCGCTGGTCGCGAGGCTATCAGGTGAGTAGGGGCTCACCCAGCTCCGCCAGAAGTTTCGGTCTCGCCGGTACTGTGGTTCGTTGCTAAAAATCATATTTGGCAGCATGCCGTTACTCCACTGGCCTTTCACTAGGCTCAGGAGTTCAGTTTGCGCTCGGTCAACGTCTATATGCCGCAGACCAATGGCAATAAAACAGCTATCCCATAGCCACTGGTGTGGGTAGAGGTTTTCGGCTGGGATGGTGTAATTACCTCTGTCATTTGCACCTAGGATGACTTTTGCCTGTTCGTCCAGCGGCAATCGCGCCTGCTTCTCAATGTCCTCAACTTCTTTTTCAGAAAGCACTTCTTCAGGCTTTAGCTCATCTGCGGCGTTTTCGCTCATGCTTCTCAGTATACCGCAAATAATGTCTGAAGTCTGAGCTAGTTGATTTGTGGTATTACGTATGTAATGTTATAGTTATAATAATTGCTATGCGTGAGGTCGACTCCTATTATCGATCCGGTAAGTTTCCTATTATGGAAGTCTTTGCTGAATGTACAGAAACTATTAAATCAAGCGCTATGCAGCCTGTCGAAGCACTCGTTTTAGTAACTGATGAGCTTCACAAACGAAACCTCGGTCGGGTCATAGACTATGGTAGTACGGCAATTACGACGGCAGGGCATGCCAGTATCCCTGGGCTCGATATGGCGCAGATCATCATGGCAAATACGCGATCAGCACGTTTAGTGTGTTCAGTGCTTGAGAAAAAAGGCGATATTGAAGGTAGGAACCTGGCACTATCTGCCGACATGGGCGATACGGGGTGGTCACAGCTCCAATTCAATGCTTTTTGGCAGCTTTTTATACCAATCATGAATCCAAGGGAGGTGGTTGGTCGCGATATGCTGGCCTACTCGCAATTTGAGCAGAAGCTTAAGGGCGGACTTGAGCACGATGAAGTCAATACTGGTATGATTCAGGCGGCTAATCTCAGTCGCGAAGAAAGACTTCCAGAGTACATCAAACATGCAAAATCATATGCGCGAACTATCAAGTCGATGCCAGGGACTACGAGGCCGGTAGACCGAATTATACGATTGCTTGGCAAAGGTATTACCATAGGGGGCGAAGCAGAAAGTGTTATTGGGAAAGAGTTTGCTATACCGCAGCTCTGTCTAGCTGCGATGCAGCCCGCTCCAACCAAGGGTATTGCAGAGGATGTCCCCATACTAGAGGAAGATATTACTTTGTTGACGCGCTATGGCGAGCAGATTGTTTTTCCGGCTCGTAAGTCTCTAACCTTGATTAGAGATACTAGCGGTAATTTGTAAAAGTGAGGGGGAAGTCGAGGTCGTCGCGGGAGCGGAGGAGGGTCATGACGGCTTGCAGATCGTCTTTGCCGCCGCTCATGACGCGCACAGTGTCGCCCTGAATTTGCGTTTTTACCTTAGGGTACGTGTCACGGATGAGTTTGGTGAGCGTTTTGGCCTTGTCCTGGTCTAGGCCGGCTTTGAAGAGCACTTCTTTGGTTGTCTTCAGATTTGACTCGACCATCTCGCGTGAGGTGTCGAGCACTTTCTGGCTCAGGCCGCGGGCGCTCAGTTTTTTACGGACAATGTCAAGAATGGCGTCTATTTGCCATTCGCCGTTTCCAGTTACCTTGAAGCCCTTTTTATCATCTAGCCACGCTAGTTCGGCTGGTGTGCCCTTAAAATCATAGCGGCTGGCTATCTCGCGTAAACTCTGGTCGAAGACGTTGTTCATTTCCGCCTTGTCATATTCACTGACAATATCGAAGGAGAACATTGCCATGATTATCTATACCTCCTTTGGAAATCAGTGGTACTCGAAAAATCAAAGCAGGCTTTGCTTTTCTCGATTCCTTGATTATCTGAACTGAAATTTCCCATGGGTAGTAGTATACTGCTTTCATATATAACTGTTAAGTGAGGTGTGTCTTATGAGCGGATTTGATGACGGGGTGATGGTAGGCGAGACGAAAATGCAGGCAAAGGAGCTTTTTACGGCCAAGCAACTTCAGGAGCGCATTCGGTCACTGGCAGCTGAAATAGCAGCGGCATACGCACAAAAAGGCGGTCTTCATACGGTAACCGTTCTAAATGGTTCACTTCATTTTTCTTCGTCGTTGCGTCTTGCGGTTGCGGAGGCAAATTTCACCGTGGGTAAGGCTATGACCTCAGATACAATTCACCTGGCGAGCTATCATGGCACTGGCTCAACCGGCGAGGTGAAGAAAATAAGCGACCTCACTCACCCAGTTACTGGCAAACATGTGCTTGTTGTAGAAGACATTATTGACACGGGGAAGACACTCAGTGTGCTCATAGCGGAGCTCAAGGCGCAAAAACCGGCTACGTTGGCAGTGACTGCGCTCCTCCGCAAGCCTGAGAAGCTCGCCGTACCAGCTGGCGATCTTGGAGATACTTTTTACGTTGGTTTCGACATAGGTCCGGAGTTCGTCATAGGCTATGGTCTTGACTATGATGGCCTCTACCGTGACCTCAGTGCCATATATGCGCTTTCCCCAATGCAGTAATGTTGTATTTTGTACTGCGCTTTATCTGTGCATTTAGAGAAAAGGTGTTGCATACGTAAGCAGTTTGGTATACTACGCACACATACTAGACGTAAGTCAAAGGAAATCTCGCATGCAACACACAACATTATTTAGAAAAAGACTTGCATTTGTCCTTGCTGCACTTAGTTTTGCAGCTGTGGTCTTGCTTGTTGCCGCACCGTCGGTAAGTGCTCGAGAAGGGCAAGATGATTCAGTACTGCAAACGACGGCTCAAGAGCCTGCGAATGAACAGGATCAAGAACAAGAAACGGAGCGTTCCGGCCATGAAAGTGGTACTCAGCGAGTCAAATCACGGCTTGTCGAACTGAGACAAGAGGCAAAAAAAGAGCTTGAGCAGAAGAAAGAAGGACGCAAAGAGCTTGCTGAAGAAAAACGCAAGCAAGTTTGCGAAAATCGTCAGAACGCTATAGAAAACAAACTCGCAGCGTTCAATCAAGCAGCACAGAAGCATTATGACAAGCTTGTCACGGTACAGAAGCGTATCGTTGGTTATGCAACAGCCGAAGGGTTGAGCCCACAGGGTTTTGCCAGTCTTACGGCTGCCGCCGAAGCAAAAAAGAGTGCAGCTGAAACGGCTATGCTTGCCCTGAAGACGTTAGCTGTTAATGTTGATTGCAGCGACCCAGAAACTGTCGTGAAACTGAGTGAAGTTCGCGAAGCGGCTAAAACAACACGCACAGCGCTGCATGATTATCGGAAGGCACTGAAAGACATGGTTGTTGCGCTTGCGCAGGCCAAGCATACTACTGATGACACAGATGGATCAACGCCTAGAGGTACTTCAGGCGACAGTAGTGCGAGCACTACGAGCGCAACAGACGGAGGGAATCAATGATGGCACTTTCTCACTCTGAACGCGGCGCAGGACACATCGTTGCTGTTCTACTTGTGGTTGTCGTGGCGGTAGTAGGTTTTGTGGGCTATACGGTCACAAAATCACAAACGAAGCAAAAAGAACCAGTTTCTACTACACAGCAAACGGTAGATGCGGTGCCAGATCTCAAGCAAGCAGATACCACGCTTGATGATACCGACAAAGAGCTTCAAACGAGCCTCGATACTTCAGCCCTAGACGAAGATATCGACGCAATGCTGTAGCCTTTATAGGCTTATAGGCAGAAGTATACGAGCGGCTTCCTACAAGCCGCTCGTGATTTTTGTACTAGCGCGCTACTTTCTTCATTCTGCATGATTCATTCTGTATACTAAAACCCAATGAGTTACGAAAACGCTGATATTGCGAAGGCTGCCGAACTATTGTTAGAGCGGCTTGAAGGCCTAGAAGACAAGGCAGCTATTTTGCGTGCGCCAGAGCTTGGTGCGCTCTATGCGCAAATCCGCACCTTGCCAAATGAAGTGAAAGCTTCCTTCGGTCGTGAGCTAAATGAGCTGAAAAATGAGCTGCAAGCACAAGTTGATGAATCTCGAATCTCGAATCTCGAATCTCGAGCGCCCATCGATGTCACAGCGCCGATGGACGTGAATGCGCCCACACCTACACTGCTCCCTGCGGAGCAGGGGAGTCGCCATCCGCTCGCGCAAGAAATAGAGCGTATTATCGACATATTTGGCCGCATGGGGTTTGTGACAGAAGAGTCCCGCGAGATAGACGACCAGTATCACATGTTTGAAAGCCTCAACTTCCCCAAGGGTCACCCGGCGCGCGACGACTACGACACTTTCATGACCGTGGAGACAGATACAGACGGCGACCCATACATTGCGCCCGCGCATACCAGCACCATGCAAAACCGCGTTTTACGCAAGTACTACAAAAACTTAGAAGCAGGCGAGGCCATTGCTGCCATTGTGCCGGACCGCGTCTTTCGCAACGAAGACGTCGACGCCCGTCACGAGCACACGTTTTACCAGCTTGAGGGTGTCTACGTGGCCAAAGGCGTGCACGCTGGCATGCTCATCGCCACGCTCAAAACGTTTCTAGAGGAATATTATGGTCAGACGCTTGACGTTCATGTAAACCCGTTCTACTTTCCGTTCACCGAACCGAGTTTCGAATTCGGCTTGAGCTGCCCGTTTTGTGCCAGCAAAGGCTGTAGCGTGTGTTCACACGAAGGCAAGATCGAACTACTTGGCTGCGGCATGATTCACCCAAATGTGCTCCGTGCGGCAGAAATTGACCCGGCCGTCTACACTGGCTTTGCATTTGGTTGCGGTGTCGACCGCCTCGTCATGATGAAGCACGCTGTCGAAGACGTCCGCCACTTCGAAAGCGCTAAACTAGACTTCTTGAGGCAGTTTTAGAAAGACGGGAGATGAACGAGTGAAGACGGAAGAGAAAAAACGCATAGAAAAGTTTACCGACCTGAAAGCCTGGCAGGCGAGCAGGATGCTTGTCCTGTGCGTATATGCATCGACCGAGTCTTTCCCTAGCACTGAAACGTTTGGACTCACAAATCAGATGAGACGCGCCGCAGTCTCGGTTTCCTCAAACATTGCCGAAGGATTCAACAGGGCAACAATGAAAGATAGACTGCATTTTTATGTCATGGCACACGGGTCATTAACGGAACTGCAGAGTCAGGTTATGATCTCCCGAGATTTGCATTTCATGTCAGACGAATCTTTTCGAGATTTCGTTTCTAGCGCCGAGAACGCGGAAAAACTACTCGTAGGACTCATAAAAGCAACAAAGGAACGTCTATGATATATCGCCAGTCTTCACTCGCCAGTCTTCAGTCTGGAGTTATCCGATGAAGGTTTCGTTAAACACCATTCGACAATACATAGATTTTGAGTTGCCGCCTACGGAAGAGCTAGTCAAAAGGATTGGGGCGCAGCTGGGTGGTGTCGAGCAGGTGACTGACCTGAGCGACAAGTACAAGAACATTGTCATTGTGAAAGTTGTTTCGTGTGAACCGCACCCCGACAGCGACCACTTGCACGTCTGCGAAATCGACCCGGGCAACTACGCTCTTCCGTCTTCACTCGTCCGTCTGCCGTCTGGCCTTATTCAAGTTGTCTGCGGTGCCCCCAACGTCCATGCCGGCATGTTCGCCGCCTGGCTCCCACCCGGAAACACCGTGCCGGCGAGTTATGACAAAGATCCCTTTGTGCTTGACGTGCGCAAAATTCGCGGCGTGGAAAGTAACGGCATGCTCGCCAGTCCTGCAGAGCTCGCTATAGGAGAAAACCACGATGGCATCCTAGAGATTACCGAAGCCGACTTGCCGCGACTCGAGACTCGCGACTCGAAACTCGAATCCGGCCTAGATTTCGCCGAAACCTTCGGTCTCAACGACACCATCATCGACATAGAAAACAAAATGTTCACCCACCGTCCCGACTGCTTTGGACAACTGGGTGTTGCTCGTGAGATAGCTGGTATATTGGGCCATAGATTCCAGAGTCCAGAGTGGTACGTTCGGGCGAGTCGCGAGTCGCGAGTCGCGATCAGAAAGCACTAGGCCTACGGGTTTTCAACGAGGCGAAGGAAAAAGTGCCGCGTTTTATGGCGGTGGCCGTGAAAGGTGTTGCGGTCAAACCGAGCCCATTCTGGCTCCAGTGTGCGCTTGTTCGCATGGGCAGCAAACCCATCAGCAACATTGTCGACATCACAAACTACGTCATGCTCCTCACCGCTCAGCCGCTTCATGCCTACGACTACGACAAACTGCGCGGCAACACGCTCGGTGTTCGTATGGGTAAAACAGGCGAAAAACTGCCGCTGCTGAATGGCAAAACGTATGAGGTGACCGAAGACGACATTGTTATCGTGGACGGCGAAGGGCCAGTCGGCATGGGTGGTGTCATGGGCGGCGGCAACAGCGAAGTTTCGGCCAGCACGACAAACATTGTGCTCGAGTGCGCCACCTTCGACATGTACGCCATCCGTAAAGCCAGCATGCGCCATGGCCTCTTTACCGACGCCGTAACGCGGTTCAATAAGGGTCAGTCACCCTTGCAAAACCCCGTGTGCGTAGACTTTGCGCTGCGTATGATGCTGAGTCTGGCGGGCGGCGAGCAGGCAAGCACTGTTTTTGATGCTCGCACAGATGAGTTGACCCAGCCGATTGAGGCAAATGAAATGGTACCGACGCTCAGCATGCTGCCAGCATTTATCCGTGAACGGCTGGGCATAAACATGTCCAAGCACGACATGGTACAGCTGCTCGGCAACGTCGAGTTTCCGCTGTGCGAAGACTGCGGCTGGGACCCTGATGACGCAGAGGATAATGACGACGAACTCCACGTAAACATGCCGTTTTGGCGCATGGATATTCAGGATCCAGAAGATGTCGTGGAAGAGATAGGGCGGCTGTATGGGTTTGACAAGTTGCCGCACGAGCTTCCGGAGCGTTCTATACAGCCAGCTCCCAAAAACGCAAACCTAGAAATGAAGCGAAAAATAGGCCAAATGCTCTCTAGCGCCGGTGCAAATGAAGTAAAAACCTACAGTTTTGTGCACGAACGTGTCCTGAAAGCGGCTGGCCAAGACCCGAGTCAAGCCTTCCGCCTTGGCAATGCGCTCAGTCCAGACTTGCAGTACTACCGCCTCAGCCTTACCCCGAGTCTGCTTGCACATGTACATGCAAACATCAAGGCCGGTCACGACGAATTTGCCCTCTATGAGTTCGGCAAAGCTCACCGCAAAGGCGACCTAGACGATGAAGGTTTGCCCCGCGAATACGAACGCCTCGCGCTCGTCTACGCAGCAAAAAAGTCGCCGCAGGCCGCCTACTACACCGCTCGCCGCTACGTCGAGGCACTTGCGCCAAATCTGGGCTATGTGCCGCTGCAAGATTACGACACGAGCGAACACGCTATCTTTGCGCAGCTGGTGAAGCCGTTCGACCCAGAGCGTTCCGCTGTGCTGTTTCAGGGTGAAAACTTTGTGGGCGTGGTCGGTGAATTTGCTGCCGCAACCCGCCGTGCCTTCAAGCTCCCCGAAGGTGCCGCAGGCTTCGAGGTGTTCCAGTCGTTCCTGCGTACATTCCAGCCTAAAGCCTACGTGCCGCTTTCGCGCTTCCCGCACGTCACCCAGGACATTTCGCTGAAAGTGTCTGCCGGTACGCCATTTGCCGATGTTTTTGCTGCCGCCGACCAGGCGCTTACCAGCCTTCGTAGCGAAGAACTTTCGCTCGAGCTAAGTCCACTGGACATCTACCAAGCCGAAGGTGCTACAGAAAAAACCATCACCCTTCGCCTGAAAGCTACCAACTACCTCCGCAGCCTCACCGACACCGAAGTCACCACCTACCTCGACACCCTCGCAAGCGCCCAAAAGTAAACGGCAAGACGCACCCAACCTAGCAAATACCACCGTTGCGGACTATACTAAGGGCTGACGGAGGTTTATGTGCGCATGGATATTCAAGAGATAGAGACCAAACTTTGGCAGGCGGCAGATAAGCTACGCAACAATATGGATGCCGCGGAGTACAAGCACGTTGTTCTGGGGCTCATCTTTCTCAAGTACGTTTCCGATAGTTTCGACACGAAGCACAAAGCGCTCGAAAACACGCCAAATGCCGACCCCGAAGACCGCGACGAATACACCATGGACAATGTGTTTTGGGTACCTGTGGAGGCGCGCTGGGACAACATCAAATCGAACGCAAAGCAGCCGACCATTGGCGTGCTCGTCGACAATGCCATGGATGCCATCGAGCGAGACAATCCGTCACTCAAAGGTGTTTTGCCGAAAGAATACGCAAAAGAGCGTCTCGACAAGCGTCGTCTCGGCGAACTGATAGACACTTTTACAAACATCACGTTTGCTGAGGGTCATGAGAGCAAAGACCTGCTCGGGCGCATTTACGAATACTTCATGGGTATGTTTGCCGATGCCGAAGGCAAGCGCGGTGGTCAATTTTACACGCCTCGCTCCATCGTGCGTTTGCTTGTCGAAATGCTTGCACCTCAACCTGGCGCGCGTATCTATGACCCGTGCTGTGGCAGTGGCGGCATGTTTGTCCAGTCTGAAAAATGCATCGAGGATCACAAAGGTCGCGCGGGCGACATAGCGGTGTATGGTCAGGAATCGAACCAAACCACTTGGCGGCTGGCAAAGATGAATATGGCGATCCGTGGTATCGGCGCAGATATCAAGTACGGAGACACATTGCACAACGACCAGCTGCCCGATCTCAAGGCTGACTATGTCATCGCCAACCCGCCGTTCAATATTAGTGACTGGGGCGGGGAATCATTACGCAGCGATGTGCGCTGGAAGTATGGTACTCCGCCGACTGGTAATGCCAACTTCGCGTGGGTACAACACTTCATCCATCACCTAGCACCAACAGGTACTGCCGGGTTTGTGCTGGCAAATGGCAGTATGAGTAGTCAAAGCAGCGGTGAAGGAGACATACGCAAAAACTTGGTCGAGGCAGACCTGGTTGACTGTGTTGTCACGCTCCCGAGCCAGCTCTTTTTCAACACGGGTATTCCGGCGTGCCTGTGGTTTATTGCGCGTGACCGTAAAAACCGTAGCGGCAAAGTACTGTTCGTAGATGGCCGCAATCTCGGCCGCATGATTAGCCGTCGTAACCGCGAGCTAACCGACGAAGACATAGCCAAAGTCGCCAGTGCTTACCATGAGTTCCGTGAAACAGGCGCAACCGCAGACGTGCCCGGCTTTGTAAAAGTCGCCGAGCTTGCCGAGATAAAAGAGCACGACTATGTGCTCACGCCCGGCCGCTATGTGGGGAGCGAAGCAGTCGAAGAAGACGACGAAGCCTTCGCCGAGAAAATGCAGCGCCTCACCGCCGAACTCAACGAACAGTTCGCCAAAAGCCACGAGTTAGAGGAAAAGATAAAAAAGAATCTGGAGAAGATCGAATTATGAGCATCGATGGACCAGACGGCGAGATGGTTGTCTATGTAGGTGATGATGGGAAGCCACGTATAGACGTGAAATTTCAGGGTGAAACTGCATGGCTGACACAGGCTCAGCTTGTCGACTTATTTCAGTCTAGCAAGGCAAATATTAGCGAACACATCAGTAACGTTTATGCCGAAGGAGAACTTAAGGAAGCGGCAACTGTTCGGAAATTCCGAACAGTTCGTATGGAGGGTGGTCGCGAAGTGGCGCGTGACATTGACCACTACAATCTCGATATGATTATCTCCATCGGCTACCGTGTCAAATCGCAAATCGCTACCAAGTTCCGTATCTGGGCGACGCAGCGCTTGCGAGAATATATCGTCAAAGGCTTTACTATAGACAGCGATCGACTCAAACAAAACGGCGGCGGCAATTACTGGAAAGAGTTGCTGGAAGAGATTCGTGATATTCGCAGTAGTGAAAAGGTCATGTACCGTCAGGTGCTTGACCTGTATGCTACCGCGATAGACTACGACCCTACCAGCCAAGAGTCGCTCAAATTTTTCAAAATTGTGCAAAACAAAGTGCATTTTGCCGCGCATGGCAATACTGCCAGTGAAGTCATCTATATGCGTGTCGATAGTGACAAGCCGTTTGCTGGTCTGACGACATTTCGTGGTGCCCAGCCTACCCAAGCAGAAGCCATGGTTGCAAAAAACTATCTGACTATCGACGAGCTCAAGGTGCTCAACAACCTCGTGTCTGCATACTTTGATATCGCTGAGATAAACGCCATCGAACACAAGCCGATGTACATGGCAGATTACATCCACGAACTTGACACAATAATGAAATCAACTGGTCGCAAATTGCTCACCGACGCTGGCAATATCAGCCACGCGCAAGCCGAACGCAAAGCCAAGCTAGAGTGCAAAAAGTACAAAGCCAAGACACTCAGTGAAGTCGAAAAGTCATACCTTGACGAGCTAAAAGCCACGCAAAAAAATCTGAAAGGAAAGAAATGAAATTCTGGCTTTCAAAATTGCGTCACCCAGACAATAGTGAAGCAAGGCAACTCATCACTCTTAAAGATTTTCTATATCTTGATTTCGAGCGTGTCAGGTCATTTGTCGCACAATTCTACAACGGTCTTCCCGAAACAAGAACCATAAATGGCAGAAAAGCAGAAGATGTTGCAGCGTCCTTGGGTATTGAGGTGATAGCAAAAACGAAAGCGAAAGTGCTGACCGAAAAAAGTATCTCTGAAACTCAGAGTCTCCATCTGGCTCTCTATGACATTTTTGAAAAAGAAATCATAAAACAACATTTTCTTCAAGAGCAAGACCTTGAAGGGCCTCTCGTGAAAATTAAGTGCCAGTTGAGACTCATTGATTATCAAGAAATGTCAGAAAAAGTGAGTTTGTTTGCGAATTTAATGCCGCTTATTAGCAGGCTACAATCAAGGGATAGTCAGTACACCAAATCCCAAAGAAAAGAACAGCAAAAATCCGATAAGCAGCAAATCGAGCAGTTTGAGAGTATGAGCAAAGTGATTGATATGATTTTTGGATCGGAAATTTACACCCTTGGCTATATTGACGGTGAAGTGAAATTTAAGACACGATTACAAAAAGAACTCCTACAGTTTAAGGGGACCGGTCTTATTGGTAGCTCGGAGGACTTACTGACCGAGGAGTGGACAGTGGTAGGTATGGTTATTCAAAAACAAGCTAAGCCAGAAGATGATAATAGTACTGATCCAATCACGCAAGCGATCAAGGATATGAACGCAGCTTTTGACAACATGAAGCAGCAGTTGCAGGTTTCTGGTAATAATGAATTCGAGATTATGCCTATTGCTATCTACAGAGAGATCGGCGCAATAAATGGGGATAAAAAATGACCCAGACTGTTTTGCTTGGTAGAGAAATAGAGCTTGCATACGGCAAGGGACTGCCGCAGCGTTCTCGTGTTCATGGGCGCTTCCCTGTCTTTGGTTCAAATGGACAGGTAGATACACACGAGAAATCATTTGTTCAAGGACCTGGAATTATTGTTGGACGCAAAGGGTCGGTCGGCGAGGTTATATGGACTGACGATGACTTCTGGCCAATTGACACAACATATTATGTGAAACTCAGGAACGAAGAAGATAGCCTAAAATACTGGTACTATCAGCTTAAGACTCTCGGCTTGAATCTCCTAAATTCACATAGCGCGATTCCGGGTTTGAATAGAGAGGTTGCATATGCCAAGCAAATCATCAAACGAACACCTGATGAGCAAAAGAAAATCGCGGATGTTTTGGAGACGATTGACGAGAAGATTGAGCTGAATCGGAAGATGAATGAAACGCTGGAGCAAATGGGGTAAGCGCTCTTTCGCCATTATTTCATCGATAATTCTGATGCAGAGAAGTGGGAGGAAGGAACTATTGCTGATCTGGTGAATGTTTACTCCGGCTATGCATTCAAGCGAACAGACTTTGAGTTTGATGGTAAGTACGGGCTGGTGACGATCAAGAATGTGCAAGATGGCAGTTTTGTCTCCGAATGCTCAGACCATATCGCGGAAGTACCTTCGAAAATACCTGACTATGTTCACTTAAAAACAGGTGACATCTTACTTTCGCTCACGGGAAATGTTGGTCGAGTTTGTGTAGTGAACGGTAAAAACCTGTTATTGAATCAGCGAGTCGCAAAACTTGAGGGGAGGGATGGTGAGAATTCGTTTGCGTATTTTATGTTTAGGCAACAACATTTCAAAGATAAGCTTATAGCAATGTCGCGAGGAACCGCGCAATTGAATCTCAGCCCAGTTGAGACAAAAATGATGAGAATGAAACTCCCCCCAACAAATGTTCTTGAAAGTTTCTATGAACAAGCGGAGCCGCTTTTTCAAAATATATCTGCACATTATGAGCAAATCCAAACCCTCACCCTCCTCCGCGACACCCTCCTCCCCCGATTGATAAATGGAAAGGTAAAGCTAAAGCTAGACTAGCAACCCTATCTCACCAAAAAATTCATTTCGACCCATACAGCGTATATCTTGCCGATCGCATATATCAGGTATTTTAGCCGCCCCCACTACGCTTCCTTTGCCCAGATTAGGATTCCTGGTCTCATTGGTCACGATGATCAGATCATCCTCTTTTGCGATGGCGATAAGCCAAGGGTCTGCAATATTTTCGTTTGCCCAGCCTTTTGACTGATCGGTGAGTGCCTTGTCTTTATAGAGCCCGCAGGACTGGATGAACTCCAGGATGGTCTGCCATTGTTGTGCATAATTTCGATGATTAATTATGCTATCACTGTAATTATCCTTGAGCCATTGCTGAAACCAGTCACTTTTCGTTATCTCATCCTTGACGATCTTTGGAATGACTACGTGTTCGTTGATGATTGTCGAAAACTTTTCCCAGTAAGTTGGGAAGTACTCGTTTAGGTAGTATCGCTCATAGGCATCAGCGTAGATATTTGTATCGAGAAGATATTTCTTCATTCCTACATCAACTCTCTCTCAAGCGTCTTGAACCCTTTATAGCCAGTGCCGATTAGCCGGAATGCTTCGGTGTAGGAAACCCGATCTTGCATAATTGCATTATGAACAAATCGATAGAAGGTTGAGTCGATTCGAAACTTGATATTTGTATTGTAATTGCCGCCGTCTGACTTTTTGCGCAGAGGAGTATCTGATTTTAGCGATTTGACCAGCTTTTCATAATCAGCTTTTTCAATTTTCTTCAGATCAAATAGGCGGCGAGCAATGACATAACGACTAACTCTATATTCGATGGATAAGCTCTCAACATCTAGGCTGGTCTCTTTTTCAAATAGCACTTTAGGAACAAGTATCTCTGCCGCTACTCGATTAATGAGCGCCTCTGCTTGAGTGTGGTCATAGTCGTGCTGTTCGTCCTTATGCGAGATCCCCTCCTCATCAACGAATAGGTGAACTAGCTCATGGATAAGAGTAAAGAGCTGTGCATTAGGACTGTCTTTCTGATTGACAAATATAATTGGCGCCTTGGCACTCTTGAGAGAGAAGCCGCGAAATTCTTTTGCGTTAAGTGGCCGATGTGTATTGTCACGTATTTTTCCATTAAAGAACACGAACACACCGATTCCAGATACTTTTTCGCGAAAGTAACGAATGGGATTATCTTTTGACTCCGGAAGGTGGTTGATTGGTATTCGAAGCTTACTACGTATAGCCTCAGCGATAGCCATGTAATCTTTTGGTATTATTGACTGATTGCCAGAGAGTTGCACGGTATCATCAATCTGCTCCTGCAAGAAACTTTGTTTTTCTTGCATCTCGATAATTGTATCGCGTAACTCCGCACTCATCCCGTCTATTACAGCCGAATTGGGGGTCCGAAATGATATTCTTTGAGTGTTAATATTGACTTGGCGCTGCAATGTCAAAAGCCCAGTCGGTACTTTAAGAAGTCCTGCAATCTTTTCGAGCTGATTATAAGTAGGCAGCTTATCCCCGGTCAGAAATTTGTCAAAATCAGATATCTTCTCCTGAAGTATATCGAAGGAGATTTTTGACTCCCCTATATAGTACGAGAGTGTATCTGAATTTATTTGTATTCTATTTACCATGTCAGATCATTACGCTTATGCATTAATCATAACATAGCTGCTTACTATCGGTGGCAAGCGTTACCGCCGCCCTAGCTTTTTTCGTTACAATTTCTGCGCCTACGGTTGTATTCATGCTGATTATTACGTCTTTATTCATACACACCTCCTTCCTCGGGCAAGCAATACCCAGATTAAGGTTGACACTTATTAGTAACGCTAGCCACTGACAATAAAGGTTCCACTAACAGTATAGTATAATTACCTCAAATGACCGAAGATAAAGTTGAAAAGAATGCGTTGGAGATACTGACGGGTTTGGGCTGGCGGGTTTTGCATGGGCCGGAGTTGGGGCCGGAGGGGTCGGGGGAACGAACATATACTGACGCAGTGCTGAACCGCCGGTTTGCAGGGACAGTAGCGCGGATAAATCCGCAGGTGCCGCAGTCTGCACGCGAGGAAGCGATCAAGCGCGTGGTGCGCACGTCTGAGCCGTCGCTCTTGCTCGATAACCGTGACTTTCACAACCTGCTCGTGAATGGTGTGGACGTAGAATATCGGGACGAAAACGGGGAGCTACGGGCAAATAAAGTCTGGCTGCTCGACACCCAAAACCCGAGCAACAATGAGTTCGTGGCAGTCAATCAATACACTATGATGCAGGGCGATTATCATCGCCGACCGGACATCGTGCTATTTGTGAATGGTTTGCCGCTCGGCGTCATAGAGCTCAAAGACCCCACTGAGGAAAAAGCCAGCCTGAGGGCGGCATACAACCAGCTGCAAACATACAAGGCTGAGATCCCGGCGCTGTTTCGTTTCAACGAATTACTTATCATTAGCGACGGCATAGATGCCGAAATGGGCACACTCAGTAGCAACTACGAACGGTTTTTGCCCTGGAAAACCATCGACGGCAGCAAGGAACATGACAAAGTGCCGATGCTGGAAGTGCTGCTCCGTGGCGCCTGCGACCCAGCGCGCTTGATTGATCTCGTGCGAAGCTATGTAGTGTTTGAGCGAGACGAGCAAAACCACAGCTACATCAAAAAGCTTGCCGCCTATCACCAGTACTGGGCGGTGACAAAAGCGGTCGACTCGACACTACATACGACCCAGCCAGACGGTGATCACCGCGTCGGTGTGGTGTGGCATACCCAAGGGTCGGGCAAGTCGCTCAGTATGGTGTTTTATAGCGGCAAACTCATGCTTGAGCCGGAGCTACGCAACCCAACCATCGTGGTTGTGACAGACCGAAACGATCTGGACGATCAACTCTTTGGCACGTTTAGTAACTGCGTAGATTTGCTGCGCGAGACACCACAGCAGGCGGTCAGTCGCGATAACTTGCAGCAACTACTGCGCCGTGAAGCAGGCGGAATAATCTTCACGACAAACGCAAAGTTTTTCCCAGATGACGGTACAAACGATTTTCCGATGCTCAGTGACCGCAGCAACATCGTCGTCATGGCAGACGAAGCGCACCGTAGCCAGTACAACTTCATCGACGGCTTCGCCAAACACATTCGCCAAGCGTTGCCAAATGCCAGTTTCATCGGTTTTACGGGTACGCCGATCGAGCACGAAGACAAGAGTACCCCAGCCGTGTTTGGCAATTACATCGATGTCTACGACATACAACAGGCCGTGGCAGATGGTGCGACGGTTCCTATCTACTATGAAAGTCGCCTCATAGAACTCGACATCGACGCGTCGATGCGCCTCAACATGGACAAGGAAATCGATGAGCTGCTCGAAGCTGAAGAGCTAGATAGAGCCGAAGAATACAAAGCACGCAATGCGCAGCTCGAAGCGATTGTGGGCAATAGCAAGCGTGTACAGCGAATTGCCGATGACATCGTCGGACATTTTGAGTCGCGCCTCGAAGTTATGGACGGAAAAGGCATGATTGTGACGATGAGTCGGCGGATTGCGACAGAGCTCTACAATGCCATCATCCAACTGCGACCCGACTGGCATGGTGCCAGCGACGACGAGGGCTTCATAAAAGTCGTCATGACCGGTAGTGCAAGCGATCCGCTGGAGTGGCAGCAGCACATTCGCAATAAAGAACGACGCACACGCCTAGCGGAGCGGATGAAGAAAAATGATTCTGACCTGAAACTTGTCATCGTGTGTGATATGTGGCTGACTGGTTTTGATGTGCCGAGTATGCACACGATGTATCTTGACAAGCCCATGAAGGGCCACAACCTCATGCAAGCGATCGCCCGCATCAATCGTGTGTACCATGACAAGCCGGGCGGGCTCGTCGTCGATTACTTAGGAGTAGCGGCAGCATTACGCGAGGCGCTCGAAACCTACACAGTGAGCGGCGGTGAGGGACGGCCAACACTTGACCAGACAGAAGCTGTGGCAGTCATGAAAGAGAAGTTTGAGGTGCTGCGTGATATATTCAGTGAGTTTCACTACGAGCAGTATTTTTCGTCAGACACAAACCGGCAAATGCAAATCATACTTGACGCACAGGAGTATGTACTCGGGCTCGAAAATGGCGAAAAGCGGCTCAAGCAGCATGTGGTCGAACTGAGCAAAGCGTTTGCGCTCAGTGTCCCGCATGCCGATGCACTTGCCATTCGCGGGCATGTTGCGTTTTTCCAAGCAGTGAAAGCTCGGCTTGCGAAAATCAGTGAAAAGAAAGGCATGAGCGCCGAAGACTATAATGCAGCGATCCGCCAGATTGTCGATAGAGCCATCGCACCAGCTGGCGTGGTAGATATATTTGCAGCGGCAGGACTGGAGCGGCCAAACCTCTCAATTCTGAGCGAAGAATTTCTCGCTGAAATACGCGGCATGGAACGCAGAAACCTTGCTGTCGAAGCGCTACAGAAATTACTCAACGACGAAGTTCGGGTGAGGTTTGCGACAAATGCGGTCAAGGCTCGTTCGTTTAGTGCCATGCTCGAACAAGCTCTTGCGCGGTACAAAAACAACAGTATCGAGGCGGCACATGTTCTCGAAGAGCTCATAGATATTGCCCGCAAGATTCGAGACAGCGAAAAGGAAGCCGAAGAACTGGGTCTTAGTCCCGACGAAGTGGCGTTTTATGATGCGCTGGCAGCAAACGGCAGTGCGCGTGAAGTGATGGGCGATGATCAGCTCCGCAAACTTGCAGCCATACTTGTGCAGCGGGTACGTGCAAATGTAACTGTAGATTGGACGCTTCGTCTCGATGCGCAGGCGCGGCTCCGTGTCGAAGTAAAGCGCTTGCTTCGCGAGTACGGCTACCCGCCTGATGAGCAAAAGATCGCAACCGACCTCGTACTTGAACAGGCGAGTTTATTTGGCGAAGAATGGGGTCAGTAGCCAAGCGCCTTGCGTTTACATTTTTCCTATCTTTCGTTTGCGAGGTAGAGGGTGCGGAGGGTGGTGATGTGGAGGGTGGCGAGGCGGTCGGGCGGGAGCTGTTGCATGAAGGCGATGACGCGGGCGGCTTCTTCTGGGTAGGAGCTGTGGGCTGGCACTTTGGGTTGTTTACCTTTCTGTAGCTGGTCGAGCGCGCTGCGGAGCTGTTTCCAGAACGTGTAGTAGTCGAGCTTTATTTTCACATGCCAGCCGGCGGCATCTTCGAGTACAAAACCCTCAATCTCCTTACCGTCAAACAGGTAACCCATCCCCTGGATGGTTTTGTGCCATGCTTCAAATGCCTCCCAGTCGTCTAGTACCACTGCTTTTTTCTTCTGCGGTATGCCAAGTTGCTTCGCGACAGTGTCTCGCTCTGTTTCAGGAAGCGATTCGTATTCGCGCTGTCGTTTGATGAGCTCCAGCAGCACTATTTCGTCTCGGCGGTACTCGATGATGTGCGGATCGCGGGCAGGCAGTACTACTTCGCACACCATGGTGGCATTATGCGTTTCAAGATAGCGGGCCAGGTAGTCGCGGCGGGCATCATATGTTGACTCAAACAGGTCGCGGAACCAGCCGGCAAACTCACCCTCTGTCGTACTTTTTGAGGCAAAGACAAGGTCGCCCGCCGAACTGTCGTAGCCCACAAGGCCGAGATAGCCATTTTCTTTCACCCATGCGGTGACGGGAAAGGTCAGGTTTTCTGCAAGCGCACGGTACTCGGTTTGGCGCGTTTCGTTGACGTTGAAAAACTTGTCGTAGGCACGGATGACGATTTCGTTGGTAAGTGTGTTGATGAACAGACCGCGCGTGGTGATGGTCTGCTTGCTCCACTTGTGTTTGAACATGACTTCGGGCCGGTAGTGAAACGAGCTGATGTTTTCGGGCAGTGTTTTTTCGCTGATGAGCCGGTTGTTGCGCAGCTCGCGCACGAGCGTCGCGTTTTCTGCGTGGTTCATAGCTGGTGCAACCTCAGCGTTAGAAATCTCAAATGGGGTAAAACCCGTATCTGTTAATCGTAGACAACGAAGTGAACCACCGAACTCGACTTTGCCTTCCAGGTTGAAACAGCGCTCGTTATAGCGGAGCGGGTAATCCTGACGGTTGCGGTGGCCGTGAATCTGGTAGGCGTTACCATGCGTGCCGCGTACAAACGCGTCGTCTATTTCGCCAACTTGCTCGTAGGCGCCGACGCCGCGTATGCACTGGCGAGCGCTGATGAGTCCAAGGTTCGGTGGCAGCGTGCTCAGTCCGGCGTGCGTGACGAGGACCTCTTTTTCGCCGTAGCGGTAGTGCAGGGCGGGTTGCATAGAACGCAAGAAGGTGCGGATGGCTGTGCGGTCGAGGTCGGCTGCTTCCAGCTGGCGGCGTGTGCGGCCATTGAACTCGCGTGTTTTGACCGGCCAGCCATGGAGCCACTGCCAAATGTAGAGATCGTGATTGCCTTCTACAAAGTACACATTTGGCTTGCCGGCTAGTTCGCGGCTGACATAGTCCAGTACTTTGTCGTTTTCGCGGCCGCGGTCAAGAAAGTCGCCCACAAACACATAGGCTTCGTCATCGCGCAGCGGAAACTGGGCAACATACTCGGCGAGCGGTGTAAAACAGCCTTGTATGTCGCCAATGTGATGGACGGTTTTGTAGTGCGAAAAATCCAGCATGGGGTGTTGCAGACTGGCGACAATTTCCTCCTTGGTGTGCAGGACTTTCCAGCCCTTTGGGTAGCCCAATGTCTGCAAACGGCCGTACATGTCAGTGAGGGCGGCGTGATTCACAACTCGGAAGTCCTCGCGCTGCTCGTTTTGCAGGCGAGCTTGCTCAAGCGGGACGGCCGAGAGGTCAATGATGTACATTTCGTAACGGTGGCGATAGGACAACTGGGCATAGTCATTGTAGTAACGAGCAGTGGTATGAGTGGCGTCTAGTGCTATAACCTCGCCGTTTTCCATACGCGCTTCTAGCAGTTCGCGCAGCATCTCCCAGACGCGTTTGTCGTTTTTCTGGGATATACTCATGCGACCGGTTTCGTCGAGTACCGGCGCGCTCATGCTCAACCGAAGCGTGTCGGGCGAAAGTGTGTACGGTGCTAGGCCGCAGGCAGCGAGCAGGGTGCTCTTGCCTGAGCCTGGTATACCCCGTGTGACGTACAGTTTTCTCATCGTTTTGCTTTCTCGCTGGCGTCAAACGCGACATTGATGGACTTTGCCTTCTGGCCGAGCAGCAGACGCAGTAGATCTGGGTTATCTTTTGTGACTTTAGCCACATTTGCATAGTGTCGGATGACGGCACTGCGTCCCCGCGCTTCCTCTAGCTCAGCTTTAGCGCGCTGACGGGCAACCTCCTGAGCATCTATAGCATTCTGAAGATTGCGCGGCAGTCGCACCTGCGGCTCCAGTTCGATCTTGGCTTCTATACCATAGGGCTTGATAGCTAGATTGAGCGTTGCTTTATAGATGTGCAACCCGCTTTCAAGTAGTTCGGCCAAAGTTTTCGTAGCAGTTAACTCGTATAACTGCGTAGTAATTGCTTGGTTGACGCATTCGTATGCGGATTTGCCGCTGAGATAGAGTTTTAGTGGATCGTTTATGGTGACGCCGATAGTCATATCAATCGAGATTTGTGCAGATTCTTTCGTGCGCACGTTTGGTGAGAACGTGTAGGACTGGCTATAGGTTGGGTAGATCAGGATCTGCTCGTTGCGGAAGCTGTATGTTTTGTATACGCCAGGCTCCAGTGTACGCACAATCCGGCCATTTCGTATAGATAAACCGACCTGATTTTCGTTGATAGTTATTTTTGTCATAATGACACTCCTTGGTTTCTAAGTGCACATCGCGTGTGTGGGTCGAGGGAGCCGCTCGGCACCAATGGTGCACTGGCGGCTGCAGGCCCGGCTGTCAGCGATGTGCGAGTTGTTAAATGAGCCTTACTCAAAAGGCATGCGGTTTCAGCCGCGGACGAGCGCTTACTTGGCGATAATCCCGTAGGATTCGTACTTCAGCCGACCTCAACTACGAGTATAGGGTGCGGCAAAAAATAATCTAGTAAAAACATTTTTACTTCTTCAGGAGGGACTCGTCGCCCCTCCTCGTTTGTTCGGAATGAATCCGAACAAACTCTCCACCCCTCCCTAAAGCCGCCACGAAGCGGCGGTTCGCTTCGCTGCATCTTTCAGGAGGAGCTTTGCCCCTCCTCGCGGTTTCGGAATGAATCCGAAACACGCTCTCCTCCTTCCCTAAAGCCGCCACGAAGCGGCGGTTCGCTTCGCTCAGTAAGTGTAGTATTGAAAGAACTACATTATAATAAAGTCCTATGACCATGGCGTTTACTGACCATCACATCCAGGACAAGATTATTGCCGCGCTGGTGCAGGGCGAACAGCGTTTTAGCGACCTGGTACCCGAAGACATGGAGCACAGTCTGTTCATGTACCACCTGCGCAAACTGCTAAAAACGGGGGTGGTAGAGAAAGATGACCAGCTATACCGGCTCACGCTCAAAGGGGCGCAGCTGTACAATGCGCGCTATCATCTGGCGAAGCCGCTTAACTACCCGCGGGCGCTCATTCAATTTCTGGTTGTGCGTGATGGTCAAGTACTTCTTTCGCGTCGAACGACTGCTCTTGCGAACCAATTGAACGAATACATGTTGCCCGGTGGCCTTCATTACTTTCTGGCGCCAAGCCGCACTGCCGCAAAACAAATTGCGCGTTCACGCGGCCTGACGGCGGGGGAATTCCTCGGCACGCTCGAAACAATTGCGCCAAGTCGCCAGTATCACGGGCTGATAGATATTTACGCCGCAGAGTACGCTAGAGAAAAAGAGCGAACAGACAATGAATTTGCGTTTACGTGGATATCGCTGGATGAAGTTGCCGCAATGAACTTTGATGCGGCTGGTTCTGCACCTTATATCATTCGACAATATCTTGAAGCAAACCTACTTCCCAGAATGACTTGGGTGGTCAGTGAATAGCTCGGGTATACTGTTTGTATGAAAAGTTTGTGGCGTATTGTACGGTTTACGAAAGAGTTGCGGTGGTTTTATACCGGGGTGGCAGTTTTTTCGGTACTCGTGGCTGCTGCCACTCAGGTGCAGCCGTTACTGACAAAAACCATTGTAGATGAGATGACGAAACTTGTCGGCGAGCAAGACGTACGGGTTGCAGTAGTCGTGTGGGCCGTGTTAGGCATTTTTTTGGCAGACCTGGCGCAAAACGTGTTTAGTAACATTGGTGGTGTTATCGGCGATCAGCTGCAAGTTCGTCTCCGAAAAATGCTTAGCGAGCGCTACTTTCAGCACCTGCTACGACTGCCTCAGTCGTACTACGACCGTGAACTAAGCGGCAAAATCCTCAACCAGCTCAACCGCAGCATCGACCAAATTACGACGTTTGCGCAGGCTTTCAGCAACAACTTTCTGCAGTTCATATTTAGTACTGTTCTATCGCTCACAATCATCGCGTTTTATTCGTGGCCGGTGGCTTGCATGCTGGCGCTGCTGTACCCAGTTTTTATATGGCTCACCACTAGGACAAGTGGCAAATGGCGCGAATACCAGGCAAGTATTAATGGTGATGCAGACGCTGCGACCGGACGGTTTGCAGAGGCGGTGAGTCAGGTAAAAGTGGTCAAAAGTTTTGGGCAGGAAGCGCGCGAACTCAAACATTTTCAGTCCAGATACGCTAACATGGTTCGCACGACCTGGCCGCAGAGTAAACTGTGGCACAGTCAGGATTTTGTGCGGCGGCTGGTGCTCAATATCATTTTCCTTGCAGTTTACACCTACATATGCGTAGAAGCTGTCCATGGCCGATATAGCTTGGGTACGATGGTTCTGCTCTTGCAGTACGCTGCGCTTATCCGGCTGCCTATTTTCAGCATTAGCTTTTTGGTGGATCAGAGTCAGCGGGCAGTTGCGAACACGCACGACTATTTTGCTGCAATGGACGAGCCAGAAGAACCCGTCGAACATGGTCTGCCACAACTACGGGTCGTGAAGGGCGAAGTAAAATTCACCGAAGTTACCTTTGGCTACGAAGTGAAATCGCCGGTTTTGAAGTGTCTCACCTTTACGCTCCAGCCGGGTACAAAAACAGCCCTGGTGGGGGAAAGCGGCGAAGGTAAAACCACGATTACCAGTTTGTTGCTCGGTATGTATGAGCCCAACTTAGGGTCAATTGAACTCGATGGGCAGAATCTGGCAAGCGTGTCCAAACAGAGTTTGCGCGTCGCTTCGGCCGTAGTGTTCCAGGAGCCGGCCCTGTTCAGCGGAACAGTCGAAGAAAATATTGCATATGCAAAGCCGGGTGCTTCACCTTCTGAGATCGAGGCAGCGGCACGAGCGGCTAACGCCCATGAATTTATACAAACATTTGAGAAAGGCTACAAAACTGAGATTGGCGAACGGGGCTTGAAACTAAGCGGTGGTCAAAAACAGCGTATTGCCATTGCGCGGGCGCTACTAAAAGACGCCCCTATTCTTATTCTCGACGAAGCCACCAGTAGCCTAGACGGGAAAAGCGAAGCGCTTGTACAAGAAGCGCTCGGTAGACTTATGGAGGGGCGGACGACGCTTATCATTGCGCATCGTCTCAGCACTATCCAGTCGGCGGACACCATTATTACGCTCAAAAACGGTACGGTTGAGGAACAAGGGAGTCCTGCCGAACTGGCTAAGAGTGGCGGTATATACGCTGAGTTACTCAAACTCCAAGAGCGGCACACAACGGCTGACAAAAAACGTCTGAAAAGTTACGAAATCGACCGCTAGTAGCACGGTCTTACTTGTCACTGCCTAGTAGTTGTGGCACACTATAAGGCATAAGAATGGAGGGTTCATATGTCAACAACGCGACTTCGCGATAGAATTTTTGCAGGTTTGGGAGCGGCCGTTTTTTTGGTGACGGCTTCAGCATTTACCATTGCAGTTATTGTGGATATGGCAAAGAAAAAGGACGAACCAAAGCCGGCCGTACAGCAAAAGGAAGAAATTCTCGTCGCGCCTGAGGTGTTTAAGCCAGAGGGTGATGTTACTGAGCTGCAGAGCACCGACCTTACGCCAGGAACGGGTGAAGCCGCAAAGGCCGGTGATACGCTGGTCATGAAATATTATGGTACGCTCGCCGCTGATGGTACACTCTTTGACGAAAACTTTACGAAAGACACGGCATTTACGTTCGCGCTTGGCAGTGGCCAAGTAATACAGGGTTGGGACAAAGGCCTCGAGGGGGTGAAGGTGGGCGGTACCCGCCGGCTCGTTATACCAAGCAATCTTGCCTATGGCGAAGCGGGTCAAGGAGCTATACCAGCAAATGCAGACCTTGTCTTCGTGGTTAAGTTGCTAAGGATTCAGAAATAATGGCCGTGCTTGCTGACTTTACTCCCGTTGACTCAGTAGCGGAGCTCGTTCGTGATGATCGTGTTGTTGGTACTGGCGAAGAAGTGCCAGCGGGTGCGACGGTAACGTGCCATTACACCGGTGCGATTGCGAAGAGTGGTGAGGTGTTTCAAAGTTCGCGCGATTTTGGTCGACCCATTAGCTTCCCGCTTTCGGGCGTGATTGCTGGCTGGACGCAAGGCGTGCCGGGCATGAAAGTAGGTGGCACCCGGCGTCTGCTGATACCAGCAGCGATGGCTTACGGCAGTAACCCGCCATATGGCTCTGGCATTCCGGCTGACGCCGACCTCGTTTTCGACATCGAACTCGTTTCGATAGACGCGTAGCTCATTTTTTGCGTCGAAGTTCGTGCTGCTCAATGTAGGTACCTACTATGTATAGCTGACGTTGAGTTAGTGTAGGCACTTTTCTTCTGCCCGCCACTCGAGTTTGCAGGTCTCCAAAAGCTTTATCTGAATTTGCGAGTAACTCAGCTATCTTTTTGATAGTTGTGCCGCTGCTCATAGAGAGTGCTGTAGCTGCAGCCGGCATAGTATATTCTTCCTCGGCAACAGGAGGGCATTCTTTCGTTTCATTCTCGAGCAAGGCTTGTATATACGCAGTGTCGTATGGCGCTAAGCCATCACTGACTCGTGTACTAAATCTATAGGTACCAATGGGCATATGGTATGTACCTATCAGTGCTTTTAGTCTAGCGGGCGAGATGTGTAAATCCCCAGCTACCTTGTATACTGGCAAAATATCTTCTGGGGGCGCAACCGCATTTTGTAAACGAACGACATGTGGGTGGCTTTGGAGAGAATGTAGAACAGCTTTTCCGTATGTGGTTGCGGATTTTGCTCCATTAAACTCTTGCTGTGCATCACCGGTATGTCCAGTCAAAAGCTTACGTGTTGTCACTTCGGAGATTCCTAACAAACTTGCCAGCTCAGCAGCGGTATGTCGATCACCTTCACGCGGTGCGGGCCTATTGCGTAACACCAGTGAAACGCGTTCTATAATAGCAATCTGCTGCTCTGTTGAGAAACTTTCTGTTGGGCGCTTGCCACCGTATCTATGCTGCAAAATAATCCCTAGCGTGCCTTCTGTTGAAAGCTCACCGATAGCTTTGACTAATGTCGTACGATGTATCCCGGTCTGCTCCACAATACGAGGGAGATTAGCATACCCTTCGGGGGCTTTGCCAGGGTATTCAACATCTGATAGGAGCATGCGCTTCCTGGCGTCTACCGAACTAATGCCAAAACCTGCTAATGATGCGATGATCCTATCTACGTATGCAGCTTCATTGTAGACTATCGCTTCACCGATATTTGGGTATGATTTTATAAGTTTTTTGAGCTCTGGCTTTGAGCTCTTCGCGAGCTGCTCTGGAGTTAACGAAAGCTCAGCAAGCTTTCTCATGTCAAATACAAATGTTCTGTTGGCTTCTTCGTCGCAAACTAAAAATGCACGGTTAAAATCCGTGCTTACAATGAGTTCATAGCCTTGACTTCGCATCATATGAGGAGTGGTATCACCCATATCTGTAACAATTCTTTTTTGTTTCACGAGATTTTCGTATGAATCACCAAGTGTACGCGCCAGAATAAACTTTATTGTTGCGGCGCGCGGAATTATACCTGGTTTTTCGTAGGGTACGATACCCGGTTGGATAGACCCTTTTTCTTCTGACGGCGGCACATATACTATCTCATTTGAACGACGGGGCGCTAGTAGGCCTGTAACCTCTTCTTCGAGGGTAATCAATCGTGTTACCACCTCATCAATCAATTTTGGCTCGCCGGAGAAATATGCCGCGGTGGCCTCCTCATGATCTTTGCCGTTTGCGCAAGCAATAGTCGGCATTTGGTCATACACCGATCTGGCCTCTGAGATCACCCCCGTGACTTTTTCTAGCGTACGACCAATAAACGCGCTCAACATAGCAGGGCTAGTCAGCTCTACCTCAAGCGCTTCGTTTAAATTGTTGCGAAGAGGATATATGTCAGGGGTGAACATGAGATTATTATAACACATTATAACTATAATTAATAGTCTTTCTCCTTAAAATATAAGTGTGATGTATACAAAAACACAATATATCGCGGATTGACATAAGGGCAAGCACGAGATATACTAGAGAGTACCGTTTTGTGATGGTCTCTCAAATAAAAACTGCTATACTAAAAAGCCAATATACTCACGGGGAGGGGTGTTGCATGGTCAAAAACATAACAATTTTTACTACCAAAACCTGTGCTTACTGCCCAATGGTTAAAAAGTACCTAGCGGCAAAGGGTCTTTCATATGACGAGGTCAATCTGGACGAAGAACCTCAACGGCAGCAAGAAGCTCTCGC